>NZ_WBYS01000003.1:0-301153 GCF_013283295.1 Marinobacterium sp. xm-m-312 | reverse complement strand
TCAAGAAAAACATTACGCTAAATGAATTCACATATAGGTTGCTTGTCTTGTTAAGCTTTTGTGCTCAACCTCAACAAGCGCCCACACGCATTACCTGATTAATTGTTAAAGAGCGTGCCACCGATCTCTTGGTGGCTGCTTGAGCACTCGTCTCAAGCGAGGTGCGTATATTACCGACACCCGATTTTTATTCAACCCCTTTTTTGTAAAAAAACTAACTTTTTTACAAATAAAACAGGTGGTGTTTCTTTTTACCCAGTTTGACTAGGAAATATTTACCAAATAGGCCTGCTTCAGAGCTGAAAATTTCGTTGCCTGACATATTATCGGCCATACCACAGGCACGATCATTTACGATGACAGCGTCACGCTGCAGTGCATCTTTGATCTGCTTACCGGAATTCGCCATACCCGCATCAACCAACAGTGTCGTCAACGGTGTATCCGAAAGATCGGTTGGAACCTGTGTCGCCGGAAGACCATCTTGCTTAAGCTGCTCAAAGTCAGCTTCACTTAACTGGCTAATATCACCTGAGAAGAGTGACTCTGTAATTCGCTTAGCCGCTTCTACTGCATCATTACCATGCACCAAGCGTGTCACCTCTTCCGCGAGAATCGCTTGCGCTTGAGGACGACCAGTCGCTGCTTTATCTTCCTCTTCAATGTCAGCAATTCTCTCAACATCTAAGAAGGTGAAGTAACGAAGGAACTTGTAAACATCTGCATCAGCCGTCGACATCCAGAATTGGTAGAAGGCGTAGGGCGATGTTTTAGTCGCATCTAACCAGATAGTACCTGACTCGGTTTTACCAAATTTTGTTCCATCTGACTTGGTTACCAGTGGCAGCGTAATACCGAACACCTGGTTGCCATTCATACGGCGTGATAGTTCGATACCACCAGTAATGTTGCCCCACTGATCAGAACCACCGATCTGTAAAGTACAACCGTGCGACTTATTAAGCTGCTGGAAGTCAAAAGACTGAAGAATCATGTAGGTAAACTCTGTAAAAGAGATACCAGATCCCTCACGATCAATACGCTGTTTTACAGACTCTTTTGCAATCATCGAGTTTACAGAGAAGTGCTTGCCCACATCGCGCAGGAAGGTCAGTACATCCATGCCTCGAGTCCAGTCGAGGTTATTTACAACCTCGGCACTGTTATCGCAGTTATCAAAGCTGATGAACTGACTCACTTGTGCTTTGAGTTTATCCACCCAACCAGCAACCGTTGAATCATCGTTTAACTTTCGCTCCTGTGCTTTAAAGCTCGGATCACCGATCAAACCGGTTGCTCCACCCACAAGAGCCAAAGGCTTATGGCCATACTCTTGAAAACGACGCAATGTTAACAGCGGCACTAGGCTACCAATGTGCAGACTATCTGCCGTCGGATCGAAACCACAATAGAGCGTTACAGAACCCTTCTCTAGGTGTTCCATTAACTCATCTTCACTACTCATTTGCGCGACAAGTCCACGCGACTGAAGTTCAGCGATTAAATTGCTATTTGCCATGGTTTGTTTCAATCCGATGTTTGCGGTCTTAATTTGAGAGGCGAGATTCTACCGATTGATCATCTGTTAGACAAATTTGATAAGGGATCCATTTGATTAAAATCATCGCTAAATCGCTTTATCTATCGGAATCTAGATGGAACTTTTATACAATTAACTGTCTAAGGGACAAACACTCTGTTTCAACTAATATCTGGCTGTAGGTTTGGCTAAAAATATTTTCAGAAAAGCGAAGCGATTTCCTAAGATGCACCTTGCCGTTGTTGGGTCTCTGTCGTTTATCGCCTTGATGCTCTCGATACTTCCTTCATCGGAGGTAGAAGCCACTCGATCTCAGATCGAACTTATCTCACCCAAAGCCCTTCCAGAAGCACAACTACCGGTGGCTGAAACCACCTCTTCAACCCTTATAGAACACAATGAGCAAACCTCAGCAACCACTGAAGTGGCAGAACAGCCACCCGCTATTGAGTGGCAACGCTTTAAAGTCAAAAGCGGTGACAACCTAAGCAAAATCTTCAAGCGTGCCGGCCTAGGTGCTAAAGATGTTCATAAGATTGCCCAGGCTGATAAAAAAACCAAGCACTTCAATGCGCTCCGTCCTGGCCAGACGCTCAGTCTTCACATTGAAGATAACCAACTCATCACACTGCGCATTGAAAAGAGCCTGTTAGAGTCAGTTGAGTTTTCGCTGACGGATACGGGTTATCAGCAAGAGACCCTAGTACTTGAACCCGAGATGCGCCAGCGGTTCGTCACTGGAGAGATCTCCAGCTCGCTCTACCTTGCAGCCAAAAGCGCCGGTCTATCTGAGAACATCACCATGAAACTGGCCGAGGTATTTGGCTGGGACATCGATTTTGCTCTGGATATTCGCAAAGGCGACCAGTTTAGAGTGCTGTTTGAAGAGAAGTATTTAGATGGAAAAAGAATTGGCGATGGCGACATTCTTGCCGCGGAGTTCACCAACAACGGTGATACTTTCGCCGCCGTTCGCTATGAAGACTCCAACGGTGACGTAAACTACTTCACTCCGGAAGGCCGCAGTATGCGTAAAGCTTTCCTACGCTCCCCTGTCGACTTCCGCCGAATCAGCTCAGGCTTCACACGCGAGCGCTACCATCCAGTGCTTGGCGTAAAACGTCCTCACCGAGGAACTGATTACGCTGCTAAAACAGGCACACCCATCAAGGCAGCCGGGGATGGCAAAGTTATTTGGCGCGGTACAAAAGGCGGATACGGTCGTACGGTCATTATCCAACACGGTGGCAACATCACTACGCTCTATGGCCACATGAGCAAATACAACAGCAAGGTTAAAAAGGGTTCACGCGTTAAGCAAGGCCAGACCATTGGCTACGTAGGTATGAGCGGCACTGCAACCGGCCCCCACCTGCACTATGAGTTCCGAGTTGCGGGGGTCCATAAGAACCCACAGACGGTGAAACTTCCTGCCGCACAACCGATTGCTAAGAAAGAGCGTGCCAACTTCAATAAAGTGGCTAACGATATGATTGCTTCACTTCAGCAGAAGGCTATTGAGCAACTGATTGCCAGTGAGAGTCGTGCAGCAGAGTAAAATGTTTCTGGGCCTCATGTCCGGCACCAGCTTAGATGGGCTCGACATCGCTCTTTGCTACTTCGAACCTGAGTATCAACTACTGCACTCTCGCTGTTTCGAATTCTCTGACGAACTTAAACAGCGCATTCTTCCCTTTATGACTGGCCAGCCCCAATCGATTGATCAGCTGATGATCCTAGATAGGGACCTGGCCACTTTTGCTGCGGAAGCCATTCTGATCTTCCTGCATGACCACCGCATTGATCCTAAAGAGGTCAACGCTATTGGCTACCACGGTCAGACCCTACGACATAGACCAGACGAAGGCTGCACTCTGCAGGCAGGTAACCCTCATATTCTGGCCGAGATGACCGGAATCGATGTCATTGCCGACTTCAGACGACGCGACCTTGCAGCAGGTGGTGAAGGAGCGCCTTTGGTACCTGCCTTCCATCATTTTCTAACCGAGAAGATGCGCCGACCCTTTGCCCTTTTGAACCTTGGCGGCATTGCCAACCTCTCTCTGTTTACATCAAACGGAGATATTCAAGGTTTTGATACCGGACCTGCCAACACACTGATCGATCAGTGGATCTACCAACATAAGGGGGTTCACTTTGATGCAGAGGGTGCATGGGCGGCGAGCGGTGATATAAACCAACCCTTGCTTGACGCTCTATTAGACGAGCCCTATTTCCATCGAGCCGCCCCAAAAAGCACCGGTCGGGAAACTTTCAATCTAGAGTGGCTCAATCATAAACTCGCAGACTTTGATCAGCTACCGTCTGAAGATGTTCAAGCGACGCTGACAGAGCTAACCGCAGTGACCATTGCTGACGCTCTAAAACAGGCCAAGCTGACCCACTGTCAACTGATTCTATGTGGCGGAGGCGCGCGAAACGATCATTTGATTGAACGCCTAACAGCACACCTACCTGACTTCACCATTATATCCAGCGACCTATTAGGCTGGTCAGCCGATGCCATGGAAGCCGCTGCCTTTGCTTGGCTAGCTTGGGCTTTCAAAAACAAAAAAGCTGGGAATATCCCAGCTGTGACAGGCGCCTTCGGTGAGCGTCGCCTTGGCGCGCTCTTTCCCGCTTAAGGCTGAAGGACGTAGCGCAACGTCTCCACTACCTGCTCATTCGTCTTGGCCCAGGCTAGAGATTGAGCATCAACCTCTTTAAGTGGGTGAATCAAATCTTCTGCATGCAGAGTAATGTAAGGCTTACCCAAAGCAGCACAGTAGCCTGCATCGAATGCAGCATTCCACTGCTTATACTTGTCACCAAAACGAATCACAACCAGATCAGCTTGTTCGATCATCCCTTTGGTTCTAATTAGGTTCACTTTGGATGACTGGTGATCACGCCAGAAATTATCTGACTGCTCTCCCAAGTGGTCGCCGGCAGCATCACTGGCAGGGTGATCAGTGACCGGAGCCAAATAGGTAATATCCAGACCCAATGCTTCAGTACCTTGGCGAATCACATCACGCCAATCGGTATGAATTTCACCCGACATATACACTTTGTAACTCATGATAGCCCCCTAATAAAAAAGCCAGCCACTCTTGCTAGGAGCCGCTGGCCTATAGCATTCATTTAAATTGAGAAAGATGAACCACAACCACAGGTCGTTGTTGCATTAGGATTGTTGATCACGAACTGGGAACCCTGTAGACCCTCTTTGTAATCCACCTCTGCACCCACAAGATATTGAAAGCTCATCGGATCAACCACCATGGTCACTCCCGCATTCTCAACCACAGTATCATCTTCAGCCACAGACTCATCGAAAGTGAAGCCGTACGAAAAACCTGCACAGCCACCACCAGTAATGAAGACGCGCAACTTTAGGTTATCGTTCTGCTCCTCTTCAATCAGAGTACGTACCTTATTTGCAGCAGAGTCAGTAAAGATCATATCGGCATCAGCGGACATGAATACACACCTCAAAATTCATTGGAATGGGTGAATTCTCACAAAACCAAGTAAAACAGTCAAGAATTATGGCATCAACGCTACGTTAGTGAGGCCTGCATTCTCTTTTAGGCCAAACATAATGTTCATGATCTGAATTGCCTGACCAGAAGCACCTTTCACTAAGTTATCGATGACTGAGAGAACCACGACCGTATCATCATCTTGTGGACGGTGAACGCTGATACGACAGAAGTTAGACCCTTTTACACTGCGAGTCTCAGGGTGAGAACCTGCAGGCAACACATCGACAAAAGGCTCGTTGGCATAACGTGCTTCAAAGAGCTCTTGCAGACCCGAATCAACAGGGTCTTTCAACGTAGAGTAGAGCGTCGCGTGAATACCACGAATCATCGGCGTCAAATGAGGTACAAAGGTTAAACCGACCGGCTTACCCGCCGCCCAAGTGAGTCCTTGGCGAATTTCAGGGAGGTGGCGGTGGCCAGGCACACCATAGGCTTTAAAACTCTCGCTCGACTCACACAGCAATGTACCAACACTGGCGCCACGACCGGCACCGGATACACCCGACTTACAGTCGGCAATCAAACGGCGTGTATCAACCAAACCCGCTTCTAGCAGCGGCAAAAAGCCCAGCTGAGTCGCGGTGGGGTAACAGCCAGCACAAGCAATTAACTGCGCATCTTTAATCTGCTCCCGATTCAACTCAGGTAAACCGTAGACCGCTTTCTCAACCAGGTCTGGGCAGCTGTGGTCCAGCTTGTACCACTTCTCCCAAAGCGGTACATCCTTGATTCGGAAGTCAGCACCCAGATCGATCACGCGTACGCCACGATCAACTAACGCAGGCGCCATCGACATGGCAACACCGTGCGGCGTTGCAAAGAAGACAACATCACAGGCGGCCAAGCGGTCAACATCAGGCACGGTAAACTCTAGATCGTAATGACCACGAAGATTGGGGAACATATCAGCAACCGGCATACCCTCTTCAGAGCGGGAGGTAATCACCTCGACTGAGACTTCTGAATGGTTAGCCAACAGTCTAAGCAGTTCAACGCCCGTATAACCCGTGCCACCCACAATACCTACTTTAATCACGATAGTTCCACGCTCCATGTTAGCCATACTGACTGAGTCTTAAGAATTCAGGTGCTGTATAATACGCCACAGTGATTTCCAACTCCAGATTCACGATCCAAGGGATTTGTTCAGGCGTACTACTGACACTCCCTTGCTGGCTGTGGATAATGGTCAAAAATGTTTACCGAGGTTAAGTTGATGTCTAAGTCAGAACAGTTATTTGAAGCCGCCCAGAAACACATCCCAGGCGGTGTTAACTCGCCCGTTCGTGCGTTCAAAGGTGTCGGTGGCACACCGGTCTTTGTTAAACGTGCCGAAGGCGCTTACATCTTCGACGAAGATGACAAACAGTACATCGACTACATCGGCTCTTGGGGCCCTATGCTGTTTGGCCACAACTACCCTCCTGTGATCGATGCGGTGCGTGATGCCCTAAACCACGGCATCTCTTTCGGTGCACCAACAGCAATCGAAACAGAGATGGCAGACAAAATTTGTGAGCTTGTACCCTCAATGGAGATGGTTCGCATGACCAGCTCGGGTACTGAAGCGACCATGAGTGCCATCCGATTAGCGCGAGGTTACACCGGTCGCGATAAGATCGTTAAATTTGAAGGCTGCTACCACGGTCATTCCGATTCACTGCTGGTCAAAGCGGGCTCAGGAGCACTGACACTGGGCGAACCAAACTCACCTGGAGTGCCTGCTGCACTGGCGGAGCACACCATCACACTGCAGTTTAACGACCTAGAGAGTGTCAAACAGGCCTTCGCTGAAGTAGGTAAAGAGATTGCGTGTATCATCGTTGAGCCAGTCGCTGGCAACATGAACTGTATCCCTCCAGTAGAAGGATTCTTGGAAGGCTTGCGTGCCATCTGTGATGAATACGAAACCGTTTTGATCTTTGACGAGGTGATGAGTGGCTTCCGCGTAGCGCGCGGCGGTGCACAAGAGCTTTATGGTGTCACACCTGATCTTACCACTCTAGGCAAGATCATTGGCGGCGGCATGCCCGTTGGCGCCTTTGGTGGCAAACTGGAGATCATGCATCAGATCGCGCCACTGGGCCCTGTTTACCAAGCGGGCACCCTATCAGGCAACCCTCTAGCCATGCGTGCCGGCCTTGCTATGCTAACCGCGATGGAGCGTGAAGGCTTGTACGAAGAGTTAAGCGCGAAGACAGAATACCTCACCGAAGGGTTGAAGGCAGTAGCGGCTAAAAACGGCATCTCTGTGACCACGACCGCAGTAGGTGGTATGTTTGGTCTGTTCTTCACCGATCGTGAGAACATCACTGGGTTTAGTGATGCAACCGCCTGTGATGTTGAAGCGTTCGGAAAGTTCTTCCACCACATGCTCGACGAAGGAGTCTATCTGGCACCTTCAGCGTATGAAGCGGGCTTCCTTTCCGCCGCTCATACAGAGGCTGACCTAGACGCAACCATTGCAGCGGCTGACCGCGCCTTTGCGAAACTGGGGTAATCTGCGATGACTCTGTTGGGGCAAATACTCCTGTTGCTAGCAGCCATCGCTAGCACGCTCTACCTCTTCAGAGGGACGCAAGATAACCTCGATAGCAGCAGTGAGATCAAAGTCACTCGACTCTCACTGCTGAGCATGATCATTGCACTTATTGGCAGTTTCACCCTGACCAGCGACTCCATGGACAGTTCGACACTGCTTCGGATGCTGAACAATTTGGCCCTCTATGCGGGCGCCCCTATGATGGCTAGCGCACTGCTGGCACGTGCGCTGCAGCGCAGCTTCACCATGCAAACCTGGGGGCGTTACCTACTGGCACTGATTGCCCTGTTTGAGCTCTGCCGGAGAATGGATGCCGGAGCAGATTACGCTATGGTGTTGGCTATTGTTCTAATAGGTGCATTAGGAGCAGCTGCCTTTCTTAGCAAAATCAGATCCCAACGAGCTTCGTTTTTGAGTGCTGCACTTCTACTGGCAATCGCTATTGTCAGCTGGAAAGCCAACACCTCTGATCTACTACTCTACTTAGCCCTTAGCTTGACGCTTCTGTTTGCCTCGAAGGGGATGAAAGCTAAGGCTTCACAGGCATAAAAAAAGCAGAGGCGGTAAACCGGCTCTGCTTTTTAATCACTGATATCAATTAGTAGCGGTTCAACATGCCATCCAGGATGTTTTTCGGCGCCTCTGCGTAGTTTTCAAACTCCATTGAGTAGGTCGCACGACCCTGGGATGCTGAACGAAGATCGGTCGCATAACCGAACATCTCACCCAGTGGCACTGCAGCACGAATCACCTTGCCTGATGTCGTATCTTCCATACCCTGAACCAGACCACGACGGCGGTTAAGGTCACCCATCACGTCACCCATGTACTCTTCAGGTGTTACGACTTCCACTTTCATCATCGGCTCTAGAAGACAAGGATCAGCTTCCATAGCGTACTTTTTAAGTGCTTGTGATGCGGCGATCTTAAAGGCCATCTCATTAGAGTCGACATCGTGGAAAGAGCCGTCGTAAAGACGCGCTTTCAGACCGATCAATGGGTAGCCCGCAAGAACACCGTTCTTCATCTGCTCAGAGATACCTTTCTCGATCGCAGGAATATACTCTTTTGGAATCGCACCACCGACGATCTCATTGATGAACTCCAACCCTTCGTCATCACTTGGCGAGAACTCAACGACAACGTGACCATACTGACCACGACCACCTGACTGGCGGGCAAACTTGTGGTTTGCAACAACACTGCTGCGGATCTTCTCACGGTAAGCCACCTGAGGTTTACCGATGTTCGCTTCAACCTTGAACTCACGTTTCATACGGTCAACGATGATGTCTAGGTGAAGCTCACCCATACCCGAAATGATGGTCTGGCCTGTCTCTTGATCGGTCTCAACACGGAAGGATGGATCCTCTTGCGCCAATTTGCCCAGTGCCAAGCCCATCTTCTCTTGATCCGCTTGTGATTTAGGCTCAACCGCAACCGAGATCACTGGCTCAGGGAACTCCATACGCTCTAGAACGATCTTCTTGTCAGCATCACACAGCGTATCACCTGTGGTCACATCTTTAAGACCGATCATCGCAGCGATGTCGCCTGCACGAACCTCTTTAATCTCTTCACGGCTGTTAGCGTGCATCTGCACCATACGACCGATGCGCTCTTTCTTCTGCTTAACCGAGTTATAAACGCTGTCACCAGATACCAACACACCTGAGTAGACACGAACGAAGGTCAAGGTTCCCACAAAGGGATCGGTAGCGATCTTGAATGCCAGTGATGCGAACGGCGCGTTGTCATCCGCTTCACGCGTTTCAACGGTCTCAGCAGCATCATCCAATGTACCTTCGATCGCTTTGACCTCAGTCGGCGATGGTAGGTACTCAATAACCGCATCGAGTACTGCTTGAACGCCTTTGTTCTTGAACGCAGAACCGGCTAGCATCAAAACAATCTCGTTATTCAGAGTACGCTGACGCAGACCCGCTTTAATCTCATCAATAGATAGCTCACCCTCTTCAAGGTACTTATCCATCAACTCTTCATTGGCTTCGGCCGCCGCTTCTAGCAGCTCTTCACGAAGCTCTTCGGCACGGTCCTGTAGATCAGCTGGAATCTCTTCCAGATCATAGGTCATACCTTGATCGGCTTCGTTCCACATGATCGCTTTCATGCTGATCAGGTCAACGACGCCTTTGAATTCATCTTCAGCACCAATCGGAATATTAATAGGTACTGGTACAGCACCCAGGCGCTGTTTAAGCTGATCAACCACCATGTAGAAATCTGCACCGGCACGGTCCATCTTGTTCACAAACACCATACGAGGTACTTCGTACTTGTTTGCTTGACGCCATACCGTTTCAGTCTGCGGCTGAACACCCGAAGAGGCACAGAGCACAACAACGGCACCATCCAGTACACGCAGTGAACGCTCTACCTCAATGGTAAAGTCAACGTGCCCAGGAGTATCAATGATGTTAACGCGGTGCTCATCGAACTGCTGATTCATCCCTTTCCAGAAACAGGTTGTCGCAGCCGAGGTAATGGTGATACCACGCTCCTGCTCTTGCTCCATCCAGTCCATGGTTGCAGCGCCATCGTGCACTTCACCGATCTTGTGTGACATGCCTGTGTAGAACAGAACGCGTTCGGTTGTTGTCGTTTTACCAGCATCTACGTGAGCACAGATACCAATGTTACGGTAACGATTAATTGGGGTAGTACGAGCCATTGATCAAACTCCTGAAACGTAAAAAGCCCTCGTCATAAACGAAGGCTTTAAAAAAGCGAATTTAAAGCTGGCGAAATGATAACACCATTTCGCCAGATAAAAACGCTTAGAAGCGGAAGTGTGCGAACGCTTTGTTAGCGTCAGCCATGCGGTGAACGTCTTCACGTTTCTTAACCGCAGCGCCACGGCCTTCAGCCGCGTCTAGTAGCTCGCCCGCTAGACGAAGAGACATGTCTTTTTCGCCACGCTTACGCGATGCGTCAACCAGCCAACGCATTGCAAGCGCCATACGACGTGATGGACGAACTTCAACAGGTACTTGGTAAGTTGCACCACCAACGCGGCGAGACTTAACTTCGACCATAGGCTGAACAGTTTCCAACGCTTTATCAAACAGTTCCAAAGGATCTGCTTTAGTACGCTCTTCAACTTTCGCTAGAGCGCCGTAAACGATGCTCTCTGCTACAGATTTTTTACCGCTAATCATCAAGTGGTTGATGAATTTAGCCAGTGTGATGTTTCCGAATTTAGGATCCGGTAGAATTTCGCGCTTTGCAGCGACGCGTCTTCTTGGCATGGATAAGCCCTCAATAAATCGTTTAAAAGGTCTTCAGGTTACTCAGGCAATTAAGCCTGCCCTTACTCTTATCGTCTCGGTCTAGCTACCAGCGCGGACTAGGTCCTGCTTAACAGCTTCGCCGACTCTCATAGAGAGTAGACGAACTTAAGACTTAGGACGCTTAGCACCGTACTTAGAGCGGCCCTGTTTACGGTCGTTAACGCCCGCACAGTCAAGCGCACCACGTACAGTGTGGTAACGTACACCAGGTAGGTCTTTAACACGGCCACCACGGATAAGAACAACACTGTGCTCCTGTAGGTTGTGACCTTCACCACCGATGTATGAAGAAACTTCGAAACCGTTAGTAAGACGAACACGACAAACTTTACGTAGTGCTGAGTTCGGTTTCTTAGGTGTAGTAGTGTAAACGCGGGTACATACGCCACGACGTTGAGGACAAGCTTCTAATGCACGAACATCAGACTTCTCTACAACGCGTTTACGTGGTTTGCGCACCAGCTGGTTGATAGTTGCCATTAAGCAAACTCCACGTTTAGTTAAACAACAAAAAGACTAGGACCGAAGCCCTAGTCATTCAGGGGGCGAAATTTTAATCAATTCCACCCCTTCTCGTCAACGTCTTCTGAAATTATTCAGAATCTTCCACTGAAGCGTTCAATGCTTCAGTCAAAGCTGCTTGTACTTCTTCAGCACTTACAGTGACGCTAGATTCTGTATCCTGCATACGTTTGCGTTTGCGTTCGCTGTGGTATGCAAGACCAGTACCGGCTGGGATCAGACGACCCACAACCACGTTCTCTTTCAGACCGCGCAAGTAA
The DNA here is from genome assembly GCF_013283295.1 of Marinobacterium sp. xm-m-312. Lineage (NCBI taxonomy): Bacteria > Pseudomonadati > Pseudomonadota > Gammaproteobacteria > Oceanospirillales > Oceanospirillaceae > Marinobacterium > Marinobacterium sp. xm-m-312. The sequence goes on along the minus strand of NZ_WBYS01000003.1, from coordinate 289,430 downwards.
TCTTTCTTGCCGGTTACTGCACCTTCCGTTAGGACACGAGTTGTCTCCTGGAACGACGCTGCAGAGATGAACGACTCTGTTGCCAGAGAGGCTTTAGTAATACCTAGAAGCACACGTTCAAACTTAGCTGGCTGCTTACCTTCAGCAACCAATTTTTCGTTTGCGATTGTCACATCTACGAATTCAGCCTGTTCACCCTGAATGAATTCAGAATCACCGCTATCTAGGATCTCTACCTTGCGAAGCATCTGACGCACAATCACTTCGATGTGCTTGTCGTTGATGCCTACACCCTGTAGACGGTAAACGTCTTGGATCTCAGAAACGATGTATTTAGCTAGCTCTTCTACGCCCAATACGTGCAGGATATCGTGTGCACTTGATGGACCATCTGAGATCACCTCACCCTTCTCAACTGTCTCACCTTCGAAGACGTTAAGCGAGCGCCACTTCTGAATCATCACTTCGATTGGATCCGCACCATCAGTTGGAGTGATCACAATACGACGCTTACCTTTGGTCTCTTTACCAAAGCTGACAGTACCTGAAATCTCAGCAAGCACAGCCGCTTCTTTTGGTTTACGCGCTTCGAATAGATCCGCTACGCGTGGAAGACCACCGGTGATATCTTTGTTGACAGTACCCTCTTGTGGTAGACGTGCTAGGACGTCACCAACACCTACATCTGCACCATCTTGAAGGTTCAAGATCGCATTAGGTGGCAGCATGTACTGTGCAGGCATTGCTGTACCAGCGTGAAGAACGTCTTCACCCTTGGCATCAACAAGCTTGATCATTGGACGGATATCTTTACCTGCCTGTGGGCGGTCTTTGATATCCAATACTTCGATCGTAGTTAGACCTGTTAGCTCATCCGCTTGGCGCTTAACAGTGATGCCGTCTTCAAGACCAGCAAACTGAATGCGACCCGCAACCTCGGTTACGATTGGGTGAGTGTGCGGATCCCAGTTAGCAATGATTGCGCCTGCTTCGACAGTGTCGCCATCTTTCGCTTTGATCACTGCACCGTAAGGTACTTTGTAACGCTCGCGCTCACGACCGTGCTCATCGGTTACACCGATCTCACCAGATCGTGAAGAAGCGACTAGGTTGCCATCTGCACGCTCAACGGTTTTAAGGTTGTGTAGACGAATTTCACCGCCGTTCTTAACCTGGATGTTATCGACAGCAGCTGCTCGTGATGCCGCACCACCGATGTGGAAGGTACGCATGGTAAGCTGTGTACCCGGCTCACCGATTGACTGTGCAGCGATAACGCCGACAGCTTCACCGATGTTAACCTTGTGACCGCGACCTAGGTCACGACCGTAACAGCTTGAACAGATACCGTGGTGTGATTCACAGGTAATAGCAGAACGAACGATCACTTCATCGATCGAGCTGTAAGTATCGTCATTATCTAGACGTGCTACCCAAGCTTCATCCATCAATGTACCCGCAGGGATCAATACATCTTTACCCTGTGGATCAAGAACGTCTTGTGCAATAACACGACCAAGAACACGCTCACCTAGACCAACAACTACGTCGCCGCCTTCGATTAGCGCCTGGATCACTAGACCCTCTTCAGTGCCACAATCTTGCTCTGTGATAACCACATCCTGAGCAACGTCTACTAGACGACGAGTTAGGTAACCCGAGTTCGCAGTCTTAAGTGCCGTATCGGCTAGACCCTTACGAGCACCGTGAGTCGAGATGAAGTACTGAAGTACGTTTAGTCCTTCACGGAAGTTAGCCGTGATCGGTGTCTCGATGATCGAGCCATCTGGCTTAGCCATCAGACCACGCATACCTGCTAGCTGACGAATCTGAGCCGCACTACCACGTGCGCCTGAGTCGGCCATCATGTAGACAGAGTTGAAAGACTCTTGCTCTTCCTGCTCGCCTTCAGCGTTGATCACTGTGTCAGACTTCAGGTTGTCCATCATCTTCTTAGCAAGCAATTCGTTTGCACGAGACCAGATATCGACAACCTTGTTGTATTTCTCACCCTGAGTAACAAGACCGTCTGCGAACTGACGCTCGATCTCTTTCACTTCAGTGTCGGCTTCAGCAACAATGTTCACTTTCTCATCTGGGATAACGAAATCGTTAACACCGATCGATGCACCTGAAAGCGCTGCTTGACGGAAGCCCATGTACATTAGCTGGTCAGCAAAGATAACCGTATCCTTCAGACCACAACGACGGTACGCCTCGTTAAGAAGACGCGAGATCGCTTTCTTCTTCATCGCCTGGTTGATCAGTTCGAACGGAAGACCCGTTGGAACGATATCAAACAGCATTGCACGACCCACTGTCGTATCAACGATTGCAGTGCGAGACTCTTCGTTACCTTCGATGTCGCGGATCGTTTCGTTGATACGAACCTTCACGCGAGCCTGTAGGTGAACCTGTTTAGCACCATACGCACGCTGAACCTCTTTGATATCAGAGAATGCCATGCCTTCGCCCTGCGCATTGATGCGCTCACGAGTCATGTAGTACAGACCCAATACCACGTCCTGTGAAGGAACGATGATCGGCTCACCATTTGATGGCGAAAGAATGTTGTTGGTAGACATCATCAAAGCACGAGCTTCAAGCTGCGCTTCGATCGTCAACGGTACGTGTACCGCCATCTGGTCACCGTCGAAGTCGGCGTTATACGCAGCACACACAAGTGGGTGTAGCTGGATCGCTTTACCTTCGATCAAAACAGGCTCAAATGCCTGGATACCAAGACGGTGAAGTGTCGGTGCACGGTTTAGAAGAACTGGATGCTCACGGATAACCTCATCAAGGATATCCCATACAAGCGGCTCTTCACGCTCAACCATCTTCTTAGCGGCTTTAATCGTAGTTGCGTAACCACGAAGCTCTAGCTTAGAGAAGATGAATGGCTTGAATAGCTCAAGAGCCATCTTCTTAGGAAGACCACACTGGTGAAGACGCAGTGATGGGCCAACCACGATTACAGAACGACCAGAGTAGTCAACACGCTTACCTAGAAGGTTCTGACGGAAACGACCCTGCTTACCTTTGATCATGTCAGCAAGCGACTTCAGAGGACGCTTGTTAGAGCCAGTGATGGCACGACCACGACGACCGTTATCAAGCAACGCATCGACAGATTCCTGCAACATACGTTTTTCGTTACGTACGATGATATCTGGAGCGTTAAGGTCTAGAAGACGCTTCAAACGGTTGTTACGGTTGATCACACGACGGTATAGATCGTTAAGATCAGAGGTTGCGAAACGACCACCGTCCAGTGGTACTAGTGGACGTAGATCTGGTGGTAGAACTGGAAGAACTTTTAGGATCATCCACTCTGGGTTGTTACCAGACTTGTAGAACGCTTCAAGTAGCTTAAGACGCTTAGACATCTTCTTAAGCTTAGTTTCTGAGTTAGTCGCAGGAATCTCTTCACGAAGAACTGAGATCTCAGCTTCTAGATCGATCGACTTTAGAAGTTCGCCGATCGCTTCAGCACCCATACGAGCGTCAAAGTCATCACCGAACTCTTCCAGTGCTTCAAAGTACTGCTCGTCGTTCATTAGCTGACCGCGCTGAAGCGTCGTCATGCCTTCATCGATCACAACAAATGATTCGAAGTAGAGAACGCGCTCGATGTCACGAAGGGTCATATCTAGCATCAAGCCGATACGAGACGGTAGTGACTTAAGGAACCAGATGTGTGCAACTGGAGAGGCTAGCTCGATGTGACCCATGCGCTCACGACGCACTTTAGTCATGGTCACTTCAACGCCACACTTCTCACAGATAACACCACGGTGCTTCATGCGCTTGTACTTACCACATAGACATTCGTAATCCTTTACAGGGCCGAAAATCTTGGCACAGAACAGACCGTCACGCTCTGGTTTGAATGTACGGTAGTTAATCGTCTCAGGTTTTTTAACCTCACCATAAGACCATGAACGAATCATGTCTGGTGAAGCCAGAGAGATACGGATCGAATCGAACTCGTCGCTCTGACTTTGAGTCTTCAACAGATTAAGTAAATCTTTCATTATCTATAGCTCCTCACGGGAGGGGGCTGCAGCACTTGGCATACAGCCCGATGTTCAATTAGGCCCTTACTCGTTCTCTAGCTCGATATCGATACCGAGAGAACGGATCTCTTTGATCAGCACGTTGAATGATTCAGGCATGCCTGGATCCATGCTGTGGTCGCCATCGACGATGTTCTTATACATCTTCGTACGACCATTCACGTCATCGGATTTGACTGTGAGCATCTCTTGAAGCGTGTAAGCTGCGCCGTACGCTTCCAGTGCCCAAACCTCCATCTCACCGAAGCGCTGACCACCGAACTGAGCTTTACCACCCAGCGGCTGCTGAGTAACAAGGCTGTAAGAGCCGGTTGAACGTGCGTGCATCTTGTCATCAACCAAGTGGTTAAGTTTCAGCATGTACATGTAGCCAACAGTCACTGGACGGTCGAACTTGTCGCCTGTGCGACCATCGAACAGATCCACCTGTCCACTATCATTCATGTCCGCAAGACGCAGCAGCGCTTTGATTTCAGATTCTTTAGCACCATCAAAGACTGGAGTCGCTAGTGGAACACCCGCTTTGAGGTTTTCAGCCAGAGCCAAGATCTCGTCATCACTGAATGACTTAAGATCTTCTTTACGAGCACACTCTAGGCCGCTGTGCTGTGCGTTGTAAACGGCTTCAAGGAATTCACGAACTTCCTTAACTTTTTCAGCCTTCTTACGCTCAATTTCCAGCATGGTGTTGATCTTACGACCAAGACCTTTCGCTGCAGCACCCATGTGAGTCTCAAGGATCTGACCTACGTTCATACGAGACGGTACACCCAGTGGGTTAAGCACCACATCAACTGGCTCACCGTTCTCATCGTAAGGCATGTCTTCGACAGGCATGATAACTGAGATAACACCCTTGTTACCGTGACGACCTGCCATCTTGTCACCAGGCTGTACGCGACGCTTAGTTGCTACGTAAACCTTAACAATCTTAAGTACGCCAGGCGCTAGATCATCACCCGTCTGAAGCTTGCTCTTCTTATCTTCGAAGCGCTTATCCAGCATTTCACGACGCTCTTCAAGCTGCTTCTTAGCCGCTTCAAGCATCTCTGCTGCTGCACTGTCAGATACGCGAATCTTGAACCACTCATCGTGTTTAAGATCAGCAAGGAATTCAGACGTGATCTCTTGACCCTTCTTAAGACCTGCACCACCGTCAGCTTTAAGGCCAACTAGCGTACGCTCAAGACGCTCGAAAATTGCTACTTCAACAATACGGAACTCGTCATCAAGGTCTTTACGGATGCTTGCAAGTTCAGCTTGCTCGATAGCGATTGCACGCTCATCTTTTTCAACACCGTCACGAGTGAAGACCTGAACGTCGATAACCTTACCAACAGTACCTGTCTTAACACGTAGAGAAGTGTCTTTAACATCAGACGCTTTCTCACCGAAGATCGCACGCAGTAGCTTCTCTTCAGGAGTCAATTGAGTTTCGCCTTTAGGCGTTACTTTACCTACTAGAATGTCTCCAGGACCTACTTCTGCACCAATGTGCACGATGCCTGATTCGTCTAGTTTAGCGAGTGCAGATTCACCAACATTCGGGATATCCGCAGTAATCTCTTCAGAGCCTAGCTTAGTGTCACGAGAGACACAGGTTAGCTCTTGAATGTGGATCGTAGTGAAACGATCTTCTTGAACAACACGCTCAGAGATTAGGATCGAGTCCTCGAAGTTGAAGCCGTTCCAAGGCATGAACGCGATACGCATGTTCTGGCCAAGGGCTAGCTCACCAAGGTCAACCGATGGACCATCGGCTAGGATATCACCACGTGATACCTGCTCACCTAGGTTAACGATCGCACGCTGGTTGATACATGTGTTCTGGTTCGAACGCACGTACTTAGTTAGGTTGTAGATATCTACACCTGCATCGCCTGCAGTAATTTCGTCATCGTTAACACGAACAACTACACGGCTTGCGTCAACTGATTCAATAACACCGCCACGCTTAGCAACCACACAGACACCCGAGTCACGAGCGATGTTGCGCTCGATACCGGTACCAACAAGCGGCTTATCAGCCTTCAGTGTTGGAACAGCCTGACGTTGCATGTTCGATCCCATCAATGCACGGTTCGCATCATCGTGCTCAAGGAACGGGATAAGAGCTGCCGCAACCGATACAACCTGACGTGGTGAAACGTCCATGTACTGTACGCGCTCTTTAGGCATTACGGTTGTTTCGTTCAAGTGACGAACAGTGACCAGCTCATCAGTCAGTTTGTTCTTCGTATCCACCGTTGCCGAAGCCTGTGCGATAACGAAGTTAGACTCTTCGATAGCTGATAGGTAATCGATGTCGTCTGTTACCTGACCATCAACAACGCGACGGTAAGGAGTCTCTAGGAAGCCGTAGTTGTTTGTACGAGCAAACACAGCTAACGAGTTGATCAGACCGATGTTTGGACCTTCAGGAGTCTCGATAGGACATACACGACCGTAGTGAGTTGGGTGTACGTCACGAACCTCGAAGCCCGCGCGCTCACGCGTTAGACCACCTGGGCCTAGTGCAGAGACACGACGCTTGTGAGTTACTTCGGAAAGCGGGTTGTTCTGGTCCATGAACTGTGACAGCTGCGACGAGCCAAAGAACTCTTTAATGGCAGCAGCAACTGGCTTAGCGTTGATCAGATCCTGAGGCATCAGGTTGTCTGATTCAGCCATGCTTAGGCGCTCACGTACAGCACGTTCTACACGAACAAGACCGACACGGAATTGGTTCTCAGCCATCTCACCAACTGAACGGATACGACGGTTACCAAGGTGGTCGATATCGTCAACAACGCCTTTACCGTTACGGATCTCGATCAGTGTCTTCATAACATCTAGGATGTCATCTTTAGACAGAATGCCTGAACCTGTCTCCTCTTCACGACCAAGACGGCGGTTGAACTTCATGCGACCTACCGCAGAAAGATCGTAGCGCTCTTCAGAGAAGAATAGATTTTCAAATAGTGATTCTGCTGACTCTTTCGTTGGTGGCTCACCAGGACGCATCATGCGGTAGATCTCTACCAATGCTTCAAGCTGGTTACGAGTCGGGTCAATACGAAGAGTGTCAGAAACGAATGGACCACAATCCAATTCGTTAGTGTAAAGCGTTTCGAAACGTTCGATCTTAGCTTCTTGAAGCTTAGCTACCGCCTCTTCAGTCAGCTCGGTGTTACAAGGAAGCAGTACTTCACCTGTAGCAGGATCAACGATATCTTTAGCTAGAGCTTTGCCCACTAGGTACTCTGCAGGAGTCTCTAGTTGAGTCATACCCTCTTTCTGCATCTGACGGATGTGGCGCGGAGTGATACGGCGACCCGCTTCAACAATCACATCACCTTTAGGTGTAAGGATCTCGAAGCTCATTGTTTCACCACGTAGGCGCTCAGGAATAAGATCCATCTGAATCTTATCTTTCGATAGATTCCAGCCAGTCGTGTCAAAGAAGATATCTAGAATCTCTTCTGCTTGGAAACCAAGCGCGCGCATCAAGATAGTCGCAGGCAGTTTACGGCGACGGTCGATACGAACAAATAGAGAGTCTTTTGGATCAAACTCGAAGTCGAGCCAAGAACCACGGTAAGGAATGATTCGAGCAGAGTAAAGCAATTTGCCCGATGAGTGTGTTTTACCCTTGTCGTGATCGAAGAATACACCAGGTGAACGGTGGAGCTGCGATACGATTACGCGCTCAGTACCATTGACAACAAAGGTACCATTCTCAGTCATGAGCGGCATTTCGCCCATGTAAACTTCTTGCTCTTTAATGTCTTTAACCGCTTTCGTAGACGAATCGCGATCGTAGATCACCAGACGCACTTTAACGCGTAGTGGCGCTGCGTAGGTGATACCACGCTGCTGACACTCTTTTACGTCAAAGACAGGCTCACCTAGGCGATAACCAGCGTATTCCAAAGCAGCGTTTCCAGAGTAAGAAACGATTGGGAATACAGAATTGAATGCGGCATGAAGCCCCTCTTCGGTGCGACCTTCAGAAGTAGCGCCCGCCTCTAGAAACTTACGATATGAATCCAGCTGTGTCGCGAGCAGGTAAGGTAGTTCCATTACCTGACCGAGTTTACTGAAATCCTTTCGGATACGTTTCTTCTCAGTGTATGAATAAGCCATCAGTGTTCCCCAGCATGTGCATCTAGGTTGAGAAACCAAACTCGATAAATTATCGAGCAATTCGTTCCGTTAAAAAGTCTATCTACTAATAACGGAAAAAGGCCGGTGGCATTTTTGCCACCAGCCATACGCTTTTTAAGCAGCGTAAAGCTGCTTAATGCGCAGCAAGCTCAAGTTATTACTTAAGCTCGACAGAAGCGCCAGCTGCTTCAAGATCAGCTTTGATCTGCTCAGCTTCTTCTTTAGAAGCGCCTTCTTTAACAGTTGAAGGTGCACCGTCAACCATCTCTTTCGCTTCTTTAAGACCAAGGCCAGTTACTGCACGAACTACCTTGATTACGTTTACTTTCTTATCGCCAGCAGAAGCTAGAACAACGTCGAAGTCAGTCTTCTCTTCTGCAGCACCGCCAGCATCGCCAGCAGGACCAGCAACTACTGCAGCTGCAGCAGATACGCCGAATTTTTCTTCCATTGCAGAAACTAGTTCAACAACGTCCATTACTGACATTTCAGCAATTGCATTTAGGATATCGTCTTTAGACAGAGACATGATTAATTCCTTTATTAAATCGGTTACTTAGCAACCAGCCAATTAAGCTGCTTGCTCTTCTTTCTGAACGCGTACCGCATCGATAGCACGTACAAGCTTGCCAGCAGCTGCTTCTTTCATGCAGCTCATTAGCTTCGCTAGTGCTTCGTCGTATGTCGGTAGGCTTGCTAGCATTGCGATATCAACGATCTCGCCTTCGTAAGCAGCTGTTTTCAGCTCAAACTTGTCATTGCCTTTTGCAAAGTCTTTCAAGATACGGGCGCCAGCGCCTGGGTGCTCTTGAGAGAAAGCAATGATAGTTGGACCTACGAACGAGTCCGCTAGACATTCATAAGCTGTGCCCTCTACTGCACGACGTGCTAACGTGTTACGTACGACTTTAAGCCATACACCCGCTTCACGTGCCTGCTTACGCAGTGCAGTCATATCGCCTACTTCAACGCCGCGGGAATCCGCAACGACAGCAGACAATGCAGAGCCAGCAGCTTCCTGAACCTCAGCGACGATCGCTTTTTTCTGTTCAAGTCCTATTGCCACAATTTACTCCTGGTTGTCTTTCGACATATTTACCAACCACCCCGCTTACGCGAGGCATGAGTACGGCTAAAATGATTCCGAGGAATCTCACCGTCTGCGCAGGCTGGTTGGCCCATTAAGATGCCACTGAAGAATCAATAGCATCACCTGCGGTCTTTGACGGTCTTCGTCTCTGTCAGACAGGTCTGAAGACCCTCAAATACCTTTGCTGGAGGATTAAGCGTCTAGTGACGCAACATCCACCTGTAGACCCGGTCCCATAGTAGTAGACAGGGTTACTTTCTTAACGTAAACGCCTTTAGCAGACGCCGGCTTAAGTTTCTTAAGCTCAGCAAGTAGAGCCGCTACGTTTTCAGCGATTTGGTTTGGCTCGAAGCCTACTTTACCAACTGACGCGTGAATAATGCCGTTCTTGTCAGTACGGAAACGTACCTGACCAGATTTAGCATTCTTAACTGCACCAGCAACATCTGGAGTTACAGTACCAACCTTAGGGTTTGGCATTAGGCCACGTGGACCAAGTACTGTACCTAGCGCACCAACAACGCGCATAGCGTCTGGGCTTGCAATTACTACGTCGAAGTCTAGGTTGCCAGCTTTAACTGACTCAGCAAGATCTTCAAAACCAACAACGTCCGCGCCCGCTTCTTTTGCTTTCTCAGCGTTTTCGCCTTGAGCAAATACAGCAACACGAACTTCTTTACCTGTACCGTTTGGAAGAACACTTGAACCACGTACAACCTGGTCAGATTTCTTCGGATCAACACCTAGGTTGATCGCAACATCTACAGACTCAGCGAATTTAACAGCAGAAACTTCTGAAAGAATCTGAGCAGCATCAGCAGCAGCGTACAATTTACCCGCTTCTACTTTTTCAGCGATCGCCTTTTGACGTTTAGTCAACTTAGCCATTACTCATCACCCTCCACAACTAGACCCATGCGACGTGCAGAACCTGCAATCGTACGTACCGCTGCATCCATGTCCGCAGCAGTAAGGTCAGCCATTTTAATTGTTGCAATCTCTTCAAGCTGAGCGCGAGTAACAGTACCCACTTTCTCAGTGTTTGGACGAGATGAACCAGATTTAAGACCAACCGCTTTCTTCAATAGGATTGAAGCTGGTGGAGTCTTAGTGATGAACGTAAAGCTACGATCAGCGTATACAGTGATAACCACTGGAATTGGCATACCAGGTTCCATCGATTGAGTCTGTGCGTTGAACGCTTTACAGAACTCCATGATGTTCACACCGTGTTGACCTAGCGCAGGACCTACTGGCGGACTTGGGTTCGCCTGACCTGCTTTAACCTGCAACTTAATGTAGGCTTCTATCTTCTTAGCCATTGAGCTACTCCTTTGGGTACAAGCGCCTCTCGGCTCCCCTTTACACAACAAAAACCGAGCAGCCTTTCAGCCACTCAGTTCGTTAAAAACCTTCGTTAAACTTTTTCGACCTGACGGAACTCAAGTTCAACCGGTGTTGAGCGACCGAAGATCAATACAGCCACTTTCAGACGTGACTTCTCGTAATCAACCTCTTCAACAACACCATTGAAGTCAGCGAATGGGCCATCATTAACACGCACCATCTCACCCGCTTCAAACATCGTCTTAGGACGTGGCTTATCAACACCACTCTCTACACGACGTAGAATCTCATCAGCTTCACGCTGAGTAATTGGTGCAGGCTTATCTGCCGTACCACCTATGAAACCTAGAACACGTGGCGTACTCTTAACCATGTGCCAAGTTTCGTCGTTCATCACCATGTTAACGAGCACATAACCTGGGTAGAACTTGCGCTCAGACTTACGCTTCTTACCATCACGGATCTCTACAACCTCTTCTGTTGGCACAAGGATATCGCCAAACAGATCTTCCATACCGTGACGCTCGATCGCTTCTAGCAGACCAGCCTGAACACGCTTCTCATAACCAGAGTAAGCGTGAACAACGTACCAGCGCATCTTTTCTGAACTCATAGAAACCTCTTAACCAATAAAGCCAGACACTACCCAGCCGAGTAGCGAGTCCAGACCCCAAAGCAAAAGACCAACAATCAATACAGCCACAACAACGATCAAGGTCGTCTGCAACGTCTCTTGACGAGTTGGCCATACCACTTTGCGAATCTCATTCTTCGCCTCTTTGAATAGACGGAAGAACGCTTTACCTTTTGCCGTTTGAAGTGCAACAAAGCCAGCTACAATTGCGAGCGCAACTAACGCAAGCACACGATAGAGCAGTGACTCGTTAGCGTAGACAGAGTTACCGACCACACCAACAGCAACGATCGCAATAACAACAAGCCACTTCAGGCTGTCAAATTTAGACACGTCGTCAGAAACTTTTGAGTTCACCAGAACCTCTACTAATCAAACACTTAAGCTAGATTTGCTGCATGTAAACCACCTGTAAAAGGTGGCAGGGTAGGAGGGACTCGAACCCCCAACCTGCGGTTTTGGAGACCGCTGCTCTGCCAATTGAGCCACTACCCTATACAACAAGGGACGCGCATTATACCCGCCTAAAATCTCAGTTTCAACTGATAAAACCAAGAAATTCAGCAGCCTATGCGGTATTGAAAACCCACTTCGAAACGCTCTGACACCTACCCCAAGACGTAAAAAAAGGCAGACAATTAATCTACCTTACATGTGTCATGGAGCTCATGGGCGGATTTGAACCGCCGACCTCACCCTTACCAAGGGTGTGCTCTACCCCTGAGCTACATGAGCGAATATCGTCGATTGGAGCGGGTAGCGGGAATCGAACCCGCCTCTTCAGCTTGGAAGGCTGAGGTAATAGCCACTATACCATACCCGCCGAAGGAGCTATCGAAATGGTGGTGGGAGATGGATTCGAACCATCGAAGCTTTCGCGTCGGATTTACAATCCGATCCCTTTGGCCACTCGGGAATCCCACCAGTACTTATTGCTGAAATGGTGCCGGCACCAAGAGTCGAACTCGGGACCTACTGATTACAAGTCAGTTGCTCTACCAACTGAGCTATACCGGCTCAGCAATGAAGTGGGGCGTATCTTACTGATCAGGTTTCAGCGTTGCAACCCCTTCGCAGGGTTTTTTTTCAAATTGAGCGCCAGGCCACTGTGTCGCGACCATTTCGATCAATTCTTGATCAAATTCAAACCCTTGTAGGTAGCTTACAGTCACACGAAAAGCATCACTTTGAATGGTGTTAACCTTTTTACGCAATTTGCTCTGTAAATCATCTGGGAACTGCTTTCGCAACTCATCGACGGCAGCATCATCAGGATAGACGCCCATCACTAGTGCACCATCGCGACTCTCGGGAACCCAACCCAGTGACGCCAGCTGATCGAGCAAGGCAACACGACGATCGGCATCTGCTGGCAGGGGCAATTCAACTTTCCAACCTTGCGCAACAGGAGGAATCTTTTCGTAAGCGAGATCTACTCCATAGCCTTCAAGCTGAATAAGCAACCTCTCTGCCTCATAGTCACTCTCTAAAGGCTGAAAATAACCACACTCCCTTGGACGCAATACTAACTGCTCGCTTGCATCAAGTTCATTGGGAAGTCGAAGCGCGGCAGGCCTGATGTCTGGCTGCCTGACGGTGTCTGCAAATCGGTATTCTTGCGCGTACCACAAAAACAGCAGCGCATTCCCTAAAAGCACTAACAACACCAACCAACGTAACATTAAAGTGTCACCCTCTCCGCCAAACTCAATCCATCTAACACCAGGTTTGGCAGACACTCAACCCTAGGTTCTGACTTAATATATTCAAAAAGCTTAAGAGCATCACCACCGGTTAACAGAACACTCGCCTGCTCATTGAAATCTGCTCTTAGAGCCAAAATAGAGTGAGCCAGACCGGCAAATACTAACTCCGCACCTGATGAAACACAGCTAGCAGTATCGACTCCACCAAAGGGTTGAGCACTAGCCTCTTGCTCAAAACGGATGTTTGCCGTTTGCCCCAGCAGCGCACTCTGCAGCATTTGGTAACCTGGGGTGATAAATCCACCTGTATGCTGCCCATTTGCCGTCAATAGATCGATGGTCACCGCACTGCCGGCATCAACCAGTATCGCGGGCACTCCCTTCCCTCTCTGAAAAGCAGCCAACAAAACCAACCAACGGTCGACACCTAATCGCGAGACCTCCTCATATCCACAGCGCACACCCGCGCACTCTTTCGAAACACGAGCAAACTCTGGAGTACAGCCATAGCGCTGTTCCAGTTCCGAGGAGAGCCTTTCATTAACCTCTGACGCCGCAACTGAGCTAATCCAAAGAGCATCCACCGATGCATCAGGCCATTGAGGATCAACCAGTCTGGTCACACCCTCGCGTTCAACCCGATCTGATACCAGGCGCCACTTAACTCGACTGTTGCCTATATCCAGTTCAAGACGCACTGTTAACTCCTCGTAAACTAATCTCACCAGCAGAGTAACGGTTTAGCTTACCCTCAACCTCCACTAGCACCTCACCCTGCGCATCCACACCTCGGCAAATACCCTCCACTTCAGCGTGACCCATTAAGAGCCTAACAGGATAATCTTGGAATGCATGGACCGCCTGCCACTGCTGAGCGTATGCCGAGAAACCTTTTGTTTCAAACTCATTTAACAGTTGAGTTAATGATCGGACAATCTCAATCAAAAGCTGAGAACGAGTTAGCGTACCTGACATGTAGTTGCCCAAATCCGACCACTCTTGGTCAATGCTAGAATTGACACTGTCCGGCATCTTCACATTGATCCCAACACCAATCACAGCAGAACACTCACCCGTCAGATCGCCGGCCAGCTCGATCAATACCCCACCCAGCTTACGCTTCTCTAATAGGAGATCATTCGGCCACTTCAACTGCACCCCTGTCACAGCAAGCGAACTCAATGCCTGCTGAACAGCCAACCCAACCGCCAAACTTAGACCTTGGAGTGCTGCCGCGCCCCCTTTAAATTGGCAGCCCAGTGAAAGATACAAATTGGCCGCAAAAGGGCTCACCCACTGACGTCCGCGTCTACCTCGACCCTGCCCCTGATACTCAGCTGCCACTAACACTTTGCGACAGCCATCAGACATATGGGTTTGCGCAACACGATTGGTCGAGTCGACCGAATCTAAAACGTCGATGCGGTCATAGTTAAGAGAGGACAACTCATTTGCGATAAACTGTTCATCAAGCAGATCTAGACCGCCATTGATGCGATAACCCCGCCCTCTCGATGATTGAATAGCGATTCCCAGAGCACTGAGTTTATCTAACTCTTTTCGAAGTGCGGATGAGGATATGTCCAGAATCGCAGCCAGACTGTTACCACTGCGATACTGGCCATCTGCCAGCAGCGATAACAGTCGTTGCACGATTACGCCTCGCTGCGGTCGTAGACGATGAATGCGTAGGGGTAGCGGTTCGGCTGATCGCCGGCAGGAAAAGATTGACGACCCAACTCTTGCCACTGGCCGTAGTCAATTTCAGGGAAGTGAGCATCTCCCTCAGGCTCAGCCTCAACCTGTGTCAGGTAGAGACGATCAACAAGAGGTAGCGATTGTGCATAGATCTGAGCACCACCAATAATGACAGTCTCCTCTACCCCGTCGATCATAGCCTGCGCCTCACCGACCTCGACAGCCTCTTCTAGGCTTGCCACGATTTTGACACCCTCAGCACTCCAATTCGAATCTCGTGTAATGACGATATTCAAACGACCTGGCAGAGGCTTGCCAATCGACTCAAAGGTTTTGCGACCCATAATAATGGGCTTACCCATGGTCACCTCTTTGAAATAACGCAGATCTTCAGGAAGGTACCAAGGCAGTTTATTGTCATTACCAATAACGCGATTTAAACCCTGAGCGACGATTAAAGCTAATCTCATAACCTCTCCTACTTATACAGAAAATGGGTATTGAATGGCGTCATGGTACTGATAGCCAACCACTTCAAAGTCATCCGTTGTCACCCAGGTTTCGATATCCTCAAGCGATTTAATATCGGGATTGATCTTTAACTGCGGGCTAGGGAAAGGTTCGCGCTTAAGCTGCACGTCACGCATCAACTCCAACTGATCTTCATAGATGTGCGCATTGACGATCTTATGATACGCCTTACCTGGTTTATGACCGGTTATCTGGGCCATCAACGCCAACAACACATAGACCTGAACCTGATTAAAATTGAGGCCCAGCGGCACATCACAACTGCGCTGATAGGATGTTAAAAAGAGCTGATCACCCAATAGCGAAAAGGTGTGGGTATGCATACAAGGACGCAGACAACCAAGATGAAACTCACCCGGGTTGTAGAAGGTCAGGATTTCGCCGCGATCATCGATCCCTTTAGAGAGGTTATCAACAATCTTCTTAAGCTGATCGGTGACGCTGCCATCGGACGCCATCCACTGACGACCCTGCACTCCGTAAACACGCCCCATGTCATCCTCACCTTTACGAGCAGGATTATTCAACCAAGCACCATTCTCGTTTGCGTTAGCATTCCACGTATTACAGCCAATATCACGAAACTGAGCCGCACTATCGTATCCACGTAGGTAACCCAAAAGCTCAGCAATGGCCGCTTTGTAAAAACTCTTGCGCGTTGTGACGAGCGGGAACTGATTGCCAGCGACATCATATTCAAGATTGGCATCAATCACTGTTAAACAACGCTTACCGGTGCGCTCATTACCCACCCAGACGCCTTCATCAATGATGCGTTGGCACAACTCTAAATACTGTTTCATCCAATAACCTTAGATTAATTTTTCGACGCAACTGGGCGCATAAGCAGATAAAGCCCAATCAAAATCATGGGTAGAGAGAGTAACTGACCCATTGTTAAAACATCAAATCCAATAAAGCCAAGATGCGCATCCGGCTCCCTGAAGAACTCTACAGCACTACGAGCAAGGCCGTAACCTAACAAAAAGAGCCCTGAAACCGACCCCAACTTGCGCGGTTTCATTGAGTAGATCCAGACAATTGAGAACAGAACAATACCTTCGAGCAGCGCTTCATAAAGCTGCGAAGGGTGTCTAGCTAACAGGTCGCTGGCACGTGGAAAGATCACACCCCAGGCCTGATCAGTGGCACGCCCCCACAACTCACCACCGATGAAGTTACCCATCCTGCCAGCAGCCAAACCTAAAGGCACGAGCGGGGCGACAAAATCACCGATCTCAAACAGTGATTTACCCTGACTTTTAGAGAACCAGAGAATGACTGCAACCACCCCTAACAGGCCACCATGGAAGGACATCCCGCCCTCCCAAACATGGAATAACCAGAGCGGATTTTCTAAGAAGTAGTCAAAGTGGTAGAAAAGGACATAACCGACTCGGCCACCAAGAATGACACCTAGAGCACCATAAAAAATCAGATCAGAAAGCTGCTTTTCGCTCCATAGACCGGTTCGCTTTGCTTGAACAGTACCCAACCAATAGGCCGAACCGAATGCGAGCAGGTACATGATGCCGTACCAATGAATCTGTATAGCACCAAAGCCGACCGCAACTGGGTCAATATCATGAGTCCAGATCACGCCAGCCCCATCAAGTTAATCAGCAAGAAACGAACACCAATGACCATTAAGAAGATGGCAAAGATCTTTTTCAGGTGTTTTTGTGGCAGAGAGTGCGCCAATTTCGCACCGACTCGAGCAAACTGTGAACTGGCAATCGCAATGCCCACAAAGGCTGGCAGATAGATGTAGCCAACACTATAAGCTGGCATACCTGCGGCATCTTGGCCGGCCCAGATATAAGCCAGTGCACTGAACAGCGCGATGGGCAAACCAACTGCGGCTGAAGTACCGACCGCTTCACGCATGTCACTGCCTCGAGCGGTCAAGTAGGGCACCGTCAAGGTACCACCGCCGATACCGAAAATAGAGGAGGCTCCACCAATGACTGACCCCGCAACACCCAACTCTAAGTTTTCAGGCGTGCTATTACCTTGACGCGGCTTCAAATCGAAAGCCATCTGCACTGCGACCATACAGGCAAAAATTCCAAAGATGATTTGAAGATTATCACCAGTTAACTGATCAGCGATCCAAACACCGACCATAGCACCAACGGCAACACCGACAGCGAGCGGCTTAAACTGATCAAAGCGAACCGCACCGCGTTTATTATGCGCCAGTACCGAACTGATCGAGGTAACCACAATGGTTGCAAGTGAAGTCGCTACTGCAGCGTGGGTCACAACGACCTCTGGCATCGCCTGAGCCGTAAAGCTAAAGATAAGAACGGGGACGATCAAAAGACCGCCACCAATACCAAAGAGCCCAGCCACAACGCCAGCCACCGAACCTAGAACTAGGTAGGTAATTAATGTCTCTATCATCTAATCGTTTCCTGGAAGAACGGGACGCGTCAACTGTGTCAGACCCGCGTTTTGAAGCGTTTCACGAAGCAATAGGTGAATATCTGAAGACTCATCCATTTTCATCACCTGCCCTAAAAGCAACGCTGCATCTTTATATTCAACACTGCGAATCGCCAACTTAACTTTAGGTAAGTTGGTCGAGTTCATTGAAAGCACGTCATAACCCATCGCCATCAACAGCAACGCACCGCCGGGATCGGCCGCCATCTCACCACAGATAGAGACCTGTTTCTGGTATTTGTGCGCCTCATTAGCAATCAACTGCAGTGCCTGCAACACCGATGGGTGATAGGTGGTGTAGAGATCAGCAACACGCGGATTATTGCGATCAACTGCGAGCAGATACTGAGTCAAATCATTAGAACCGACTGAGACAAAATCGATCAAAGGCGCAAAACGGCCAATTTGATAGACCGCAGCGGGCACTTCAATCATGACGCCAATCTCAGGCTTCTGAAGATCCAACCCCTCCTCCAACAACTCGTTGAACGCCTGATTAATCTGCTCCAGCGCCGCTTCCACCTCTTGAACACTGCTGATCATTGGCAGCATGATCCTTAAGTTATTGAGCCCCTCAGATGCCCGCAACATAGCACGCACCTGAACAAGGAAGATCTCGGGATGATCTAAGGTGACACGAATGCCTCGCCAACCAAGGAATGGGTTCTCTTCCTCAATTGGGAAATAGGGCAACGCCTTATCACCACCAATATCTAGGGTGCGCATGGTTACAGGTTTGGGGGCAAAGGCTTCCAGTTGACGACGGTAACTGTCCGCTTGCTCTAGTTCAGAAGGAAAAGTATCCCTAATCATAAACGGAATTTCTGTACGATAGAGTCCGATACCTTCAGCACCGCGTTTAACCGCACGCTCCACATCTGCCGTCAGACCGGTATTAACCCATAACGTCTGATTGAAACCATCTTGTGTCTCAGCGGGAAGGTCGCGAAGTTGATCCAGGTTAGCCTCAATCGCTCGCTCCTCTTTGAGAATAGAGCTGTAGGCTTCTAACAGATCATCTGTCGGGTCAACGTAGATCCTGCCTGAGTAGCCATCGACAATAACCTGACGACCATCAAGCTTGGTATAGGGCAGCTCAACCACACCCATCAGCGTTGGAATACCCATTGAACGAGCCAATATGGCGGCATGTGAGGAGCCAGAGCCGGTCACAGACACCATACCGACCAACTTATCTTCAGGCACCAAACCGAGCATAGCCGGCGAAAGGTCATCGGCAATCAAAACCGTGTTATCTGGGAAATCAGGAACCCGTTCAGCCCCCTCTTGTTGCATTGCCGAGAGCAGACGACGACCTAAGTCACGAATGTCAGTTGCCCGCTCGCGCAAGTAGGGGTCCTCCATATCGGAGAACTGCCTAACATGAGCTTGAATAACTTCCCGAAGCGCACCCTGAGCCCAGTTTCCTGCCTCAATCTTAGTTCGCACTTCACTTGGAATGGCATTGTCATCCAGCATACGGAGGTAGACTTCGAAGAGCGCCTGCTCCTCTGTTCTAAGGCGCGTCGCTAGAGAGTCAGAGACCTTCTGAATATCTTCCCGCACTTGAACCAGGGCGTGTTCGAAATCTTGCAGCTCTGCCTGGATATCATTGGCCGGCTTGTCAGGCACACTGCGTAGATCTGCAGAGAGCGTTGCCACATAGACATTACCGATAGCGACACCGGGTGCGCCAGCGATACCGACAAAACGCTTCGCCGTGACAGGCTCATCATCCTGTTTAGCGGCAGCAAAAACATCAAGAATGGAGCCGGTGGCCTCGGCATGGGCAATCACGCCAGCGAGCTGAGCCGACAGAGTAACCATGAAAGCCTCTTCAGACTCATCAAAGCGTCGAACTTCCCGCTGCTGAACAACCAACACACCGTGCACTTTACGCTGATGGATAATCGGCACACCAAGGAAGGCGTGGAAGCGTTCCTCACCGGTCGATTGTAGATAGACAAACGAAGGGTGAGTGAAGGCATCTTCAAGGTTGATCGGTTCTGCACGAGAACCGACTAAACCCACGATACCCTCAGTCGACGATAGAGAGACCTTACCCACCGCGTCCTGATTCAAACCCTCGGTGGCACGAAGCACATAACGATTCGTTTGCGTATCGGTTAGGTAGATGGAGCACACTTCAGTCGACATTGTCTCACGAATGCGACGCACAGTAAGGGAGAGTACCGACTCAAGATCGGACTCACTGCCTACTTCCTGCACAATCTGACGCAATCGAGCGAGCATGCTCATGTGCGACTCCTTTTAGACATTGTGTGTCTAGCGTTTAACGATACGTGTCAAACGAGGAGATAACTCCCGCATCGCTTTACGATAAACCTCTTTTTTAAATGAGACGACTTGCCCTACTGGGTACCAATAACTCACCCATCGCCAACCATCAAATTCTGGGGTGTCCGAACAGTCGATTTTCACTGCCTCGTCACGACTCAACATGCGCAACATAAACCACTTCTGTTTTTGACCTATACAGAGTGGAAACTGATTACGACGAATCATGCGTTTTGGCAGACGATACCTTAACCAACCACGGGTAACGCCGAGGATCTCCACATCCTTTTTCGTTAGGCCGATCTCTTCATGGAGTTCACGATACATGGCTTGTTCAGCGGTCTCATCCGCATTGATTCCACCTTGTGGAAACTGCCACGCATCTTGACCACAACGACGCGCCCACAGAACTTGACCCAGCGAGTTAACCAGAATGATACCTACATTCGGTCTAAACCCATCTGAATCGATCACTTTGTTTTCCTTAAAAAACTTTAACTTATGGTCCTATTGTTCCACAGTACCAACTTTTAAGAAATAGACTATTCACAGTGTCTTGCCAGTCAGCTCAGACACCCGTATTCTCTGCAGCGAATCCTAAACACGAGAACCTTATGAAACCCTTGGCTATTTTTGATCTGGATAACACCCTACTCAACGGCGACAGTGATCACGCATGGGGGGAGTTTTTGTGTCAAAAAGGCATTGTTGATGAGACCGCCTACCGAGCCGCAAATGACCGTTTTTTTGAACAGTACAAAGCGGGTACGATGGATATCAACGAATTTCTCGAGTTTGCGTTAAAACCACTGACAGAGCACAGCAAAGCTCAACTAGATCAGTGGCACAACGAATTCATGTCCGAGGTTATTGAGCCGATCATCCTGCCTAAGGCTGAAGAGCTCTTAGCAACACACCGCGCCGCGGGAGATAGGCTGATGATCATCACCGCGACCAACAGCTTTGTCACAGGACCCATTGCTAAACGCTTAGAGGTAGATGAGTTTCTTGCCACTGAGCCAGAACAGCTCAATGGTGCATACACAGGAAAAATAGCGGGCACACCCTGCTTCCAATCTGGCAAAGTTACCCGACTCAACGAGTGGCTCAAAGAGCACAACGCCAACCTCTCTGGCAGCCACTTCTACAGCGATTCAATCAACGATCTACCTCTGCTTGAGCAGGTAGAACGCGCCGTAGCCGTTAACCCAGACGAACGACTAACAGCTGAAGCTCAGCAGCGCGGCTGGCCGATCCTTGATCTTCGCCGCTAATCCTACGCAACTGTTTTAAGCGGATTTTTTGGTATTCGCCAGCGTGTCATTAAGTGCACGCATCACATTTTTACGGGTTACTATTCCAAGCAACTTACCCTCTTCACAGACTGGGTAAACCTTAGGCTTACCACCTTCCATGCGCTCAGCCAGCTGCAACAGCGTCTCTTTAGGAGAGACCGTCAGTGGTTGGCGATACATGATATCGCTGACACAGGTGCGATCATCAAGATAGTAGCTACTTGAGATGAGGTAGCGCAGGCAGTCATGCTCTGACAAGAATCCTGAAATTTTGCCCTCAGTGTTAACAACGGGCAGACCCGGGTAGTTAGAATCAACAAGGTGGGCAACCGCCACCTCCAAAGAGGCAGACTCTTGCAGAGGCACGACCGAAGCATCCATTAGATCTGAAACCAGTTTCTGGGAAAACATTACTCTCTCCTATTGATTAGAGTCACACTTTCATTATGGTTCAAAATCCAATTTTTTCCACACTCAGACTTAAGAGATAATCAATCAAATGATCTGGCACAAAAAAACGGAGCTAGGGCTCCGTTTTTCTCTTCCATAAATTCTGATCACTCATTCGCCAATAAGCGCA
The DNA here is from genome assembly GCF_013283295.1 of Marinobacterium sp. xm-m-312. NCBI lineage: Bacteria > Pseudomonadati > Pseudomonadota > Gammaproteobacteria > Oceanospirillales > Oceanospirillaceae > Marinobacterium > Marinobacterium sp. xm-m-312. Next base: position 267,578 of record NZ_WBYS01000003.1, on the reverse strand, counting down.
TGAAATAAGCTTTCAGATACTCAGTTTCAGGAATCGCTGGGTGAATAGGGTGATCCGCTCCCTGATAGCCCTGTGCGAAAATTTGCCCCTGACGATCCAGCTCACGACTGTTGGTCCGTAGCGTATCGACTAGACGGTCTGTCTGCAGGTGCATTGAGCATGATGCCGATACCAACACACCACCACGCTTCAGCAGACGCATCGCAAAGTTGTTGATACGTGCATAAGCACGCTCACCATTACGAATGTCTTTTTTGCGCATAATAAAGGCAGGTGGATCGACGATCACCACATCAAAGCGCTCTTTATCAGCTACCAGTGTTTTACAGATATCGAAGGCATCGCCTTGCAGAGCTCTAAATTTCGGCAGAGCATTTTGTAGACGCGCATTCTCTTCAGCCACTTCCAGTGCGCCTGCAGACGCATCAACACAGGCCACTTCAGACGCGCCGGCAGCCAGTGCTTGAGCACCCCAGCCACCCACATAACTGAACAGATCAAGGACCTTTTTACCCTTCACCATCGTCTGCATACGTGCTCGGTTTTCACGGTGATCGTAGAACCAACCTGTTTTTTGCCCCGTCAACAGGGGTGCAACTAGGTTAACGCCATTTTCAGACAGTGGTGACAGATCGCCGACTTCACCTTGAACCACCTCAACGTAGGCCTCAAGACCTTCGGTTTCACGGAACTTACCGTCATTACGCAACACAATGGCGGCCGGCATAAAGACCTTGTTCAAGGCATCAATCACATGATGCTGAACCTTCTCCATCCCTGCCGTCGAAATCTGTATCACAAAGATATCGTAGTATCGATCGATCACTAGGCCAGGTAGACCGTCCGAATCGCCATACACTAAGCGGTAGCAGGGCTGATCAAAACTCATCTCGCGCAAAGACAGTGCGATGTTGAGACGGTGCACAATCAGCGAGCGATCGAGCTCTTGCTCTGGATCACGACTAAACAGACGACCACAGATCAAGGTATTGGGGTTGATAATCGCACTGCCTCTTGGGCGACCTTGGGAATCTACAACCTGGACCTGCTCTCCCACCTCAAAATTTTTCAGGGGTGAGGCTTTATTGTCCACCTCATTACTGTAGATCCAGACGTGTCCGCCACGAAGACGGCGATCTGCACCCTGCTGTAGAACTAAAGATTTTGCTTTCATCTAGCGATTACCAAAAATAAAAATACCCCGGTTGGCATTGAAACTTTCAAGCCAACCGGGGTTTTAGTCAGATCAGATTACTCTTCTTCGCAAGCAGCTGAGTATTCGTCAGCGCTTAGAAGGTCATCCAATTCACTCTCATCAGTCAGTTTAAGTTTGAAGAACCAGCCATCACCATAAGGGTCGCTGTTAACCATCTCTGGTGCATCTTCAAGATCATCGTTAACCGCAACGACAACACCGCTAACCGGTGCATAGATATCAGATGCTGCTTTTACAGACTCAACCACACCTGCGTCATCACCAGCAGACACCTCTGCATCGATGTCAGGCAACTCAACAAATACCACATCGCCCAGTGCTTCTTGCGCGTGGTCTGTAACACCAATCGTTACAGTGCCATCACCCTCAACACGGATCCACTCGTGGCTGCTTACATACTTCAATTCGCCAGGAACGTTACTCATCTTTTATCACCTGATCTGATTATTCAAAAACTTTTTTGCCGTTGCGGACGAAAGGCGGACGGACGACTCGAACGTCGATCTCTTTTCCACGCATTTCAACTTTCGCAGCAGCACCAGTACCGGCAGGCACTCGAGCCAGAGCGACCGAGAAGCCTAAGGTTGGGGAGAATGTACCACTGGTAATTTCACCCTCACCAACACCGTCAACAATAACACGCTGATGCCCTCTTAAGACACCTCTTGTTTCAAGCACCAAGCCCACTAACTTATCGTAGCCGCCATTCGCTTTTTGCTGATCAAGAACCTCACGACCGACAAACTGTCGATCAGATGGTTCAAACGCCACCGACCATGCAATGCCGGACTCTAACGGAGTCACAGAATCGGTCATATCGCTGCCGTATAGATTCATACCCGCCTCCAGGCGAAGCGTATCACGCGCACCTAAGCCACAAGGTGCGACACCCGCTTCAGCCAGTGCAGACCAAAACTGAGCAACTTCATCATCAGGCACCATGATCTCAAGGCCATCTTCGCCGGTATAACCGGTGCGGGCAATAAACCACCCTTCCGACTCAAACCCTTGGAAGACCGATAGTTCGTTAATGGCCTGCTCACGCGATCCACCAAGAAGCGCAGCGACTTTTGCACGCGCCTCAGGACCCTGCACAGCGACCATGGCCAACTCAGGTTGCTCATTTAACGTCACATCAAAACCGATCGCTCGATCCGCCATCCAGGCCAAATCTTTCTCACGCGTCGCACAGTTAACCACCAAGCGGTACCACTCGTTAGAAGAGCTCTTATCAGTCATCAAGTAGATAATAAGATCATCGATAATGCCGCCCTGCTCATTGAGCATGGCTGTATAGAGCGCCTTACCTTTAACTTCTAAACGCGCGACATCATTAGCCATAAGATATTGAAGATACTTACGTGATTCCTGACCTGATACGTCAACAATGGTCATGTGCGACACATCGAACATACCTGCATCTTGGCGCACGATATTGTGCTCTTCTAGCTGAGAACCATAGTGCAATGGCATATCCCAACCGCCGAAATCGACAAGCTTACCGCCCATTGATGCGTGCAACTCATAGAGTGGAGTTTTGTGTCCCATTTACAGTCCTGTTATTCAATCAATAAACTCCGCTTCTCTGCGGAGTTTCAAAAAGGGACAAGAAGTTTACCCTAAAATGGGTTTAGTTCAATCTTTGATCAACGCTTGCCGACGCTGCTCGTCGCATCCGAGTCGGTAGATCGCCGGAAAGGCCCATCGCTTCTGACATAATGTGCTGCTTAATTGGCTCAACGCGATTGAAAAGACGCATACCAACACTGCGCGCCCATTCGATCGGAGCTGGTTGTGGAGCAAATAGACGCCTAAACCCTTCCATCACCGCGCTCATGCGCAGGTTACTCATCTGCCTTGAACGCTCATAACGCTTTAACACCTTCGCATCACCGATCGGCTCACGACGCATCTGTGCCTGAGCAATCACGTCGTTGAGCGCAGCGCTGTCCAAAAAACCTAAATTGACACCCTGCCCTGCAAGCGGGTGGATCGTGTGTGCAGCATCGCCGATCAGTACTCCTCCCTCAACAGCATAGTGCTTGGCGTGACGCTGTCTTAACGGAACCTTTTGAATACCAGTTGCCGACGCCACTCGGCCCAACACATCACGCGAACCAAAGCTGACGGCTGCACAAAAGGCATCCTGATCCATCTCTAATAGTTCTGCTGCATGTTTAGGCGAGGTCGACCAGACCAACGAGACATGATGAGCGCTTGCGGTCTTAAGAGGGAGCAGTGCAAGAGGGCCATCCTCTGTAAACCGCTGCCAACAGGTGTGTTGATGAGGCCGAGTCATCTCAAGCGTTGCCACAACGGCATGCTGACCATAGTCCCACTCATGAGTAGCCAGACCCAACTGCTTACGTGTATTTGAGTGGGCACCGTCAGCACCTACCACAAGCTGCGCAGATAAAAGATCACCATCTTCGAGCTCTATGAGTCGACTAGACTCTTGGAATCGCCCCAGTGTTTTAATACGTGAGGCGAAATTGAGCTTAAGATTTGCACGGTCAAGTGCCGCTTTTAATAGACCTAAAACAACCAGGCGATTCTCTACGATAAAGCCCAACTGCTTCTCGTGAATATCAAAACAGTCAAAATCGACCTCGCCACGCGTTTCACCGTCCCAGACATGCATTTTCTCATAGGGTTCTGCTCGCCAGCTAAGAATATGCGACCAAGCTCCCAAGGATTTCAGTAACTCGACTGAGGCCAGTGTGAGTGCACTCACACGAGAATCAAAAGCCCCCTGCATGAGTTGAGCAGCCTGATCATCAATGGTCGACAGATCCATACCAAACTGATCCAACACCTCAACCTTCAAACCAAGATCCGCCAGTTGAATCGCCGCTGCCAAGCCGGTCATACCTGCACCAGCAATGGCAACGTCCATTGAGCGAATAGCATTTTTATCAGTCATTGGACTTTAACCTCGCTGCCGGAGTATCCAAACCCATTGCAGCCCTCGCCAATAGAGTGCGTGCTGACGGAATCAGATCTAAGGTCTGAAGAGCCAAGCTTCGTCCCAAACGCAAAGCAGGGTTAGTAGAGCTGAAGATTTTCAATGCAGAGTCGCCAAACCCGATCGTACGACTTTGATCTTTTCGACGCCCGTCAATGAACTCTTCCAGCATGGCTAATGCACCCATATCTTGGTTAGCTTGCTTGGCCAGAATAATCCGTTCCGCCAACTCACAAACACCGCGTAATGCCAAGTTAAACCCCTGCCCTGCGATGGGGTGCAGAGCATGGGCGGCATTACCAAGAACCACCAAACCACGGCGAACCTGCTCATCAGCCAAGGTTAAATGCAGTGGGTAGGAGAATCGCTCACCCACTCCAATCAAGCGACCGGCACGATAGCCAAAGGCTTGTTGTAGATCGGTCAAAAACTGCTGGTCGATTTGCTCCATGCGGGTAATGACCTGATCGTCAGACAGCGTCCAAACCAACCCCATTCGATGGCGCCCTTCGTGATCCTCGATCGGAAGCAGTGCAATGGGGCCATTTTCGGTAAAACGTTCATAGGCGATGCCATCATGAGGGCGATCAATCTCTAGGTTGGCAATGAGTGCATGCTGATGATAAGGGGTCTGGCGATACTCAATACCCATACGCTGTCTAAGCTCAGAACGTCCACCATCCGCCATGACCACCAGTGGTGCTGTTAAGGTTATCGACTCACCATCTTGTTCAATCACTACATGACGCTGACCCTCCACCCACTCAACCGATTCAACGGTTGCCGGCGAATAGAGTTCGACCTGATCGCGCGCGGCCAGTACCGAGCTCATTAACACCTGACCTAACCAGTGGTTCTCGACAACATAGCCCAGTGCGTCGACGCGCTCCTGCTCAGCACTCATGGTCGTTTGACCCCAGCGTCCTCTGTCAGAAACATGGATCCGATCGATGGGAGTCAGGTGTTCATGGAGAAGCTCCCACACACCCATAGACTCAAAGGCGGTTCGGGATCCATAAGCCAATGCGGTAGAGCGTGCATCAAAGCTGGGCTGAAACTGAGGATTGGGCTTAGCCTGCATAGGGCTCTGCTCAACAAGAGCGATCTTAAGACCTAAGGATTTGGCAGAAGGTGTTAACGCAGCGACTAAACTGGCGCCCACCATGCCACCACCACAAATGATTAGATCAAACTGCGATTCATGCACGGCGCATCAATGCCTCTATCTCATCTATCTCTTTGGGTACTGCAGAGGTTAAAACTCGCGCACCCTCATCTGTTACCATAACATCATCTTCGATGCGAACACCGATGCCGCGCCAGCGTTCTTCGACGCTGTGATCATCGGGGGCGATGTAGAGACCCGGTTCAATGGTCGTGACAATGCCAGGAGAAAGCTCGCGCCACTCACCCTCTACACGGTAAGAGCCAACATCATGAACATCCATACCTAACCAGTGACCAATGCGGTGCATATAGAATCGACGATAAGCGCCCGATTCAATTAACTGATCCACCTCACCCGACAGCAAACCGAGCTCAACCAACCCTTTAGTCAATATTTCGACAGACAACTGATGCAGAGAGTCCCAATTACAACCCGGTTTGACCGCGTCAATGCAGGCTTTGTTGGCGTCTAAGACCAACTGATAGATGGCACGCTGCTCTTCGCTGAACTGGCCGTTAGCAGGGAAAGTCCGGGTAATGTCACTGGCATAGTTATCCAATTCACAACCTGCATCTATCAGAATGAGATCACCCTCATTAATGGGCTGATCGTTGTCGATGTAGTGAAGAATACAGGCATTTTTCCCTGCCGCCACAATAGGCGTGTAAGCTTGAAAACGAGCACCCTCAGCCATGCAGTGACTCTGAATAATCGCTTCCAGTTGGTACTCATTCATGCCAACCCGGCACTGCTGCATCGCTTTAACATGAGCCTCTGCAGAGATATCGGCCGCTCGCTGCATGATGGCGATCTCAGCATCGGATTTAAACAGACGCATCTCATGCAAAATAGAATCTGAATCACTCAAAGCCTTGGGAACTTCAGCGCCCGCTCGAACACGTTTAGCCAGATCCTGAATCCAACCTTTTACCCGGGAGTCCAATGCAGCATCGCGTGCTAACGGGTAGAACAGCTGATCAACGCCATCGATTAGGCTGGGAAGCTGTTGATCAATCTCTGAAAGATTGTATGCAGCATCCGCGCCAAAGGTCTCAATGCAACCCTCTGGACCTGCTCGGTAACCAGTCCAGATCTCCATTTCAGGATCACGTGGCTGACAGAACAGTACCACCGGCTGATCTGAACTTGGCTTAAGCAGCAACAAACCATCCGGTTCATTAAATCCCGTAAGGTAGTAGAAATCACTCGACTGCCTAAACGGAAACTCAGCGTCGGCGTTGCGGCTGACCAAAGAGGCCGCAGCGATAATCATGACCGAATTGTCAGGTAACTCAGAGAGCATTTTAGCTCGACGCTCTTTGTAGATTGAGAGATCAATTTTCATCAGTGCATTACCGGTTTATCAGACTCAGTAGACTCCGCTTTATTACATTCACTAAATAGCAGCATGGCAGCCATACGAACGTACTCTTCCACCTCCATCAGGAGATTCTCGTCCTCTTCGGCCTGGCCGTCCGCCTCAATTTGCGCAATTTGCACCAGATCTTTAAGACCATCTTGCGCATCATTAGAGAGATGTTGCCCTTGATCGCCAATCGCCATGCCAAAACCTGCTAGGAACCCAGTCACCCAAAGGCCTAACTGCTCTGCACGCTCAGCCAGAGGTTGCTCATCATCCGGTAGTAAAATGGCCAACTCAAAAGCGGATGATTCCAGCTGTTCTAAAATCTGGGTGTAGAGTGCCATCAACTTTTCGCTGCTGCTCTCAAGAGCGATACGAGTGATATCCATTTGAGTGACACAAAACGCCTCAAGACTCGCTTTATCAAAACGTTTAGCGGCGGTGAGCTGCCCAACGATCGCGCCATGTAACTCAGAGGGTGAAAAGGCGATAGCCCCCTCTTCAATCATTAAATTGGCTAGTTGATCAAAATCTGGCGCGCTCATCGACTCTCACTTATTACGGTAGAAATAAAGGTTCAGATGCTATTCAGAGGGCGTTTAAGACGACCGCTTTCAAGAGCATTTATTGGGGATGATCCTAGCACTTTGCGGCCTTTGGAGCTATGCAGAACATTGACCCAATGCAACTGCCTGCTAATATGGTCGGAATTCAAAACGTTCGAGGCAGTCAATGTCAGAAGTAAACCCATCAACGCTCGCCACCAAAGTTGATCAATTGATCGAGTTGGTACAAAAGTTGGATGAGCAGAATCGTCACTTACAGACACAGAACCTGAAGTTGAAAGAGGAGCGTGCTCAGCTACTCAAAATACATGAGGGCACCCGTAGTCGTGTTGAATCGATGCTAAATCGCCTTCGTGTTTTGGAGAAAAGCTCATGAGTAACACACTGACCGTTGCCCTTCTTGATAAAGAGTACACACTTAGCTGCCCAGCCGGCGCTGAGGCAGGCCTTATTGCTGCAGCAGAAAACTTGAACGAGAAAATGCGTGAGATCTCTAGCAGTGGCAAACTACTGGGCATGGAACGTATCGCAGTGATGGCGGCCCTCAACCTGAGTTATGACAATTTGAACTCATCAAAAGCCGAAGCGAGCTCAAACGATGAATCCAAGCAGTTGATCGATAAGATCGACGCGACGCTTGCAAAATTTTCATAGTTTTTCCGGTCTTAAACCCTTTAATAGCGGCTTCATAGGGTTATAATTAACTCAACCCTGGGATGTTCGACAGTTGTTCAAGTCCCTCGAGCCGATAATCATTTTCCCGGATGCGGGGAATAGGTATTGTGAGCATGTCCGCGTGCGGAAAGCCTAATATATCTATACTCGTATCCACTCTGAACCTTCGGGTTCAGGGCCAAGAACACCACCGGCATCCTGGGGTCTTTTCTCTATGCTCAGTATCGAAGATAGAAAAACCATTCGTCTTGAGAAACGTCGAGCACGTCGTGCGCTCTCCAGTAAACAGCAGAAGCGTGCTGCACTCTCATTAGTTCACCAACTAAGAAAAGCCCCCTACTTTCATCGCGCTAAACGCATTGCCGTTTACCTAGCTAACGATGGTGAAATCGATCTTCAACCGCTCATCAAGTTGTGTTGGAAACTTAAGAAATCGGTCTACCTGCCGGTACTGCATCCGGTTCGACACAATCGACTCTGGTTTACTCAATATCAACCCAACACCTCAATGAACCAAAATCGCTACAAGATTTGGGAGCCAAAATTAAAGCGCTCACACTCTCCTGCCTGGGCAGTGGATCTAGTACTGATGCCGCTGGTTGCATTTGATCAACAGGGTGGACGCATGGGCATGGGGGGCGGTTACTACGATCGAACCTTCGAATTCACACAGAAAAAAGGGTTCATGCACGGCCCTAAACTCATTGGCGTGGCACACGACCTGCAAAAGGTTGAGCAACTACCGATACAACCTTGGGATGTTCCTATGCACGGCATTGCGACTGAAAAGAGACGCTATATTGCTTAAAGAGTGAGTTTAGATCGATTGGATCAACCCGGTCACTGCAACTCCGGTTACTAAGGTAACCGTGAGTAGCAGCAATAGGTCTGGAGATTGTTTCATTTTCATATTTTGAACTGAAACTAGGAGGCTTATTAAGTAAGACCTCAGCATCAGAAAAAAGTTCAAAATAAGTTCAAAAAAATTTCAAAATTAATATCATTTCACAAAATCAGGCCCGGCAAGGATAGCGCCACCGGCAATGTCAGCATCGATAACAGGGTCTGTGCAGAGAGAATATTTGCAACTAAGGGTGCATCTCCATTCAGCTGTTTCGCCAGAATATAGGCCGCTGAAGCCGTCGGGACCGACGCAAACACCATAAAAATCAGCAGTGACACTGATGAGAGTTGAAGCATCGCACCAACTGCCAATGCCAATAGCGGCATAACGATTAATCGAGCAGCAACGCCCATCATCAGTGGCAAACCTGAAGATCGCATCGCCTTTAAATTGATTCCCGCACCCACCGCCAACAGACCCAGCGGTAAGGCAACCTGAGCCAACAGCTCCAACACCGGTGTGACGAGAGAAGGTATTCCCAACTTAGAGAGGTTCAACGCCAAGCCCAGCAGACAGGCGAGAATCAGGGGATTACTCAGTATCTGCTTCAACACAGTGAAAACAGAGGGGCGTTTATCGCTGTAGAGGGCAAAGACCAACACGCAGAGTAGATTGAGTAGAGGAATCATGACAGAGGCGATGATCGCCGCAATCACTAACCCCTTACCGGGAATCAGGCTCGCCGCAATAGCCAGTGTGATGTAGGTGTTAAAACGCAGTCCGCCTTGGTAAACCGAAGTAAATGAAGCCGCACTGAATTTGAAAAGCCTCTGCAACGCGAGTAAGAACAGCGAGCCTAGCGCTAGAAGTAGTAGCACCGCTTCAATCAACACCAGAGATTCACTGCCATTAAAGTCAGCCGCGGCCAGCCGTGTCACTAACAGGGCTGGGAAGCAGAGGTAGTAGATGATCTTCTCTGCGCCGTTCCAAAAGTTGTGATCCACGAACTGGACTCGATTGATCAACACACCTAACAACAGAAGTGCGAAGACAGGCCAAAGGGCCGCAAAAATATCCATCAGTTATGCACTCTTGCCAAACAAAGTGCTAGTCTTTGAGACAAATCTAGTAACGATCATGCTTTAGAGCATCCTATCTGTGGAGCGACGACAATGAAATCTTTAGTGCTCAGCTTTATTGCTGATGATAAACCAGGATTGGTAAACCTTATCTCTGCAGCCATCTCAGAGCACCAAGGCAACTGGTCTGAATCCAGTCTATCGCAACTGGCGGGTAAATTCGCGGGCGTTGTAGTGGTTGATGTACCTACCGCAAACTTAGATGGTTTAACTCGCGCATTAGACGACCTAAAAGAGCAAGGCATTCGCGTCTCTTGTGAAGTCAGCAACAGTCAAGAGAGTGATACCGAGTATGAAACCGTGACGCTTGATCTGGTTGGACATGACAAACAGGGTATCGTTCGTGATATCTCCAATACCTTGTCCCTACTGGGCGTTAACGTCGCCAGTTTAGAAACCGAATTGACACCCGGCTCAATGTCATCTGAGCTTTTGTTTAAAGCCAAAGGTGAACTGCAAGTACCGAAAAGCGTTGATTTAGACAGCGTACAAGCAGCACTTGAAGAGATCGCATCCGATCTGATGGTCGACATCACCTTCGCATAACGATCCCCTAAAACAAAAAAACTGCCCGTAGGCAGTTTTTTTTGCTTAGGATAGCCGAATATTACTCAGCGCGTTGCGCCAACTCGTTTCGACCCGCCGCAACCGCCAATCGAACTTGGTTAGGTGCCGTACCGCCAATATGGTCACGAGCGGCCACCGAGCCCTCGAGGGTTAGCACTTCGAAGACATCTTCATGAATCTGATCTGAGAACTGACGTAGCTCTTCAAGAGTCATATCGGATAGATCTTTGCCTGTTTTAATACCATAAGCCACCGACAGCCCAACGATTTCATGGGCATCACGAAAGGCAACACCTGCACGCACTAGGTAGTCAGCCAAGTCCGTTGCGGTAGAGAAACCACGGCGAGCCGCTTCGCGCATCTCTTCAGGACGAGCCTCAATCGCAGGCACCATATCACCAAACGCGCGCAGACAGCCTTGAACCGTATCGACAGCATCAAACAAAGGCTCTTTATCCTCTTGGTTGTCTTTGTTGTACGCCAGCGGTTGTGACTTCATCAACGTCAGCAACGACATCAGATGTCCGTAAACACGGCCCGATTTACCACGTACCAGCTCAGGCACGTCTGGGTTCTTCTTCTGTGGCATGATTGAAGAGCCGGTGCAGAAGCGATCTGGAAGATTGATAAAGTTGAACTGTGCAGAGGTCCAAAGCACCAACTCTTCTGACATACGAGTCATGTGCATCAGCAACACGCTTGAAGCAGCACAGAATTCAATCGCGAAATCACGATCTGACACAGCATCTAATGAGTTGCGAGCTGGCATCGTAAAATCTAGAAGCTCTGCAGTGTAGTGACGATCGATTGGGTAGGTCGTACCGGCCAAAGCCGCGGCACCGAGTGGCATCACATTGACACGCTTACGACAATCCGCAAAACGCTCGTAATCACGACAAAGCATCTCGTACCAGGCCAACAGGTGGTGACCAAAGGTAACAGGTTGTGCCGTTTGCAGGTGAGTGAAGCCAGGCATGATTGTGTCAGCATTGCGCTCAGCCAGATCCAAAAGACCCGCTTGCAGACGCGTGATTTCAGACAGTATCTGGTCAATCTCATCACGCATGTAGAGGCGGATATCGGTCGCTACTTGGTCGTTACGCGAACGTCCGGTATGCAGCTTTTTACCGGTAATGCCAATCTTCTTAGTCAGTGCCGCTTCAATGTTCATGTGCACATCTTCCAGTGCAACAGACCATTCGAACTCACCACGTTCAATCTCAATGCGAATCTCACCCAGACCTTTAATGATTGCATCGCGCTCATCTTCAGTCAGAACACCCACTTTGGTCAGCATGCGTGCATGCGCAATAGAGCCCTGAATGTCTTGGCGATAGAGACGCTGATCAAAATCAACAGAGGCTGTGAATCGAGCCACAAACGCATCGGTTGCCTCACTAAAACGACCACCCCACTGCTGGTTCGTTTGATCACTCATCTCATTTACCTCTCTTGAAACTGTCTCGGTGGATGACACCGCATAAAATAGTGGCGCGATTATAGCACTCTCAGCCGATCTAATAACCCGTCCGGACGCTCAATTTAGTAGAGACATCTGATACACTTAGAAAATTCGAAAAAAAGATCTCTATTTGGAAGTTTCATGTCACGCACACTCCGCATTGCGACTCGCCAAAGCTTACTCGCTTTATGGCAAGCAGAATTCGTAAAAGCCCGTCTTGAAGAGCTACATTCCGATCTTAACGTTGAGCTAGTTACTATGGTGACCCGCGGCGATAAGATTTTGGATACCCCTCTCGCTAAAATCGGTGGTAAAGGCCTGTTTGTTAAAGAGTTAGAAGTCTCCATGCTGGAAGGGCGTGCCGATATCGCCGTGCATTCTATGAAAGATGTGCCGATGGAGTTTCCAGAAGGTCTAGGATTGTCTGTCATCTGTGAGCGCGAAACACCCACCGATGCGTTTGTCAGCAACACTTACAACCATTTTGATGAACTGCCGCAGGGGGCTGTGGTGGGTACCTCATCGCTTCGTCGCGAGGTGCAACTGCGTGAACGCCGTCCTGATTTAGAGATCAAAACCTTGCGTGGCAATGTTCAAACCCGCCTTGGAAAACTCGATGCCGGTGAATATGACGCCATTATCCTAGCATCAGCCGGACTGATTCGCCTTGAGCTGAAAGATCGCATTAAACATCAAATCGACTCTACCGAGAGTCTTCCCGCCGGTGGCCAAGGCGCAGTCGGCATCGAGTGTCGAATGGATGATCTAGAGACTCAGGCTCTGTTAGCACCACTGAACCACGACGAAACGGCTGCTCGTGTTATTGCCGAACGCGCCATGAACAAACGCCTTGAGGGCGGCTGTCAGGTTCCAATCGGTTGCTATGCCGAACTGGAAGGCGATCAACTCTGGTTACGCGGCCTAGTCGGTCGCCCTGATGGCACACTGGTATTGCGCGATGAGATTCGCGGTCACAAAGAGAGTGCCGAAGCCTTGGGAATTGAGTTAGCTGAAAAGCTCCTTGCAGCAGGTGCCGGTGAGATTCTAGAGCAGGTGTATGCCGAGCGCGGCTAAACCCAGCGTACTAACCACGCGCCCGGCAGCCATGCAGGGCGCGCTAACGTCTGCCCTGAAAGAGAGAGGCTTTACGCCTATTCCACTGCCGCTTCTAGAGATCATTCCTGAAGATCTAGAGAACCCATCCACCCCTGGTCTGCAAAGCAAACTACTGGATCTCGACCTCTATCAACACGTCATCGTTGTCAGCCGAAATGCGGCCAGAATTGCCATTGACCTACTCGATCAACTCTGGCCTCAACTGCCTATTGGGGTGCAGTGGCACGCCATCGGCAAAGGGACGTCTGATGAACTGGCCAGTTATGAGATTCATGCCGCCACTAATGAAGGACTCGATTCAGAAGCCCTGTTAACACTGCCTGCATTTGCCCAACCTTTAGGAGAACGAATCCTAATATTCAAAGGCGTAGGCGGTAGAACACTCCTAGAAGAGACCTTAGCCGAGCGTGGTGCAAAGGTCGAAACGATCAGTCTCTATCAACGTCAAATGCCTGAATACAGTGACGCTGAACTTTCAGAATGTTTTAAACAGGCACCAGGCGCTATACTCATTAGTAGTGGCGAAGCGTTAGAGCATTTAGCGAAGCTTGCCGATGAGTGGGGCATGTTTGCCGATACACCCATTTTTGTTCCCAGTCAGCGTGTTGCCGATCTGGGAAATACCTTAGGTTTTACCGATATCACAGTCGCAGACGGTGCTGATGACAGTGCCATGATCGCGGCCTTAGAGCAGCGATTTCAATAAAGGAATAGAGCGATGAGTCACTCCGATAAAGAGAATCAAATCGATCAAGTAGAAGATGCCGAGATTCTCGAAGCTGAAGTTGTAGAGTCAAAGGTAGAAGAGACGGCCAGCGATCAGGCTGAAGATAGCTCCGAATTGAAAGAGACCTCTGATGTAAAAGAGACTGGCCCAGCCAAAAAAAGCGCGTCAGCAATCCTAGCTACGATCATCAGTCTGGTTGCTCTTGGGGCGGTGGGTGCTGGCGGTTACCTGGCCCAGCAAAAACTCACCCAACTCGAAGAGCGCTTTAATCAGCGCAGTGCCGCTCAACAGCTGGAAGCCACTGCAGCGGTCAATGATGCCAATGCAGCAGTTGCCGAGCTGACTGAGAGCTTCCAACAGATCCAAGCGGAAAAAGTGGCACAAACGGCCGAAATCGCCACTCTACAAGAACGCCTAAGTGATGCCATCAAACAGGTCGAAGCCGGTCGTGAACGATCAGAGAGTGACTGGCGCCTAGCTGAGGCTGAGTATCTATTACGCTTAGCGAACCAACGCATCTTGATGGAGAACCGCGCCGAAGGTGCACTGGCCCTCTTGCGCAGTACCGACACCATTCTTAAAGAGCTGGATGATGTCAGCCTATACCCACTGCGCCAAAGCCTTGCCAGTGATATCTCGAAACTCGAATCAGTACCCAATTTGGACATAGAAGGTACCTACCTTCGAGTTGCAGCACTGATTGAGCGTAGTAAAGACTTACCCACACTCACCTTAGAGCAACAACGCCAACTGCCTGAGCTGATCGACAACGTCATTTCTGAGCAGGTAGATGCAGAGACACAGCAGAACATCACCAATGGTTTTGCCAAAGCGATCAGCAAACTTGAGTCGCTGATCGTTATTCAACGACACGATCAGCCGGTAGAGCCGATCCTATCACCGGATCAAGGTCACTACCTTCGCCAAAATATCCAGATGTTGTTAGAACAGGCGCAACTGGCGCTATTACGTCAACAGCAGTCTGTATTCACAACCAGCTTGTCACGCGCGCAGTCTCTGTTGATGCAGTACTTTGATAAGGATAACTACACAACCAGTGTTCTAATCCAATCCCTAGCGGAACTAACAACCCTGAATGTGTCGCCAACGATTCCGGACATCTCGGGATCATTGAAGGCTCTGCAGCAGCATCAAAAAGAGATAGCTAACCTGCGCAGGGAGGCAGAGTAATGAGACGCTTTTTAATCCTACTCTCACTCCTACTATTAGTAGGTGCTTGGGTCGGGCAGGCCATGATGAAAGACAGTGGATATGTCTTGATTGCCTACCAACAGGTCTCCATTGAGACCAGTCTGTGGGTGCTTCTGATCGCGGTGGTTCTGCTGTTCACATTGACCCACTGGCTATTCAATCTATTCTCGAATTGGCGCTCACCTGCCGAGAAGCTCCGCCGCTGGAGCGAAGCGCGCGGTGATAGAAAAGCCGGCACAAAATCCAATCAAGCGCTGGAAGCGGAACTGGATGGTGACCTATGGAAAGCTCGCCGCCTGTTTATCCAAGCTGCAGAACTCAGTCGAACTCCTGCCCTATTCTATTTAGAAGCGGCTCGATGCGCGGCAGAGCAAGGGGATGAAAAAGAGGCGCACCGCATTCTTATCAAAGCGGCTAAAGAGTCACCTGAGTCAGAGTTACGCCTTCAACTCGAGCAGGTACGTTTTGACGTTAAATCAGGTCACCATGAGAGGGCTGGCGAACTGCTCAGCAGACTTGCAAAAGAGCGCTCAAACTCAACCGCTGTAGATCGTGAAAAAGCGGCGTTGCTGAGTGCGAAACGCGATTGGAACGCGCTACTGCCAATGCTACCGAGCCTGCAAAAGCGCAAGGTTTTAAACAGCAGCAACATACAAACTTTAAGACGCACAGCCGCTCTCTCTAAATTGAACAATCTAGAAGAGACGTCTCGTACTGCGCTAGATCAGTGTTGGGAAGATCTGAGTTACGAAGCACAACAAGATCCAGAAGTTCGCCGCGCTTACATTGGCCAGCTAACCGCCCTAAACGAAACAGCAGATGCCTGCTCGCAGATCATTAAGTGGTTAGCTAAACACTGGGATAACGATCTAGCGGTTCGCTTCAGCGAACTGCCCTGTGATGATCCAGATTCCATGATCAAAACGGCTAAAGGCTGGTTAAAACAGCAGCCTGACAATGCGGCGGTAGAACTGGTTCTGGCACGTCTATCTCGTCGCGCTCAGTTATGGGGAGCCGCGTTAACGCACTACAGAAAATCACTCGAACTCAACCATCAGGCACAGACGTTGATCGAACTAACCGAGCTCTACCTACAGCTGGGTGAACAGCGCGAAGCGGCTCAACTGTTGAGTTCCAAGAACGCACCGCTTCAACTGCCAACTCCGTCGGAAGCGGATCGCACGACACGACACCATTTAACTCATTAAGGATTGCACCGTGGCTGAACGTTTTATTGAGCGCTTGATGTATTCAACTCGCTGGATTTTAGCGCCCATTTACTTAGGACTTAGCTTAGCCCTGGTCGCATTGGCCATTAAGTTTTTCCAAGAAGTGATACACGTCCTGACCGATGTGACGGTTCTACCAGAGGCTGATCTCATTTTGATCATTCTCTCTCTTATTGATATCGCGTTAGTCTCGGGATTGATCGTCATGGTCATGTTTACAAGCTATGAAAACTTTGTCTCGCGCCTCGATATTCGTGAATCGACAGAAAAGCTCGAATGGCTTGGCACACTCGATACCAACTCTCTGAAGAACAAAGTCGCCGCCTCCATTGTTGCCATCTCTTCAATCCACTTACTTAAGGTCTTTATGAATGCGAGCAACATCGATAACGATAAACTGCTCTGGTACGTCGTCATTCATCTAACCTTTGTTATCTCAGCAGTGGCAATGGGCATGCTTGATAAGATCACCCGCAAAAGCCCTAAATGAGAGAGCTGATCGAGCAAAATTCGATCAGTAGTGATAGAATCCGCACAATTCAATTTGCTAGACCCCAACCACAGGAAAACCATGACCACACTGATTCTTGATGGCAGCGCCGTTGCTAAAAAAACCGAAGCTGAACTCGCTACACGCGTTGAAAACCTTAAAGCGAAAAGCGGCGGTCAAACGCCTGCATTAGCCACTATTTTGGTAGGCGCTGACCCAGCGTCAGCAACCTACGTGCGCATGAAGCAGAATGCCTGCAAACGTATCGGCATGGAATCAATCACGGTTGAGATGGGTGCAGAGACCACCACCGAAGAGCTGTTAGAGAAAATCCAAGAGCTGAACAGTAATCCAAACTGTCACGGCATCCTGCTTCAGCACCCAGTTCCAGAACAGATTGATGAGCGTGCCTGTTTCGATGCCATCGCTCTAGAAAAAGACGTAGACGGTGTCACCTGTCTTGGCTTCGGTCGCATGGCGATGCAGGAAGAGGCCTACGGCTCCGCAACTCCACAAGGCATTATGCGTCTTCTAGACGCTTATGACATTCCGCTTTCAGGTAAGAACGCTGTCGTAGTTGGTCGCAGCCCTATTCTAGGCAAGCCGATGGGCATGATGCTGTTAAACGCTGATGCGACTGTGACCATCTGTCACTCACGCACCCAAGGACTAGCCGACATTATCAAACAGGCTGATATCGTCGTGGGTGCGGTTGGCCGCCCAGAATTCATTAAAGCAGAGTGGATCAAAGATGGCGCCATCGTTGTCGATGCTGGCTACCACCCAGGCGGTGTGGGTGATATCGAACTTGCACCACTAGAGAGTCGTGTTGCTGCTTTGACTCCAGTACCTGGTGGCGTTGGCCCTATGACCATCAACACACTGATCTTCCAGTGTGTCGCAGCAGGTGAGAAGAAGATCTCCAGCTAGAGCTTAACGCCAACTCATAGCATTTATTAACCAACGAAAACAAGGAGAGCAATAGCTCTCCTTTTTGTTACTTATCGGCACAACGCAGACGGCTACTCACGACCCATTTGAGACACTCAAGTTAAATTTACACTCCAGGTTTCAAAGGTCATTTCAGCATTATCGTGACATGTTTTCAGTGAATAAGATTTTGGTATAGGCAAACACAAAAATCAAAAAGCCTATACTCCAAAGTAGAGCTGATGACGCTATAACTATTGAATATTCCATGCCGAGTAATGACCCTGTGACGCGGTCAATCGCAGCAAAACTAAGGGCTAATAAGGAACAAGTAACCCAAACATTAGCCTTAATAAGTCGTCCAGTATGCCCTAATGAAACTCTCGATATCATCGATAAGATCATAAGTCCCATCCCGCCAACCGTGATCGAATGAAAACCAAATGAAACACTTGGTATCAAATTCATTTTCGCCAAGGCGAGTAGAATAAAACCTAGACTCATAGCTAAGTAACTAAGATGTAAGGACCATACTAGTGGGACCTGCAACGTCACCCATAGCCTCCATCGCAAAGCCCTAAATAGATTTGAAATCCCTGCCACGAATAGAACAGCAATGCTAAGAGTGATCGGTACAAAGTTTTGAGCCAAAGTTGTAATAAACACAATCACAATGCTTAGAATCGAAAGTTGCTCTAACCACCCAATCGAGTTAACCCGAGGTGTCTTTGTTCCGTTGGCTGTGAACATGGGAAAGACTCGCCCCCCCATTATGCTCATTACTAGCGCTGCAAGGATGACCATGGCGTGCGAAATAGTGGTGATATCAACGATAGACTCACTCGACAATGAAAAATGAAAGACAGCATTCATCATCGCCATCACAAGTAGGATAGGTACAAAAAAGAGATTCCTCCACATCTTGGCTTGCAGTATCGGGCGCGCTAAAAAGCCAGCACAGGCAGGCAAGAAGAGAAGATCTATAACGATTGTGTAATCACGAAAAAAGGCGGGTTGAAAGGCAAGTGTTATACGACCTAGAAGCCATGTCAGTACAAGAGCAGCTAACCACCATCCTTCAATGCATTTTCGCTTTGTCCAGGTTTGCACAGCAGTTAGGAGAAACCCAACCATGATTGCTGGAAAAAATCCGAATAGCATTTCATGAAGGTGCCACGCATAGGCACCGCCATAGAAATCAAACTTAATCAAACCGAGAAAACTAAGAGCCCATGCGGGTATGCTTAATGCACCAAACGCAGCACCAAGCAAGAAGAATGGCCTGAATGCTGCGTTTAAAAAAGCAGGGTGGAGCTTCTTTGTGTTTTGTTCGTCAGTTATAGACCCGTCAATTTGTATTAGCGCCACAAATACTCTCTTAGTTTGTCGATGACTTAGATTTCAGCTCATTAACAATTGCATACAGTGAAGGCACAACAATCATGACCAATACTGTAGATGCTAGCAAACCGAACACAACAGAGATCACCAATGGTTTAAGGGTTTGCGCTTGAGTCGATGTTTCCGTGAGTAATGGAGCCATTCCCATTATGGTCGTTGAAACTGAAACAAAAATAGGACGAAATCTAGAGCGAACGGCTTCGCTGGCGGCTTCTATTACTGACTTGGTATCAGATGCTCTCTCTTTGATGACACCGATTAACAATATTGCATTGTTTACAACGATACCCGAGAGTGAAGCTGCACCGACAAGGGATGGCATAGATATGTTGTAACCCATTAAATAGTGTCCCCATACAACACCAAGAAAAGCCATTGGGATAGTTAAAAGCACTATAAAGGGTTCAACATAGCTCCTAAATTGGAATGAAAGAATCAGATATACACCCACGATTCCGATCAAGAAGCCACGAAGAATAGAGGCGACAGTTTCAGCCGAATTCGCTGCTTGCCCTGCTATTTCAAACGTAATACCCGAGTATTCTGATTGAATATTAGGTAACAGGTTTTTCTTTATGTCTGCAGTAATGGCATCAGCATTGGCTATACGGCCATCCACATCCGCTTGAATTGTTACAGATCTTGCCCCATTTCGTTGAGTAACTGAACTCCACTCTCTAGTTTCATAAAGCTGGACAACATTAGGTAAGAGAACTGTTGATCCATCACTCAGTTGTAGCTCAAAAGCCAACAGATCGTTGATGTCTTGTGTGCTGTTATCTGCAAACTTCACTTCAATCGCGTATTGGAGTTCACCAACGCGAATATCATCAAGGGTTTCGCCAAGAAACGCTCCTCGCAACTGATTAGCAATAGCTAATGGCGTTAATCCTAATGCTTGTCCGTCAGAGGTTATCTGCATACCAAGTTGAGGCTTGCCAACATTTAAATCATGTTTGGCGTTTAATACACCTTGGTACTTTTCTACTTCACTTAATAGATCTTGCGAAGCCCTAGAAAGCAAATCTAAATCCTCATGGAATAATCTTAGCTCAACAGCTATGCCCTGTGGACCGATACCTGGCTCTGTAAGAATTAAAGATGTGATTCCTGGTAATACACCAATTTCACGCTTCCATATTTCTATGAGTTCATCGAGCGTTGTATCTCGGATCTCTGCAGATAAGAGATCCGCTGAAACCGTTGCCACATGACTTCCGCTCTCTCCGACAGATAGATTTTTTCCGAATCGAGTTATCACACGTTTAACAAGATCCTGCTGTTGCGGCTGTTTAGACTTTAGCTCGACATTCACACGCTCAAGGGCGTCTTCCACCTGGCGGACAGCTTCTTCTGTTCTAGCAAGCGATACACCCATGGGTAGCAAAATTCGTGCTTCAATTACATCACCATCAATTTCAGGCATTGCTTCACGCTTCACTACGCCAGAACCTAAGGCTCCAATAGTAATGATCAACAATCCAACGGCGACTCCAACAACTAACCATCGATGATCAATAGCCCAGTCTGCTAATCTGCCAACGCCGCGCTCTTTAAATGCATTAAAGATCTCCTCGAAGCGAACTTTGAATTTGTTGGGTGAAAAATTAGATTGAGTTAGGCTATGTTTAAGATGGTGAGGAAGTATGAAAAATGCTTCTACTAAGCTTGCTGTTAGTGCAGCCAAAAGAACGACTGGAAGCACCTCAAGAACAGCGCCAAGCTCACCCGCCAAAAAGGATAACGGCAAAAATACAGATACGGTTGTAAGGAATGAAGAAACCACACCTGGAGCTACCGCGACAACGCCCTGAACTACTGAATTCAAAGTGACGTTGCCGTGTGAGTGCACAGCTATGGAGTCGGATAATACAATGGAATCGTCCATGACAATCCCTATGGCCATAAGCAACGCAACTACGGTGATCATATTTAAACTTTCACCTGTCAATGACATCCATGCAAAGGCGCCTAGAAACGCTACAGGCAATCCCATTGCTGCCCATGCTGCATAAGCAGGTCTGAAGAATAGGCTCATTACAAGTACAACCAGTACAAGACCAACGACACCGTTTTGAACAAGCATTGTTAAACGATCACGTATTATTGAAGTTACATCTTGAACGACTTCAAGGTGAATCGAACCAATTCCTCTGCTTTGCTCGGCTTTCACCGCATTTGTTAAGTCGTCGAGAGATCTTAATGCGTCAGCATCTAGGGGTTTGTGTACTTCAAGTAGAATGACAGGAACACCATCTAAAAAAGCTGCATTACTCGATGGCTCATATTTTTCATCTACCCTAGCGATATCACTCAGATTGATCACGGCACCATTGGTTAACGTGACAATAGGCAGATTTAATAGTGCATTCTTAGATAGCGCTTCGGTGTCAAATCTGATGTTGTACTCACCGCTTTCTCCTTCAAGCGTACCAGCTGGAAGATTGATGCTTTGTTGCTTAAGTGCATTAGCAATAGAGGAAGTTGTTAAACCGTACTCTTTTAAAACACGAGGATCAGCCTGTATTGACCAGGTTCTTTCCCCAACACCAGAACGAATAACTTTCGCTACAGTATCTAGTGAAGCTAATTGGTCTTGTAGATACTTTGAGTAGTGATCAAGTTGTTCCAGTGGTAGCTCACCAGATACAGCGACAGAGGCCACTAAATCTGTGCGATGAAGTTCACGAATAACAGGAGCTTCAGCTAATGTTGGAAATGAATCTATTGCCGAGATTTCAGTTTTCAGATTGCTAACAAACCTAACAGCATCTCCACTTGGCTGCATTGTCGCTACAGCGTGAGCCAGATTGTTTTGTGCAGTACAGACAAATTCACTCAGTGATTCAACTGATTGAACGGCATCCCATAGGGGCTCACATATTTTCTTTTCAACATCTGAAGGTGTTGCGCCACGATAAACGACAGATACCTCTGCCTCGACAGGGCGAAAGTCTGGAAATGTCTCTCGTAGAAGTGTCGGTGCTGAAAACGATCCAACGGCTATAAACACTAAAAGAAGTAAGTTGGCTGCAGTGGGATGGGATGTAAACCATCGAATCATTTCGCTACCTCAATCCCAGTAAACTTTTGTCCTGGTATCGCAGTTATCAGAGAGTCGAGTATCAATTTGTCACCCGAATTGAGCCCGCTCATAATTTTCACTTGGTTCTCTTGCATGAGACCAAGCTGGACTTCTCGAAACTCAATTTCATTCTCTTCATTTAGCAATAGAACTTGATCTTGGTGGATCGCAGATAATGGAATCGTAATTACACTTGAGGGCTGAATCGTTCTAAATACCAACTCAATGGGTTGATTTGGTAACAGCGGGAAGTTCTGAGCTGCTGAATGGCTCGAATATGGATCATCTACCCTTACTACGATTTGAAGTGTTCTTGCTCGGTTATCTAACTCAGAGCGAACAGATATCACCTCTGCCTTCCAAGATTCGCTTATGCTTCCAACTGTTCGCACTTCAGCAGAAACCAGTTTGTTTAATGTATCTGTTACAAATTCATTATTAAGTGTGGAAGGTGGCGTATTTATACCGATTAAATCTCTGAACTTTTCAATGTTTACTTGTGCAGTAACATCGGCTGATTTAATGCCTATCCCTTCAATTAAAGGCTGTCCAACATTAACAGCTTGATAGTCTTCAACAAGTAGTTTAGAGATCCTAAGTGGGTAAGGCGCAATAATATCTGTTCGAGCTAAATCTCTATGTGCACGGTCTAGTGAGATACTTAACGCCTGCTTTTGAGCTAACAGCTTCTGCTTCTTAGGTTCTACAAGTAACAAGCCATTTTTAATATCTGTAACTATCTTCTCCGAAGTCAGAGTGGCCCTTTGGACATCATCCAATTGCTTACGTGTTGCGGATCCGCTGGCATATAGTTTTTGGATTCGATCTAGATCTGCTTTTGCATAGGTAAGCTGTCGCTGTTCTAAATCTAAGATCCGCTGAGTGTTTTCTGACTCGGCATTCAGAAGTGAAAGCTCATACTCAATTCCAGACAACTCTGCACTAATTTGAGAAATAGCAAGCTCATAGTCCAAAGGATCTATCTTGAGAATGACATCACCAGCGTCAACCCAAAGCCCTTCAACGATTGAGTCATTTGATCGGTAAATTTCCCCTTTAACCTGTGCAACAGCCGACCATTTGTCGCTTGCCTCAATTGTTCCCGAAATCGACATCTCTGAGAATGCTTCCTCGGGCTGAACAACTAGGTATTTAACCGCTTTGAGTTCTATTAACGATGCACTCTTTTCTGGTGGTTTGACACCGTTGAGTAGTAATGCAGTTCCAGCAATTCCCACAACAATAGGAATTCCAAACTTTAAGTAACGAGTCCACTGCATCTTGTTACTTCCTTGCAAGAAACATTCGATTCAATAAACCATCTTTCATTATGAAATGATGGTAAAGGGCAGCTAAAACATGCCCAAGAACTGTTATTAAAAGTAATACTTTGAAAAGGTTATGTGCATTGGCCGCAGCGTCAATATTGAAGAACCATGCCACTCCGCCGCTAAGTACCATCATGAGTAAAATTGCATAGAGAAGCTTATGCGCTATGTTCGATAATCTGTTGCCCAGTAAGTCTTTTGTTTCATGGGTGTTTATTGACCTCAAACGCAATCGTATGAGTACAATCACTGCTATAAAAATACCGCCAGCTACGTGTGATAGCACCAGCGGATCAAATGAAACAGACTTGCCTGATTGGATGAATTCCCAAGCGTTTACAATAGAGTCATGAAGCACGTATTGAGCTATAACTAGGGCTACTGTAATCCAATGGAGTACGATTTGAGTTTTGCTATACCAGCGTAATTGATTGGACATTGTTTGGGTCCTTTAACTATTAATTAGATAGTTCTAATGTTATGTTAGTATTTAATTACTTACAAGAGAAAACGTTTTGCTAAAAAAAATGTCCGCAACAAAGCGCAAAGATGAACTTATCAATGCGCTTCTAGAGTTGGCTTATGAAATCGGTCCAGACCGCCTTACTACCAGTGATATCGCAGCGCGAATTGGAGTCACGCAGGGAACGGTTTTCCGCCATTTCAAAAATAAAGATGAGTTGTGGGTAGCAGCAATTCGCAAAGTTACTGATGGTCTGAAGAGCGCATGGACTGAAAACTTACTCCTGTCCAAAGAGGTGGATGCTAAACAGCGAGTTGCTCGATTAGTCCGTTGCCAGCTTGAACTTATTCAGAATACACCCGCATTGCCCTTGATCCTCTTTTCACGTGAGTTAAACACTGAGAATGAAGAGCTGCGAACGATTATCAGAGAAACACTGTTTGTGTTTGATAGCCATCTCACATCCTTGATTGAAGAGGCACTCATTGGTCGTGACCAATCGGAAATTACAGTGCCTGATATAGCCAAATATTTAACATCGTTAATACAGGGGCAGGCGGTACGATGGGGATTGAGTGATAAAAGCTTCGATTTAGTAACTAGTGGCAATCAATTATCCCTCAAATTGATTGATGTCTTACTGAGCTAGCCCATCAAATGTGAGCGGCGGCTATGT
Organism: Marinobacterium sp. xm-m-312; assembly: GCF_013283295.1. Taxonomy (NCBI): domain Bacteria; kingdom Pseudomonadati; phylum Pseudomonadota; class Gammaproteobacteria; order Oceanospirillales; family Oceanospirillaceae; genus Marinobacterium; species Marinobacterium sp. xm-m-312. Next base: position 242,956 of record NZ_WBYS01000003.1, on the reverse strand, counting down.
GCCGTTATCGGACCCTCATTAATAGGCTCGAACCGTCAATACTAAGAGACAACCTTTTGCGCCAACTTAATAAAAAGCTCCCGTTCATCGTCGCTTAAATTGGCTACCACTTGATCCTGTAACGCCTTAACCACCGGGGTGATCTCCTCCAGAGCCTTACGCCCTTCTTTGGTTAGCGTCACCAATTTAGCGCGTCGATCTTTGGGGTTTGATTTACGCTCTACCCAACCACGTTTTTCGAGTCGATCAATCACGCCTCCAATCGTCGCTTTGTCGTAGTGAATCGACTGCGCGATCTGTGACTGCTCCATCTCGCCATGCAACTCTATTGCCTGCATTGAGGCAAATTGCACCGACGTGACATCGGCACCGATACGCTTCATCTCATCTTGAAACACCTGATTCGACTGCTGACTTAAGCGACGTATCAGGTGACCAGGCATCTCGTAGTAGGACAACTCGTTCTCCAACACTTTTTACTGTTTGTTCCATCCTATTTGAAAAGAACTAGTTTGTATACTTACTAGTTTACAACCACATAAAACTTTGGTTACACTATGAGCACAAATAGTAAGCATACTTACTAACAAGGTTCTCTGAGCCGCACTAAGAGACAGAAGATAATAAGGAGTCTAGTGATGCAATATTACGAAGATGGTTTCCGTGGTGGTAACCCAGATCGCAAAAATGCTGCACCTAACCGTCGCGAATTCGCGCCTAATGCCATTCTTCCTGAAAAAGTCGATGTACTGATTGCAGGTACAGGCCCTGCAGGCCTCTGTCTGGCGGCTCAGCTCTCTCAGTTCCCCGAGATCAGCACGATGATCGTTGAACCAAGCCCAATGAATATCCAAAAAGGTAAAGCCGATGGTATCAACACGCGTACCATGGAGATGTTCCAAGCCTTTGGTTTTGCCGATGCCGTTAAGCGTGAAGCTTACTGGGTAAACCAGACCAACTTCTGGATGCCAGACCCAGAAAATCCAAAGAATATCCAACGCATTGGCCGTGTACAGGATGTTGCTGATGACTCATCTGAAATGCCTCACATCATTGTTAACCAGTCACGCATCCACCAGTGGTTCCTTGAGGTGATGGATAACTCACCGACGCGTATGCAACCAGATTACAACTGGTCGGTAGAGACGTTGGAAGTAAACCCATCTCTTGATGAATACCCAGTGACAGTGACTCTGGTGAACACCGGTGTAAACAAAGGCCAGAAGAAGATTGTTCGCGCTAACTACGTGGTCGGCTGTGACGGTGCACGATCTAACGTTCGTACCGCCATTGGTGGCGAGCTGCACGGCGATGCTGCTCACCAGGCTTGGGGTGTAATGGACATCCTAGCTAACACAGATTTCCCTGATGTTCGCCAGAAATGTTTGATCACCTCTGCCACTGAGGGCAACGTACTGATCCTTCCTCGTGAAGGTGGTTACATGTTCCGTATGTACGTGGAGCTGGATAAACTAAAAGAAGATGAGCGCGTTGCCAACCGCAAGTTCACATCGGATGACACGATCGCAGCGGCTAACCGCATCATGCACCCATACAGCATCGATGTGAAAGAGGTTGTTTGGTGGTCTGTTTACGAGATTGGTCACCGCATGACGGACCGTTTCGATGATGTGACTGATGAAGAGCGTGCAACTCGCAACCCTCGCGTATTCACTGCGGGCGATGCCTGTCACACGCACAGCCCAAAAGCGGGTCAGGGTATGAACGTATCAATGCAAGATACCTTCAACCTAGGCTGGAAGTTAGTCCACGTACTGACTGGTCAATCAGACGCATCTCTACTACACACTTACTCTAAAGAGCGTTGGACAGAAGCGAAACGTCTTGTTGAGACCGACCACGAGTGGGCGCGCATCATGTCGGCACCTCCTGGTACGTCTGAACTGGATAAAGGCGATGAGCCTCGTTTCGTTCGTGCCTTCAAAGAGAATCTGGAGTTCACCGGCGGTCTGGCCGTTAAATATGATGAATCAATTCTAACCGGTGCACAAACTTACCAAGCACTAGCAACAGGAGAAGAGATTGGACGTCGTTTCCACTCAGCGCCGGTTCTACGCCTATCAGATGCTAAGCACATGCAACTTGGTCACGCAGCTCAGGCCGATGCTCGTTGGAGAATCTACGCATTTGCAGGCAAAAACGACACCAGCTCAAGCTCTGCCATTCATACGCTAGCGGACTGGTTAGAGAACGACAGCAACTCACCGGTTGTTAAGTACACCAAGTCAGGTGCTGACATCGATTCAGTCATTGATGTTCGCGCTGTATTCCAGCAGACATTCTACGACTTGGATTACGATAAAATGCCTTCTCTACTGATTCCTAAGAAGGGCAAGCTGGGTATCCAGGATCATGAGAAAGTCTTCTGTGTTGATCATAAAGGTAATGGCGACATCTTCGATATGCGCGGTATCGATCGTGAGCAAGGCTGTATGATCGTCGTTCGTCCAGACCAGTACATCGCACACGTACTGCCACTATCGGCAACCGACGAATTGGCCGACTTCTTCTCCAACATCTTTGTTGAGCAGAACTAAGTTCAGATCCAAGGATCAAAGGCACCTCAGGGTGCCTTTTTTATTGCGCACATCAACGGTTTCGCGAAGTGAATTCCGCTGTTTTTCCGCTTGAGTGAATGAACGCCTTAACTTAAGGTTCTTATAGTGTCTTAACCCTAGGTAACCTCATGTCTAAACTGCTATGGCAGCCAAGTAATCAACGCATTGCAGCTGCACGCTTAACCGAATTCCAAAACCGCGTGAACGACCAGTGCTCACTGGCACTGTCGACTTATGATGATCTGTGGCAGTGGAGTATCGATCAGCCCGATCAGTTTTGGGGCTCGGTGTGCCAGTTTCTCGATATTGAGTTCAGTCAGCCAGCACAAGAGGTTCTACAAACCGGGATTGGAATTCGTGACGCCCGTTGGTTTGAAGGGGCCAAGCTCAACTTTGCCAAGCATCTATTAAAACGTCGCGATGACAGCATTGCGATCATTTTTCGGGGTGAGAATGGCAAACGCAGAACGCTGACCTATGCAGAGCTCTTTCAGCAGGTTGCATCGGTACAGGGCTACCTGAAAAAGATGAATATCGGCGCCGGCGATCGTGTTGCAGGTTACCTACCCAATGCGCCAGAGGCGATCATTGCGATGTTGGCCACCACAGCACTGGGAGCGGTTTGGACATCCTGCTCACCTGACTTTGGTGTCAATGGCGTCGTCGACCGGTTTGGGCAAGTTGAACCGAAACTGATCTTTACGGTAGATGGCTACCACTACGCAGGCAAACAGATTAACAACCTCGACAAACTACCGGAGATCGTTGATCGCATTCCCAGTGTAGAAGGGGTCGTGGTCTACCCGTTTCTGAATGATTCACCCGATCTAACGGGGATCAAGGGAGCACAGCCTTGGTCAGAGGCACTGGACGACCAAGCCGGCGACATCGATTTTGTTGAACTCCCTTTTGATCACCCGCTCTACATCCTCTACTCATCGGGCACGACAGGAGTTCCTAAATGCATCGTGCATGGCGCTGGCGGAACACTGCTCCAGCACATGAAAGAGCTAGCCCTACATACAGACTTAGGCCCTGACAGCCGGTTAATGTACTTCACAACCTGCGGTTGGATGATGTGGAACTGGATGGCATCTGGTTTAGCAGTTGGTGCTTCACTCGTTCTGTTTGATGGCTCCCCTTTCCACCCGACTGCCTCGGCACTGTGGGACATCGTGGAGCAAGAGGAGATCACTGCCTTCGGCACCAGCGCCAAGTACATAGCCGCGATTCAGAATGCCGGTTACTTACCCAATCAGCACCACAGCTTTGCTCAGCTTAGATCGATACTCTCGACCGGATCGCCACTCTCACCGGAAAGTTTCGAGTTTATCTATGACTCAGTTAAACAAGACCTTCATCTGGCCTCTATCTCAGGCGGAACCGACATCGTCTCATGCTTTGCGTTGGGTGTGCCGACCCTCCCCGTCTACTCAGGCGAGTTACAGGCCAGAGGCTTAGGTATGGCCGTTGATATTTATGACGATGAAGGCAACTCTTTGCTCGAGGAGAAGGGTGAATTGGTGTGTACAGCCCCCTTCCCTAGCCGCCCCATCGGTTTTTGGAATGATCCGCAGGGTGAACGTTACAAAGCAGCCTACTTTGAACGCTTCGATAACATCTGGGCGCACGGTGATTACGCTGAACTGACAAAACGAAAGGGCGTGATCATCCACGGTCGCTCTGACGCGGTATTGAATCCAGGCGGTGTCCGAATCGGTACAGCCGAGATCTACCGTCAAGTCGAAAAGGTCGCGGGAATCACCGATAGCATCTGCGTCGGGTTACCCAAAGAGGATGATGTCGTGGTAGCGCTCTATGTCGTGCTCGCAGACGGCCTGGAACTCACCGACGACCTAGTGGCCGAGATAAAACGCACCATCCGCAACAACACCACGCCGAGACATGTACCCGGTATCATCAAAGCGGTTACGGACATCCCGAGAACCAAAAGCGGAAAAATCGTTGAGCTAGCAGTACGCAACGTGCTGGTTGGCGAGCCGGTTAAAAATAGAGAGTCACTGGCTAATCCAGAGGCGTTAGAGCTGTTTGAAGGGTTAGGAGTTTAGGAATTAAAACGACCCAAACTAATTAATTTTTAAACTTAGCAATCGCTGCAAACTGACCTTGTGTGACTCTCAACAGGTCAGTTGGTGCCAACTCAATCTCAAGTCCACGTCTGCCAGCGCTGACATACAAAGTCTTCAAAGACTCGGCACTCTGATCAATTAAGGTAGCAAAAACTCGCTTCTGCCCCAGTGGACTGATCCCTCCAACCAAGTAGCCGGTTAAGCGCTGAGCAACCTGAGGATCCGCCATCGATACTTTTTTCTGTTTTAGCGCTTTGGCTGCGGCTTTGAGATCCAACGTTGCTGCTACTGGTATGACTGCGACCGCTAGCGCATTTGGGCCTCGGTCAGTCTCAAGCATCAAAGTTTTAAAAACCTGACCTGGGTCGAGGGCTAACTTATCTGCAGCTTCGAGGCCGTAAGCGGCCCCGGGTGCATGTTCATACTGATGCGTATTGAAGGATATTTTTGCCTTTTTGGCAGCATCAATAGCAGGGGTCATAGGTGAATTTAATGATTAAGGACGCGGAGCGTAGGCAAACACGTCAGATTTCATCTGACTCTGAGTAAAGCCCTGCTCTTCTAAAGCATCCAACAGTGCATACACCATTGCCGGCGATCCGCATGCGAACACCTCTGCTTTTGTCAGGTCGTCAACATCTTCCACAATGGCCGCTGGTAGTAAGCCCGTACGTCCACTCCAACCCGGGCTCTTATCTGGTTCACTAACGACAGGAATAAAGTGAATGTTGGCGTGGTGCTCTGCCCAGCTCTTCGGCAACGCTTCGAGATACATATCCTCTTCAACCCGCGCGCCCCAATAGACATGGATCGGATTTTTGCGCGCACTGGCGATCAGGTGCTCAACAATACTTTTCACCTGTGAAAAACCGGTACTGGCGGCAGCAAAGATGATGGGCTGATCGTCATTGAGCTCATCTAGATTGATGGTGCAGTCGCCCATCGCCAACTCCACTTCAACGCTCGGTTGATGCAGCAGGTGTTGGACAATCGAGTCGTTGAACTCACTGTCAGGCATGTGGCGAATGTGAAGTTCTAATTCACGACCTGCCTCGGGTGCCGAGGCAATAGAGAATGAAGCTTTTTTCCCGTCTGGCAGGCAGATATCTAGATACTGTCCCGCTTTAAATTCAGCGCCCGCTTGCTCAGACTCAGGAAGCAAAAGGCGGATACGGTAAACATCCCTATTTAACAGATCAGCCGATAAAATCGTCGTAACTTTCCTTGCCACGTTCACTCTCCAAATAACAGTCCACGCGATGCGTGAATTAACAATTTACTCTAGTCAGGTAACTAAATAGTGGGGACTTAGTCGTCGATTCCAAGATCAGCCCAGATATCATCTACTCGACGTTTCACCGACTCATCCATGGTAATGGGCTCTCCCCATTCACGATCCGTTTCGCCCTGCCACTTATTGGTCGCATCCAATCCCATTTTGGAACCCAACCCAGACACAGGGGATGCAAAGTCCAAATAGTCGATCGGGGTATTCTCAATCATCACCGTATCCCGAGCCGGATCCATACGCGTAGTAATGGCCCAGATGACATCCTGCCAGTCACGAGTGTTCACGTCTTCATCCACAACGACAACAAATTTGGTGTACATGAATTGACGCAAGAAGGACCATACACCCAGCATCACACGCTTAGCATGACCCGGGTACTGCTTCTTCATACTGACGACCGCCATGCGGTAAGAGCATCCTTCTGGTGGCAAGTAAAAATCGACAATTTCTGGGAACTGCTTCTGCAGAATCGGTACAAACACCTCGTTCAATGCAACGCCCAGAACAGCCGGTTCATCCGGTGGACGGCCCGTGTAAGTACTGTGATAGATCGCATCAGCACGTTTCGTGATGCGTTCCACCGTAAAGACGGGAAAACTGTCGACCTCGTTGTAGTAGCCGGTGTGGTCACCAAACGGACCTTCGTCCGCCATTTCGTCAGGGTAGATGTAACCCTCTAATACGATTTCTGCACTAGCAGGCACTTGCAGGTCGCTACCAATACAGGACGTCACTTCCGTTTTCCCACCCCGTAACAGTCCAGCAAAAGCGTACTCGGACAGAGTATCGGGAACCGGTGTCACAGCGCCCAGAATGGTCGCCGGATCCGCACCCAAAGCCACCGCAACCGGGAACGGCTCGCCTGGATGCTGTTGCTTCCACTCAAGAAAATCCAACGCACCACCGCGATGCGACAGCCAGCGCATGATCAGTTTGTTCTTAGCAATTTTCTGCTGACGGTAGATACCTAGGTTTTGACGCTTTTTGTTTGGGCCGCGAGTAATGACCAATGGCCAGGTCACCAAAGGACCAGCATCACCTGGCCAGCAGGTTTGAATCGGAATCAGATCCAGATCGACGTCATCACCCTCAAGTACCACTTCCTGACAGGGTGCCTTTTTAACCACCTTGGGCCCCATGTTCAGCACTTGTTTGTAGAGCGGAATTTTGTCCAGTGCATCTTTAAAGCCCTTAGGTGGTTCAGGCTCTTTAAGTTGCGCCAGCAATTTACCGACACCGCGCAGTGCCGAAACGGACTCTTCCCCCATGCCCAGTGCAACGCGATCAGGTGTACCAAACAGGTTGCCTAATACCGGCATGTCATAACCAACCGGGTTTTCAAACAGCAGTGCTGGACCACCGGCTTTTAACGTGCGGTCACAGATTTCTGTCATCTCTAAATTGGGGTCGACAGGATGCGTTATTCGCTTAAGCTCACCACGAGCTTCCAGCTGGCTAATAAAATCACGCAGATCTCTGTACTTAGGTGTCGCCATACAATCCTCGGCAAAAACAAAAAAGGGCGAGTGGTAAATGCTCGCCCTGTTTCAATACTAAGCCAAATAAACGCTCAGATTGATTACTTACGCTTCATCGAAAGGAAGAACTCTTCGTTGGTCTTGAAGTCCTTCAGTTTATCGATGACAAATTCAGTTGCGGCCGCATCTTCCATTGGATCCAACAGCTTACGCAGAATCCACATACGTTGGAGCTCTTCTTCTGTTGTAAGAAGATCTTCACGACGCGTACCTGAACGACGAATGTTGATCGCAGGGAAGACACGCTTCTCAGCAACGCGACGATCCAGGTGAACTTCGGCGTTACCAGTACCTTTGAACTCCTCAAAGATGACTTCATCCATCTTAGAGCCCGTATCAACCAGAGCCGTAGCAATGATCGTCAAGCTACCACCCTCTTCGATGTTACGTGCCGCACCAAAGAAACGCTTAGGACGCTCAAGTGCATGCGCATCGACACCACCGGTCAGTACTTTACCCGAAGAAGGCACAACCGTGTTGTAGGCACGGGCTAGACGGGTAATCGAATCAAGTAGAATGACAACGTCTTTCTTGTGCTCGGTTAGACGCTTCGCTTTCTCTAGCACCATTTCAGCCACTTGTACGTGACGTGATGGCGGCTCATCAAACGTTGAAGCTACCACTTCACCACGCACCGTACGCTGCATGTCGGTTACCTCTTCCGGACGTTCATCAATCAGAAGAACAATCAGGTAACACTCTGGGTTGTTACGTGTGATGCTATTAGCAATGTTCTGTAGCATCAGTGTCTTACCGGCTTTAGGTGGAGAAACCACCAATGCACGCTGACCTTTACCAACCGGAGTCACTAGGTCTAAGACACGAGCGGTAATATCTTCTGTACTACCGTTACCGATCTCCATACGCAGACGCTTTTGAGCGAAGAGTGGCGTAAGGTTCTCAAACAGAATTTTGTTCTTGGCATTTTCAGGCTTGTCGTAGTTGATCTCAGCCACTTTAAGCAGTGCGAAGTAACGCTCACTGTCTTTCGGTGGGCGGATCTTTCCGGCAATGGTGTCACCCGTGCGCAGATTGAAACGACGAATCTGGCTTGGCGATACATAAATATCATCAGGTCCAGCTAGGTAAGAGGAGTCCGCTGAACGAAGGAAGCCGAAGCCATCCTGTAGGATTTCAAGAACACCGTCACCGTAAATATCTTCACCACTGCGGGCGTGCTTCTTAAGGATCGAGAAGATGACATCTTGTTTACGAGAACGAGCAAGGTTATCTAGGCCCATTTCTGCTGCGATATCGAGCAGTTCAGGCATGCTTTTTAGTTTGAGTTCGGTAAGGTTCATTTTTTCGTTATGAATAGTGTCGTGCACGACGAGAGCCGCGAGACAGGAATGATTGAAATTAGAAGAAGATTATTTGGGTTGGTCAGAAATCAACCAACGGTGTTAATATATAACCAGTTAGTGGTGCTGTCTAGCCAATAGACAAAGAAAAGGCGGGATATCCCGCCTTTTACCTAATATTTAGATGTTTGCGTCAACAAACGCCGTTAGCTGCGACTTAGACAGTGCGCCAACTTTGGTTGCTTCAACGTTGCCGCCTTTGAAGATCATCAGTGTTGGAATACCACGAATACCAAACTTAGGAGCGGTTTCAGCGTTTTCGTCGATGTTCAACTTACACACTTTCAAACGACCCGCGTACTCAGTCGCAACTTCTTCTAGGACCGGTGCAATCATCTTACAAGGGCCACACCACTCTGCCCAGTAATCAACCAGTACTGGACCTTCAGCCTTTAGGACGTCCTCTTCGAAACTTGCGTCAGTTACGTTTAGGATGTTTTCGCTCATCTGTTCTTATCTCCAATGCGTTTTACGCGAAGCGGTTGCAAGACTTGTCTTAACAAGACATCAACCTTAAATTGCAAAATAACTTGCCCAATAATAGCATCTGCTCACCAATAATGGGAATGATGTCGAGAACTGTGATGAATCCACTAATGAAACACCTGCGTGAAGTCACAGAGGACAGTGTTCGCGTTACCCTGACCCTGTTCAAAATACTCATCCCAGCCATCGTCATTGTACGCCTATTGGAGCTAATCGGTGCAGCCGACTTCTTAGCCGACACACTCAGTGCACCTATTGAGTGGCTAGGTCTACCAGCCATTGCCGGCATTGTCTGGGCCACCACGCTGCTCACCAACATCTACGCAGGCTTAATTGTCCTATTCACCTACTCACAAGCCTGGACACTTGAGCAGATCACATTAATGGGCATCCTCATGTTGGGCGCTCACAACTTGATTGTTGAGATCGCCATCACCTATCGAGGGGGTTGCCGCTTAATGCCGATGATTCTGATTCGCATTGGCGGCGCACTTGGGCTTGCGATCTGTATGCATTGGGTCTACCAAGATATGCCCAGCATGCAGCAACCAGTTAGTTTCGATTTTGCACCTGAAATTGGCGATATCAGTTGGTCGTCTTGGATTAAGGCACAGCTAGAGATGCTGTTTTGGACCGTTGTCGTCATATTTGGCTTAGTGGCCGTTCTACGAATTGCCAAAGTGACGGGTGTAGAGCGCGCCATCGAATATCTGCTTAGACCGATTCTCAAACTGATTGGCATCAAACGTGAAGCCTTACCGATGAGCTTAATAGGGATGACCCTGGGATTAGCCTACGGTGGCGGATTGCTGATCCGTGAAGCAGAGCGAGGCACCATCAGTGGACGCGATATTTTTGCCTCTTTTGCCCTTCTAGGGCTGTGCCACAGCCTGATTGAAGACACCCTACTCATTGCACTCACCGGTGCAGAATTGCACGGCATACTCTGGGCTAGATTGGCTTTTGCGTTAATTATCATTGCCCTACTTACAAGACTACTACCTCTGATATCAGATCAAACCTTCTATCGATTCTTCATGAGAAATCAGGAGTAATATTCAAAACTGAGAGGCGGCCTTGAGTCGTTAAAGTTATTGCCGCCCCCACTCCTTACCACTCATTTCGACCAACCGAGACGCGGCTCGTCGAAAAGAGAAGGCTAGATCATTGGCGGCCGATAATTTTGCCAGTGACGCGCCATTTAGACCCGTTGCCGACCACTCCATATCTTCACCCTCTTTGGAACGAATCATGGTCGTCGCAAAGGAGCTTGAGTTGCCCCCTTTTTCACTAACAAACAACTCTTCATTGCCATCGCTGCGTTCAATTTGCGCTGAGAAATCGACAAACAGTTCATCGAGTGGGACGTTGGCTGCCAGCACCAAGCGGGTGCGAGATTCATAACACAGGTCAATGAGGGTCAAAAATCGTCGCCCTTCGTCAAGGTGATTGACGTCTAATTGCGGAACACCGTCGATGATGAGGACCGGAAATCGGTCGCAAAGGGAAATATAATCGGACGCGCCAAGCGGCTGGTGACACAACTCGGAAAAATCAAACCAGGCGCACCGGTCATTATGTCGTTTGACCTGGACGGTGCGGCCGAAGCGTACGTCAATGACCTCGTCCTCAGTTCCCGATACAGTGCCACCAAATATATCTTTAAGCTGCGACTGAATGTTGTTATTGCCATGTACATCCTTGTTTGACCAAAAATAGGAATGACCATCTGCTCGAGTTTCGAGTCGATAATCTCTGGCGGAATCCTCCATGGAGATAATGTCGAACCTGTCTTTTAACATGTCTATGAATGGCAAAAAGAGGGATCGGTTAATGCCTCCCTCATACAATGTATCCGGGGAGCGGTTTGAGGTGGCGACCACTACGACATTCCTATCCAATAATAATGAAAACAGTCGCTTCAAAATCATGGCATCGGCAACATCGGTTACTTGAAATTCATCAAAACAGAGGAGTTGAGCTTCCTGTGCCAATTGTTGTGCAACAACAGGCATCACATCATCTAGTGGGTGCTTCTGTTTGAAGACAAATAGGCGATGGTGCACGTCTAGCATGAATTCATGAAAGTGGACGCGGCGCTTGGTAATAGAAGCCTTAACCGACGCGTAAAAGAGGTCCATTAGAAAGCTCTTGCCGACTCCGACCGGACCATGGATATAGATACCGCGCGGTGGTGGACTAAAAGACCACAAATTGAGTTTCTTTCGAAGAGAGAACTGAGCGGACGCTAAGGATCGCCCAAGTGAAATCGGGCTGTTGCTAGTAGTACTGCTCGCTATCGATTTATCGGAACCCACAGGGACAGGCGGGAGCAAGGCAAGCGACTCATGCAGAGCATCGAGTTTTGCGGCTAGTGTGACTTGTGCCTCATCTCGTTGCACCTCCCCCGCATCCACCATGCGTTCATAAGCCTCAGTCACGGGGCCTATCGATAGGGGTCGCCGGGTGACGCAATGTTGTGCTGCCATATTCTTCCTAACCGTACTCATCATGAATCTGATCAGTAATACGGTATGGTAGGCAATATATGATCAAGTCTTTCATTGAAACCACTCATCGCGTTTCTCCTGTTTGTTAGATAGTTAAAATTTACCCCCAAGCCTCAGTAATATGAAATTAGATCTGTTTATCGGTCTGATAACCTTTTGGCTATAGTTGATAACGAGAGTTATTTGAGCTCAGCTCTGCAAAGGTCTGCAAACTGAGGCAGAACATAAATTGGCTTGTCCCCATCATAGAACTTCAGCTTTACGCCGAATTGGCGAGTCACTTCGTCGAAACTAGTCATCACCCCATGAACTAGAGGGCATGTTTTGGAGACGACAAACGTAAATTTGCTACCCCAACAGTTGTGAGGCTCACACAGACTATAAATTTCAAAAACGAAACCGCCCTCCTCTACGTACTCAACTGGATGCTCCACGGCACCGTTGTCCAGGTATTCAGCCAACCACTGATCTACACCAACCTCGCCTTCAAACAGACCGTTCCATTTCATCCGATAGTCCGGTTTGTCGATCACGTCTGTGAGATAGTCAGGCATTGGTTGTTTTAATACATCGGAGAAATCGTCACGCGTTGGGTTTTCTTCGGCTTGAACTGGAACCGCTAGCATTAACACGCTCAACACAGCTGCTATTTGATTGTTCATAGAAGAGCCCCTCTGTCCTGAGTGGATATCAGTCTCATTTATTTTTTTTGTTTCTGCTGCCCACTTGTTCACCTGCTTTGAAAGCTGCAAGTATTCCTGACAACCCCTTCTTATTTTTTGCCTCGCGAACCGCATCGATTTCAGATTGGTTCAAAGTTATGGCTGGTTTTTTGGACGTGAATTTTATGGAAACAATGAAGCCTACAGCGAAGAAGATGAACAACCCACCAAAGTGCCAAGCTTCAGAAAAACCAAGCCAACGAAGTATTTGGTATACAGGTCCGAGCCAGTCTGCGATTAAGTCCTCATCTAACATCGTTCAGACCCTCCTTTAAACCCTTGATATTTTTTTCTATTGAATCACAGATTAACTTACACCGCCAAAGCCAGGTGTTTCTTACATGGAGTACCCAAGGTTTAAGTTCGAAATTAGTTTTCACAGCAATAAAAAAGGCGACCTTAGGTCGCCTCTCTATACTGCATGCAGCCTCTTAAATTTGAGGGCCTGCAGCAATGATCTTCTCATCAACACCTTCAAATTTTTCGAAGTTGTTAACGAACTGTGCGGTCAGATCGGCACAAGCAGCATCATAATCGGCGCCGTTTGCCCAAGTATCACGTGGCACAAGTAGGTTGTCATCAACACCCTGAACGGTCACAGGCACTTCTAGGTTTAGACCAGGGATGTGCTTAGTTTCCACATCTTTAAGGTGTCCGTGTTGGATCGCTGAGATAATGCCGCGAGTCGTTGGGATGCTGAAACGCTCACCTGTACCGTAGCTACCGCCGGTCCAACCGGTATTCACTAGGTAAACTTTAGAGCCGTACTCTTCGATACGCTTGATCAGTAGTTCTGCGTACTCGCTTGGTGGACGCGGGAAGAATGGTGCACCAAAACAGGTTGAGAAGGTCGACTTGATGCCGCCGCCTGAACCCATCTCTGTAGAGCCAACCAACGCTGTGTAGCCAGATAGGAAGTGGTACGCCGCTGCCTCTTTGCTCAAGATAGAGACAGGAGGCAGTACGCCGGTTAGGTCACAGGTTAGGAATACGATGTTATCTGGCTCGTCACCCATATTAGTCGCCGAACGCTTCTCAACATGGCTCAACGGGTAGGCACAACGACCGTTCTCTGTCAGGCTGACATCGTTGTAATCCGCTTCACGACACTCGTCTAGAACAACGTTCTCGACGATTGCACCAAAACGGATTGCATCCCAGATGATCGGTTCGTTTTTCTGGCTAAGGTTGATTGTCTTAGCGTAACAACCGCCTTCTAGGTTGAAGACACCGCCTTTCGCCCAACCGTGCTCATCATCACCGATTAGGTAACGGCTTGGGTCTGCAGAAAGGGTTGTTTTACCAGTACCTGAAAGACCGAAGAAGAGCGTCGTTGAGCCATCTTCACCAATGTTCGCTGAACAGTGCATTGGTAGCACGTCTTTTTCAGGTAGAAGGAAGTTCTGTACAGAGAACATCGCTTTCTTCATTTCTCCCGCGTAACGCATACCGGCGATCAACACTTTACGTTGTGCGAAGTTCAGAATGACACAGCCATCAGAGTTGGTGCCATCACGCTCTGGCTCACACTCGAAACCAGCAGCGTTAAGAATTTGCCACTCTTCTTTACCCTTAGGGTTGTAGTCGCTTGGACGGATGAAGAGATTTTGACCAAAAAGATTTTGCCATGCAGTTTCAGTTGTCATACGCACTGCAAGGTAGTGACTTGGATCAGAACCGACATGCACTTCAGAAGTGAAAGACTCTTGCTCAGAAATGTACGCTTCAACACGCGCCCATAATGCATCAAACTTGTCTGCGTCGAATGGACGGTTGATTGGCCCCCAAGAGATGGCATCGGATGTGCTTGGCTCTTGGACGATGAAACGATCCATTGGTGAACGACCTGTACGCTTACCGGTAGTAACGACAAGTGCACCTGTGTTTGCTAGTACGCCTTCATTGCGTGCGATAGCAGCCTCAACCAACGCGGCAGGCGTCAGGTTAAGGTGATTCTCTGCGATTGACTCTTTAGTCATCAACTGATCCCTTGGGCTTTAACCCATTTGTACCTAAAAGTTACCGTCCTCAAAGAGGGCGGAACGCGGAAAATAATTTAAATAATATTTTTGGTGGTTGGTTTGAAAGGTCGTGGCCAACTCTTTTTGTAGGTGCGCGATTATCTCATAGCCGGGGGCTCTAACAAACCCCCAGATCGATAACCTTTAGTGTAACGAGTCACTCTCGTTCAATGCCCCATCGTTGTGGAACAGTGCTTTAATGTCTTGCGCATCAAAATCATAGCTGCGATTACAGAAATGACAAGTTGTTGATACGACACCCTTGTGCTCTTCAGCAAGGCTTAAAAGTTCCTCTTCGGTCATCGTTTGCAGTGCGGCCGCACTGCGTTGACGTGAACAGTCACACGAGAAGCTTAACGGCTCGGGATCTGTGATACGTGCGCTCTCTTGGTGGAAAAGACGATACAACAGTGTCTCGTTATCCAACTCGAGTAGCTCATCGTTTTGCAGGGTTTGCGCCAGAGTAGAGATGTGATTCCAATCCTCATCGCCATTGCCAGCAGCCGGTAACACTTGCAGCATCATGCCAGCGGCACGCTGACCATTGGTGGTCAGAATAAGTTGCGTGGGTAGCTGCTCTGATTGGCGGAAATAGCCTTCGATACACTCGGCAACGCTCGCCCCTTCAAGCGGTACAATGCCTTGGTAACGCTGACCCTGTTCAGGCTCCATGGTCAACGCCATGCGACCATTAACAAAGGAGTGATCGAAACGCTCGCCGTGCTTCAGGGTCTCTTCGTCAAAACGAGCAATCGCACGGACCTGGCCTTTATCGTTGCACTCAGCAAGAAGCAGACGCAGTCCACTGTCGCCCTGTGCTTGAAGTGACAAACGCCCTTCGATCTTCAAGTTTGAACTGAGTAGCACAACCGCCGCCAACATCTCGCCCAACAGGTGGCGAATCTCATCCGGGTAGTCACCATAAGCAATCGCTTGCTGGAAACTCTCTTCAAGACCGACAACAACGCCTCGCACGTCGGCATTATCAAACAGGACGCGTTGAATTTGATCAGGTGTGCTCATCAGAAGACCTATAATAATTTAACAATTGGGGCGCGATTTTACGCGGAATTGGTGCAGGTTTCAGCTATCAATCTCGTAAATAACCTTTAACCCGCAACAACTCACGACGGCTCTTTTTATCCGGTCGTGCATCAGGCCCTGAGCCCAACTGCTTACGCATCGCTGCGTTCTCTTCGCGCTTATTGATACTGGCTTGAGTCTCAACGTAGAGTTTTTGAGCTTCTGGCGCGCCACGACGTTGATCAGAGAGTGCAACGATCTCGATCTCTTTCTCGTCGTAGCCCTGACGAATCTTAAGCTTGGCACCAATCTCAACCGCTTTACTGCACTTTGCTCTTTGCCCGTTGTAGTGCACCTTACCGCCTTCAATCATCTCTTTGGCAATGCCTCGGGTCTTGTAGAACCGGGCAGCCCAAAGCCACTTATCTAGACGGATACCGCTACTCATTCGTTTACCATTACCTCATTAAAATCATTGATCGACATAAAATCACAATCACTCATGTCGCGTGGGGGCATCTGCAGATCAGGCTGATCAATCGTTAGCAGATGCTTGATGCCGAAATCATGTGCGGACTGCAGAACCGGTAGACTGTCATCCACCATCAATGTACGCTCAGGGTCGAAGGGCTCATGCTTCATAAGAGTCTCCCAAAAGGCTTGCGACTCTTTCGGATAGCCATAGTCGTGTGAACTGATCACACCCTGTACCTCATCCGCTAAATTGGTACGAGAGAACTTTAAATCAACCCCTGCACGGTGCGAATTGGTGACAATCAGCACACGTCGGCCACTCTGTTTGAGCCAAGCAAGAAACTCGGGCACAGAGTGGCGATAGCCAATCTTATCGGCCACCTCATGTTTTAACTCAGCAATCGGAAGCTGAAAGCGTTCGCTCCAGTAGTCAAAGCAGTACCAGTTTAATGTCCCCTGCTCCTCCATAATGTTCGACAGGATATATTTCTTAGCCTCTTCAACATCGATTTGGTGAATCTCTGCGTAACGAGCAGGCAGAAACTCAAGCCAGAAGTGTGAATCGAAGTGAAGATCCAACAGGGTGCCGTCCATATCTAAGAAGACGGTGTCTATCTCTTGCCATTGAAGCATAATCGGGGAACACTCTAGGAAACGTTATTTGGATACCAGTATGCCGATCAAACCGGAAATTTTGAAGGTCACTAAGCCAGAGAAGAGTGCGCTGTTTCATGTCGAGCAGGTCGACCTTCGCTTCAGCAATGGTGAGGAGCGTCGATTTGAACGCCTGGCATCCAAGGGCCGAGGCGCCGTCATGGTGCTTGCCATCGATGCCCAACAGAACATCGTTCTGATTCGAGAGTATGCGACCGGCTTTGATGATTATGTCTTAACACTACCCAAAGGGGTGATCGATCCTGGCGAAGATGCACTACAGGCAGCCAATCGTGAGCTTCAAGAGGAGGCGGGTTTTGCTGCCAATCAACTTCAGGTTATCCGGAATATGAGCGCGGTGCCCAACTACATGGGCAACTCACTGACGCTGGTTGTGGCACAAGATCTTTATGAGAGTCGCTTAGAGGGGGATGAGCCAGAGCCTCTGGAAGTTGTGAAATACCCACTGGCGGATATCGAGACACTGGCGATGCAGAGTGATTTTCATGAAGGCCGAGCCATTGCCGCACTGTTTCTGGTCAAGCAATGGCTTGCCGAGCAGTAGTTACTGATCCGCAGACTTACAGGCCAACGTACCAGCTGCAATAACGCGATCCACGCGCTCAGAAAAACCAGCATCAGACCGATCACTACGCAGAATGCGACCGACTTCCAAGTC
This sequence comes from Marinobacterium sp. xm-m-312, assembly GCF_013283295.1. Classification (NCBI taxonomy): domain Bacteria; kingdom Pseudomonadati; phylum Pseudomonadota; class Gammaproteobacteria; order Oceanospirillales; family Oceanospirillaceae; genus Marinobacterium; species Marinobacterium sp. xm-m-312. Next base: position 225,528 of record NZ_WBYS01000003.1, on the reverse strand, counting down.
GTCAAAGCGCTCGTGGACATAATCGGTTAGACAGCTGCAGCGCGCTTCAGAGGCACCTGACACCAGACAACCGTTCATAAACGGTTCGTAGGTTTTGGATCCAAAGTAGTTAACACGAACAATGTAGATGGCGCCCATAACAACGGCGATCCACAACAGAACCTTTGACATGCTTTAAGCCTTGTAAATGATCAAGATGGCCGCATTGTAATCAGAGGTGAACATAATTTCAGCTATCTTTAGTTGCAGATACGAAACAACCGAGTGATCTAAAGACATTACTTTTTGTGCCATTAATAGTCGGGCGAAAGGTGATATGATCGCATCCACTAACTTACCGCCAGGGTTTTTATGCCCTGACTAACTGAAATGATTGGAGCATAAAATGAGCTTTGAACTTCCAGCACTGCCATACGCAAAAGATGCACTAGAACCACACATCTCTGCTGAAACTCTAGAATTCCACCACGGCAAACACCACAACACTTACGTGGTTAAGCTAAACGGCCTAGTACCAGGTACTGAGTTTGAAGGTAAATCTCTAGAAGAGATCATCAAAACGGCACCAGCTGGCGGCGTATTCAACAACGCAGCACAGGTATGGAACCACACCTTCTACTGGAACTGCCTATCACCAAACGGTGGCGGTGAGCCAACAGGCGCTATTGCTGACGCGATCAACGCTCAGTGGGGCTCTTTCGACAAGTTCAAAGAAGAGCTAAACGACAAAGCGGTTAACAACTTCGGTTCTTCATGGACTTGGTTGGTTAAAAACGCTGACGGTTCTCTAGAGATCGTTAACACTAGCAACGCAGGCACGCCAATGACTAACGGTCAGACTGCGATCCTAACTGTTGACCTTTGGGAACACGCTTACTACATCGATTACCGCAACGTACGTCCAGATTACCTAAACGGTTACTGGTCACTTGTGAACTGGGACTTTGCTAACGCAAACCTAGCGACTTAATCAGTAGCCCGTCATTGAAAAGAGAGCTTCGGCTCTCTTTTTTATTGTCTACTGCACGCCTATTTCCGGTCCCACAACGCTCATCACGGTCTTAAGAATGATCGGCTGGGCTACCGCTTTAGGGTGTAAGCCGTCTGACTGCATCAGATCCCAATCGGTCGCCACGCCCTCTAATAAGAAAGGCACGAGTGGCGCATCAAATGCATCAGCTAGCTGAGGGAATAGATTAAAAAAAGCGCGGGTGTATCGTGGACCATAGTTGGGCGGTAGCTGAATACCAATCACAATCAGCTTTGCACCTGACTCTGTAATCTTATTGGCCAATGCTTCAAGATTGGTTTGAATAATATTCAGAGGGGTACCGCGTAAACCGTCATTGGCTCCTAACTCAAGCAGGACCCATTTAGGTTCGTGTAGCTCTAACAGATCGGGAAGTCGCGCCAGCCCCCCGGCTGTGGTTTCACCACTGACACTGGCATTTAATAACGTCAGACCGGAACCTTCCAAACGCTGTTCCATTAACTCTACCCAACCTTCACCCGGGGTTAATCCATAACCGGCCGAGAGGCTATCTCCCAACACCATAATATCCGCTGCCTTAACCGGCAGCGCTAACCCAAAAACGATGAATAAGTGCAGTATAAAATTCTTTAACAAAACGACCTCGAACCTTTAAAAGCGACGTAACAAACCCAAAATTAATAATAGTCGTAAGGGTATTAGAAGACTATTGGATCATTAAGAGGACACCATGACTTGCCGCTCCGTTCTACTTGAAGCAAAACAGCTGGGAAAACAGTTTAAGACCGGAAGCGGAACACTGGATCTGTTCGTCAATCTCAACCTAACCATTAATGCCGGGGAGACGATAGCGATCATCGGTAAATCTGGCGCCGGTAAATCGACGCTACTCAGTCTGCTTGCGGGGTTGGATACGGCCACCTCTGGGACAGTCGAATTTGAAGGTAAGCCTTTAGAGTCACTGTCGGATGCAGAACGAGCAAAACTCAGAGCCGATAAAATTGCCTTTATTTTCCAATCCTTTCACCTACTGCCCGAGCTAACAGCACAGGACAACGTCGCACTACCCCTTGAGATTCGCCAGCAGCAAAACGCGGAGGCAACAGCGTCGGAATGGCTACAAAACGTCGGGCTGGGTGATCGAACTGATCACTATCCTTCACAACTCTCCGGTGGCGAGCAGCAACGCGTGGCGATAGCGCGTGCTTTTGCAGGTAACCCTGCCCTGCTCTTTGCCGATGAGCCTACCGGCAACCTCGATGAAGCGACGGGGCAGCAAATCGTTGAACAGCTCTTCTCATTAAACGAGCAACAGGGCACAACGCTGATATTGATCACTCACGACCTTGAGCTAGCAAAACGCTGTCAGCGTCGAATTCAACTGAGTAATGGGGCTATCGAGGAGCTATCATGAGTTCTGCCATCCCCCGTATTGCAAGGCGTCAGCTGTGGGTCCAACTGCGGACCATTGAGTGGCGAGTATTAATCCTTGCGGCTCTACTCGCTGTGACACTGACCAGCTTTTTATCGATCGTCAGTGATCGTTTAGAGAGTGGCCTCCTCAGAGAGAGTGCCTCAGTGCTAGGGGCCGATCTAGTCGTTCGATCCAGTCGACCCATTAATGAACAACGCACGGACCTAGCTGAAGAGCTGGGGCTAACCACCACCCGAGTGATTCAATTTCCCACCATGGTCGGTGCTGGTGACAACCTCATCCTAAGCTCAGCCAAAGTAATCTCTGATCCCTACCCGCTCAGGGGAGAGGTGATTACTGATCCACCTATGCAAGTAGCGGCACCTGAGCCGGGAACCGCATGGGCTGAAGAGCGCATTATTGATCAACTGGGTCTGTCGATTGGAGATACCCTGCAGTTCGGTTACGCCGATCTAGTGCTTACCGCCAGGTTAAAGCAGTCCCCCGATAGAGGCAGCGGTTTCAACACACTCAACCCACATCTTCTGGTCAATCAGCAAGATCTTGAGAAGAGCGCGGTACTGGGTCCTGGCTCTAGAGCCGAGTTCCGTCTACTGATCAGTGGTGACAATGATCAGCTTAAAACGTACGAGGCACGTCTAAAACCGACGCTGGAGAACCACGAGCGGATACTGTCACTGATCAATGATCAACCGGTCACCGGTAACGCTCTCGCTAACGGTCTCTCCTATGTTCGCTTGAGTTCACTGACGACCCTACTGCTTGCATCACTGACCATTCTGTTGGCACTGCGTCGCTTCGGTCATGCACAGCAGAGTCGCAGCGCGCTCTTCTTAAGTATGGGTCTTACACCCAACGCCTTAGTAAGGCTCTATTTTTGGCAGCTTGGCATAGCCGCAACCCTTATCGCGGTGATTGGTGGTGTCGCTGGCACTCTTCTCGCTGGCCTAGCCGATATCTGGCTATCCGGTCTGCTTCCACAAGCGCTCCCTAACGCGCAGTGGAGTAGTTACTTAATAGGCCCTACGTTGGGGTATGCGATGCTACTTCTACTCGGCATGCCTCCAGCACTGGAGCAGGCCAAGGTGCCCGTTGCACAGTTACTACGAAGCGACCAGACAAACACGACTCAAAAAGCAAGCTGGGGGCTCTACCTCGTCAGTCTGGTACTGCTAAGCGCCGTCTTACTGCTATTTTTGGCGGCGCCTGCCGCTGCTGCGGTATTACTGATCATGCTGGGTATCAGCGGCCTACTGTTCGGGTGGTTGGCCCAACTGATTCTGCACAGCCTCGGGCGTTTTTTAGCTAACCGCCTTTCCCTTGGGCGTTTGCTCATCATGCGTTTGCGCCAGCAACGTAAATGGCACCGATTACAAGCGGGGGTCATGGTTCTGTTGCTGATGCTGTTAAGCGTTATCTGGGTGGCTCGTCAGGACTTAGTCAAAGAGTGGCAAGCGCAGTTCCCTGAGGACGTGCCGAACTACTTCTTAATCAATATCCAAGAGTGGCAAAAGCCAGGGGTCGATCAGTTTTTGGCGGATCGCGACATTGATACCGAACTCTATCCCATGATACGCGGGCGATTAGTGGACCTTAACGATGCACCGATTAGACCTCAGCTCAACGAAGAGCAACTAAAAGATAACTCTCTACGCCGTGAGTTAAACCTGACCTGGCGTCAGCAACCACCGGTGCATAACCAAATCATCCAAGGTGAGTGGTGGGATTCAGACTCTAGCGAGCATCAGATCTCAATCGAGCGGGACATGCTGGAGGATCTAGGGCTTAAACTGGGTGACAAGCTCGGCTTTGACGTCGGTGGCCAACCCGTCAGTGGTGTCATCACCAGTGTGCGTGAAGTGAAGTGGGAATCTTTCCAGCCCAACTTCTACGTCATTTTTTCGCCAGCAGCACTGCAATCTTATCCGGGCACATGGATCACTAGCTTTAAACTGGCCGAGGAGCGCAAAGCACAGGCGAACGAACTGCTTCGCGAATTCCCGTCGTTAACCTTGATCGACATCGATCAACTGATGAAACAGCTCGCTGGCTGGTTAGAACGACTCGCTGAAAGCTCGGCTTTTGTGTTGATCATGACACTGGCGACTGGCCTTATTCTGGTCACTATCACCCTGCTCCAAGCTTTAGAACAGCGTAAAACTGAGGTGGCACTGCTGCAGACATTAGGGGCAAGAGCGACTGAGACCAAACAGCTTGATCTCTTGGAGTTTGGTCTTTTGGGTCTAGTGTGTGGCTCACTCGCTGTGTTCAGTGCAGAGATCACCTTGGCAGCCATGAATCAGTTTTTGTTGAAGATACCGCTCTCTGCTCACTGGGAGCTGTGGTTCACTCTGCCAATACTGGCCAGTTTCGCGTTTATTGCGATAGCCAGTCTGCTGCGTGCTCCACTTAAGATAGAGCAGTGCTATGCCATTCTTAAATCCCATGGGTAAAACTACGGCTAATTCCACTATTGGAGTAGTGTTATTTTTGATCAAAGATGTGTAGAATTCGCTCAAATTTTGATCTAAATCAACAAATTTGAGGGTTTAAAACCATGGCACACGACGAAAACTTCCGTGACAATTCTGGCTGGGGCTGGATCGCAATCAACCTAGTTGCTCTTGCTTGGATCACTATGCCAGTCAGCATCGCATTGACTCAGGTTGTTCAGTGGTAAGCCACTCAACCAACAAAAAAGGAGCCTAATGGCTCCTTTTTTTTGGCTGTACTTTTCCGACTTAGACAGTCAGTGTCTCAACACCCTCTGGCGTTGCCATCAGAACAATATCTGCAGGACGAAGCGCAAACAGACCATTGGTGACAACACCCACCAAGTCGTTCAACTCTCGCTCTAGCCCTTTTGGATTGAGGATCTCCATATCGTGGACATCCAAGATGATGTTGCCATTATCGGTTACAAAGCCCTGGCGGTATTCAGGCTGAACACCCAGCTTCGCTAACTCGCGAGCTACGTAAGAACGAGCCATCGGAATTACCTCTACCGGCAGAGGGAAAGCACCCAATACATCCACCTGTTTAGTCTGGTCGACAATGCAGACAAACTCTTTGGATGCTGCTGCGACAATCTTCTCGCGAGTCAACGCACCACCACCACCTTTGACTAGGTTTAGGTGTGGATCGAACTCATCGGCGCCATCGACGTAGACCTCAATGCCTGAGACTGAGTTCAAATCAACCACTTCAATGCCATGTGCGCGCAGACGCTCGGCAGAAGCTTCCGAGCTCGCCACGGCCGATTCAAATGCACCTTTGTGTGCTGCCAATGCATCAATAAAGCAGTTAGCCGTAGAGCCGGTTCCGATACCAATCACCGAATCCGCTTTTAATTTTGGCAGTACATAATCCAGTGCCGCTTGTGCGACAGCCTGTTTCATTTCGTCTTGAGTCATCAATCCATCTCTAAACAGTCAATTTTTGGGTGTTTTAGCAGCCATTTGCCTGGCTATCTAGACGCAATAGCAGTGAGTCTATACCATTTGCATCCATATTTCTTAAGCAAAACAGCTCTTGATCACTATGCAGCGATACATACGAAAAATTCTTGAAGCGCGTGTTTATGACGTAGCCGTCGAAACCGCACTGGATGACGCACCCGGTTTGTCCGAGCGCACAGGTAACAAAGTCCTACTAAAACGTGAGGATGAACAACCTGTCTACTCGTTCAAAATTCGTGGTGCCTACAACCGTATGGCTCAGCTGACCGATGAAGAGAAGGCGCGCGGTGTTATTACTGCATCCGCCGGCAACCATGCTCAAGGCGTTGCAAATGCGGCTAAGTACCTTGGTATCAAAGCGACCATTGTCATGCCCAAAACCACGCCAGACGTGAAAGTCACCAACGTGCGTCGCTTGGGCGGAAAAGCGGTTCTGCACGGTGATGCCTTTGACGATGCGCGCCAGCATGCTGCAAAACTGGAGCAAGAGAAAGGCTTAACGTACATCCCGCCCTACGATGATCCCGATGTCATTGCAGGACAGGGTACCGTTGCGATGGAGATGTTGCGCCAGCATACTGGCCCCATCGAGGCGATCTTTGTACCGGTCGGCGGTGGCGGCTTGATTGCCGGTGTTGCTGCTTACGTTAAATACCTTCGTCCCGAGACCAAGATCATTGGCGTTGAATCGGATGAGTCCGCGTGTCTTGCACTGGCTATGGAGAAGGGTCGTCGTGCCACACTGCCACAAGTTGGCATCTTTGCGGACGGTGTCGCCGTAGCTCAGATCGGTAAGCACACTTGGGAAATCTGTAAAGATCATGTCGATGAAGTGATCACCGTCAGCGTGGATGAGATCTGTGCGGCCATTAAAGATATCTTTGACGATACCCGTGCGGTGTCAGAACCCGCAGGTGCCCTAGCGGTTGCCGGCCTCAAACGCTATGTCGAGCGCGAGCAGTGCACCGGCAAAAATCTAATCGCCATCAACTCAGGGGCCAACGTAAACTTTGATCGTCTGCGTCATGTTGCTGAGCGTTCAGAGATCGGTGAAAAACGTGAGTTATTAATAGCGGCCAAAATCCCAGAGCGACCAGGTGCCTTTAAGCAGTTCTGTAAAACGCTGGGGAATCGCAACATCACTGAGTTCAACTACCGCTATAGCGACAGCGATGCGGCCGTGGTTTTTGCCGGTGTGCAAATCCGTAAAAACAATGATGGTCGCGAAGAGTTACTGGCCGAACTCAACGACGCATTAGATGAAGTGACAGATCTTACCGATAACGAGGTGGCAAAAAGTCATATTCGCTATATGGTTGGCGGTCACAAGCCTGATGCCTGTGGTGACGAAGCGCTTTTCCGCTTTGAATTTCCAGAGCGTCCAGGCGCGTTGATGAAGTTCCTAAATACTCTGGGTGGGCGTTGGAATATCTCAATGTTCCACTACCGCAACCACGGCGCTGCCTATGGACGCGTTTTAGTGGGTATGGAAGTGCCTAAGAAAGAGCGTTCTGAAGTGCGTAAGTATTTAGACGAGTTGGGCTACACCTGGTTTGAAGAGACCACCAACCCAGCCTACCAGCTCTTCCTAGGTTAACCGAAAAACATCAGTGGTGTTCTGGGGTCTCGGGTGAGACGTCGAACACCTCTTTAGTTAGCGCTTTCATTCCGTATACCAGCAACGAAATAGTTCCCCAGGTCAGACCCAGTACGACACCAGCATCGACAATGCCGCGCCAAGGTTGCGGGATAGAGTGCACCACAATGATCAACACAATGATAAATGTGGTCAGTGAATAGCTGACGATTTTGCGCTTCTTAGTGGTATGGAAGAACCCCATGCAAAAGAGCGGTGCGAGTACCAAACGCGCAGGCGTCACATGGTGACGAAGGTATCGCGCTCGAGCAGCGGCACGAGGTGAAAAGTTTTGCTGGAAGCCGCGATATCCCTCGGCAAAGCCCATAAAGACCAACGAGAAAGCCAGTGCCACCCAATGGCCAAAACTCAATTCAGCAAACGGAAGTTCCAAAGCCATAGGTGCTAAGCGATAGATTGCACTGCTCAACAGAGCAACAACGCCAACAATACCCCAAACAGCTGCAATTGAACCCAACATAGAGAGTCGCCTTATATTCAAACAAGCGGGCAAGTATAACGAATAGTCTGGTCCTGACAACCGGGTGCGTTATTTGTAGTCCGCTTTATCAAGACCGTACTTACGCATTTTGTCAGAGAGGGTTTTTCTGGGTAGACCTAAGGCCGCCAGCGTCTCTTTGATTGAGCCAGCATGACGCGCCAATTCGGTTTGAATCAACGTTTTCTCAAAGTACTCAACGCGATCAGGCAAGCTCATTACGGTGTTCTGATTACTCTCCAACTCGCCCGCTTCCCCGCAATTGAGCTCACCGAGTAGCACAAAACGCTCCGCCACATTGCGCAGTTCGCGCACGTTACCTGGCCAATCATAGGCGACAAGTTGCTGAATCTGCTCCGGTGTTAGCGGTTCGACTTCACGGCCAAACTGACCTGAGGCGACCAGAGCAAAGTGTTTAAACAGCAGTGGAATATCCTCACGCCGTTCCCGTAAGGCGGGTAGATCGACTCGAACGACATTGAGTCGATAGTAGAGATCCTCTCGGAAATCGCCCTGGTCGGCAGCCTCACGCAGGTCCACTTTAGAGGCGGCGATGACTCTTAAGTCCAGTGAAATAGGGTCGTTCGAACCTAAACGCTCAATGACACGCTCCTCCAACACACGCAGCAGTTTAATCTGCAAAGAGATCGACATGCTTTCGATCTCGTCTAAGAACAGTGTTCCACCTTGAGCATGCTCTAACTTACCAATTCGACGATTTTTGGCGTCGGTAAAGGCGCCCGCCTCATGGCCAAAGAGTTCACTCTCAATTAGGTTTTCAGGAACCGCCCCACAGTTAATGGCGACAAAGTTGGCCCCGCGACGGCTGCTGTTTTCATGGATATAGCGAGCTAGCAGATCTTTACCCGCTCCGGTCTCACCGTGAATCAAAATATCCGCAGGGGTATCAGCAACCGCTCGAACAATATTACGCAGCTGTTGAATGCGCGGACTGGCGCCAATTAAACGAGGGCCTGCCGCGTTGTGAGTGGCTAGTTCCTCTTTAAGCGCTCGGTTTTCGAGAGTTAACGAGCGCTTTTCGATCGCACGACGTACGACATCAATCAGCAGCTCAGAGGCAAAGGGTTTTTCAATGAAATCGTAGGCGCCATCACGGATCGCCGTTACCGCCATAGAGATGTCGCCATGACCGGTAATAATGATGACCGGAATATCAGAATCGATGGCTTTGATCTTAGCCTGTAGCTCTAAACCGGTCATACCCGGCATGTTGATATCGGTGACGACAATCCCCGACCAACCTGAACTGATGATACCCAACGCCTTTTCAGCACGATCACAGGTCACCACAGAGTAACCTTCAAGCTCCAGCGTTTGCCCAGCCGAATCCAAGATGTAGGCGTCATCATCTACCAGTAATACTTGAATCTCGTCAGCTCTAGACTCTGTCACTCGGACTCCTTAGTTGCTTGTGCACTGGGTGGTTGAGCCCTATTTAGAAGAATACGAAACTCGGCGCCACCCTCGGGTAAGTTGTGGGCGCTAAGCATACCACCAAGCGACTCGACAATCCGCTGCGAAATAGAGAGACCAAGCCCCAAACCAAGCCCATGCTCTTTTGTGGTAAAAAATGGTGTAAAGATCTGCTCTAACGCCTCATCACTTAAACCGGGTCCGGTATCGCATACAGAGATGGCGATCTGCTCCCCGAGAAACTCTGTACGAACCTGAATCTGCTTATCTTCACTCTGCTCCATCGCTTGAGCAGCGTTGTTGATCAGATTCACCATCACCTGCTCCATACGCAGAAGATCCGCTTTCAACCAAATTTGATCCGAGTTATCGGGCCAGGTGATCTCAACATTTTGACGCTCTAACTGCCCGTAAAGGATAGACATAGCCCCATCGCGCAGATCACGCAGCGACACACTACTCTGTTGCGGATCTTGCTTACGCGAGAACTCTTTCAGGGGGTGCAGTATGTTGGCCATTCGCTGCGTCAGATTGGCAATCTGCTGCAGATTGCTCGTGACTCGTTCTGCATTATTCAGTGTCTGAAACTTCAAGGCGTTATCGGCGTAATTGCGAATTGCCGTCAGTGGTTGATTCAACTCGTGGTTTATACCGGCTGACATCTGACCAATGGTCGCCAACTTAGCCGCCTGTACCAACTCGTTCTGAGTTAACTGGTGATTTTCGATCTCGGACAATAGCTTTTTGTTGGCGGCCTGAAGGTCCTGAGTACGCTCTGCAACACGACGTTCAAGCTCATTTTGTGCACGCTGTAAGGCCTGTAAATGCTCGCGACGTTCGGTGATATCAACCAAGGTGACAATCAGGTGATAACGGCCACTCTGCTCCATGTTACTGAGGGTCAGTTCAACCGGGATAACGCTACCATTAGCGTTGAGGCAATCCACCTCCAGCTTCAGATGCTGTTCACGGGTTGCGACCTCTAACTCAATATAGCGCTTCAGTAGTAACTGATCCTGCGGCGACAGTAGCTCATGAAACGGCTTGCCGATGATCTGATCCAAGCGATACCCCAGCAGTCTCTCCAGCACCGGATTAAAGTACTCAATCTTACCTTCTGTATCGATCAGAGAGAGGCCAACCTGAGTATTATTAATCACGCCTTCAATGCGCGCTTCCTGCTCTTTTCGAACTCGGCTTTCACGCTCAGTATAGCGCTGACGCTCAATGCGAATGCGGCGTCGCTGAAAGGCCACAAGACTGGCCAGAACGATCAACACACCCAGTATCGTGGTAATCAACTGCACCACCAATACGCGATCTTCAACCGTTTGCAGATTGGCGAGATGGCGAACGGTCAGACCAGTGTTAGAGATCTGGTCCGCCAACAGCAGATACTGTCGTGTGTCGAGCTCGGCCGATGCTGCAGGGTTGTCACTCTCATTGTGCAGCACAGTAATGATCTCAAACTGCTCATCCTCCACACTGCGTTTAGCAATATTCAAAGAATTAAGCGGCTGATCACCGTATCGAAGACTTTCGGCTATCCGCTTCATCTGCTCATCTGACAGCGGGCTGAGTGTCTTAAACATCCAATCTGGCTCGGTACTGATAACGATAACGCCATCCTCATCTGACACCATCACTTCGGTGGCCGGGTTGTTCCAGCGCTCTTCGATCTGATCCAAGTCGATCTTAACGACGACAACCCCAATGATTTCACCATTGCGGTGCATCGGGTGACTGAAGTAGTAGCCCCGTTTATTCGTCGTACTGCCCAAAGCAAAATAGCGCCCCGACTGCCCTTTCATGGCATCGGTGAAATAGGGCCTAAATGAGAAGTTCCGCCCAATAAAACTGGTCTCTTTAAACCAGTTGCTGGAGGCTCTGGTGTAGCCCGCACTGTCCATCACATAGATATCCAATGCATTGACCAGATCAACGGCTCGTTGCAGATAGAGATTCGCCTGCCCAACACGCTCCTCTTCGGCGCCAGTGACCGCATCAGCCAGTAATTCATGATCGGCTAACAGTTCGGGCAAGCTACGAAAACGATCCAGTCTCTGCTCCACTGACACTCGGTAACGATCAAGCTCACTGGAGGCCTGCTGATGCAGCTCCTCTAATGCCTGTTGACGGGTAAACAGGGTCAAGTAGATCAAAGAGACGACAAACAGCGTAAGCACACCTAGAATCACTTCGGGTCGGAAAGGTAAGAACTGTTTGGGCGTATAACGCTCGGGCATCGACTATCCTGTATAGGCGTTTTAAATAAACAGATATCGATTTTTCCACCTTGCAGGGCATCCCACAACCCCGATGTTGAATATGAAATTAAATCGTCTGCAATCCTCGTGGTTTCTGAAGGCTCTCTGATATACTTCGCCAACCAAGAGTAAGGAAGCTTCAAGGTGTTACAAGCAGTTAAAGAGAATCTGGATCGCCTCGTTGCAAGCGGTCATCAACATCTGTTGCGTGAGCTAGGTCACGGCATCGAGAAAGAGGCACTTCGAATCGACAGTGCCGGTCATATTGCCAAGACAGACCACCCCGCCGCGCTGGGTTCTACGCTGACCCATGGACAGATCACGACCGACTACTCTGAAGCTCTGATGGAGTTCATTACCGGAGTCAGCACCGATGTGCGCGACTCACTCAAAGAGCTGACCGAACTGCATCAATTCACCTACTCTTTACTAGGTCATGAATCGCTCTGGTGTGCCAGCATGCCCTGTGCGATCAAATCGGTAGATGACATACGCATTGCCGAATACGGCAGCTCCAACATTGGACAACTGAAGTACATCTATCGTGTGGGCCTTGAGCATCGTTACGGAAAGATGATGCAGACCATCGCAGGCATTCACTACAACTTCTCGATTTCGGAAGCCTTCTGGCCAGCGTGGAAACAGGTGTGCGACTCGGAACTTAGCGACCAAGATTTCGCCTCCGATCGTTACTTTGCACTGATTCGTAACTTCCGTCGTTACAGCTGGTTGCTGCTCTACCTGTTCGGTGCATCACCGGCTGTCAGCAAAGATTTCTTGCACTCTGTAGAGCACCACCTAGAGCCTCTCGACGATGATACCTATTACCTCCCCTACGCAACGTCACTGCGTATGAGTGATCTGGGCTATTCAAACAGAGCCCAAGAGGGGCTGAACGTCTGCTTCAACCATCTTGATACCTACTCAGACTCTCTTCAGGCTGCGATACACCAACCGCACCAACCCTATGAAGCGATTGGTATTAAAGTCGATGGCCAGTATCGCCAGCTCAACTCCAATGTGTTGCAGATTGAGAATGAGTACTACAGTGACATTCGTCCGAAACGCGTTGCCTTCAGCGGTGAAAAACCTGTCCACGCACTGATGGAACGAGGGGTTCAGTACATCGAAGTACGTAACACCGATATCAACCCACTGCTGCCGATTGGTATCGATCTGCAGCAGAGCCTCTTTATGGACGCCTTCCTGTTAACCTGTTTATTTGCAGGTGAGCAACTACTTACTAGCACTGAATGCGCTATGGTAGCTCACAACAAAGACAAGATTGTCTCTGAAGGGCGTCGCCCAGGTCTGATGCTTGAGACTCTTGAGGGCGAAGTGTCACGTGAGCAGTTTGCTCGCGACATCCTCGATCAGGTGACTCTGGTCGCTGAATTACTCGATCAGATCCACGGCGGAAATGCCTATCAACAAGCGGTTCAGAAACAGTATGAACTGGTAGCTGATCCGCAGCTGACTCCTTCAGCTAAAATTATTAGCGAGCTGAAATCGAGCTCACTCACCTTCCAACAGTGGACGCTCAAAATGGGACAGGTGCACCGCGAGACCCTGTCACGCGAACCGCTTGATCCAGCTGTTAAACATCGACTAACTGAAGAGGCTGAACAGTCACTGGCCAAACAGCGCGATGCTGAATCACAAGATGAAGCACCCTTTGATGAATTCCTTCAGCACTACCTAGCCTCCTAAGTGGAACTTAGTTATCACTTGCCAGCACTCTATCGATCGGCATAGACTGAAATCTCAGTTGGAGGTTTTGTTATGTTAGAGAACTGCAAAGATGCTCGTGAACGCTGGGGCGGTGTCAGCACCATTATTGACCATTGGCTGGATGAACGTGCCGCGTTAATTCGAATTCTAATGGAAATTCCCCATACTCAAGTGGGCGAAGAGTTGGATGCGCGACTGGGTGAATTTTGCCAACTCTTGGTAGACTACCTCTCATCAGGACACTTTGAAGTTTACCAACAGCTGGTAGCAGAGGGAGAAGCCTTCAGCGATTCACAACTAGCAGAGGCTCAAGCACTCCTTCCCAAGATTCAGATTTCAACCGATCTTGCGCTCGATTTTAACGACCGTTTCTCTGATCTGCCTGCAGCGACCGTTGAAGATATCCGCTACTTCAGCGAACAGGTCTCTAAACTGGGCGAAGCCTTGGCTGATCGATTTGAGTTAGAGGATCAGATGATCGCCATGCTGCATGAGACACATCGCGAAGCCGTTAGCTAAATTTGCGGGACACTGAAACAAAAAAGGCTGCCCAAATGGCAGCCTCTTTTATATATGAGCAATTTACTCAGCCGGATTGATCGCAAGCAGTTCAACTTCGAACACTAGCGTCGCGTTTGGTCCGATCATACCGCCAGCACCGCCAGGGCCGTAAGCCAGATCAGATGGGATCACTAGACGTCCTTTACCACCCTCTTTAATCATCTGCAGACCTTCAGTCCACCCTTTGATAACGCCAGACAGCGGGAAGGTCACTGGTTCGCCACGACCGTAAGAGCTATCGAACTCTTGGCCATTGATCAGCATACCTTTGTAGTGCACTTTGACGTTATCTTCTGCTGTTGGTGTAGGGCCTGCGCCCTCTTCCAAAATCTCTACCTGAAGACCCGTATCAGTAGTGACAACACCTTCACGCTTAGCATTCTCTGCCATGAAGTCTTGGCCATTTTTCAGGTTAGCATCCGCTAGTGCTTGCTCTTTCGCCTGTTCAGCTTCTAGCTTTTTCGCTTGGAATGCCATCATCACATCAGACAGCTCCTGCATGGTCATCAACGGCTTGTTGCCTTCGAACATGTCCTTAACACCCTGACTCAGTAGATCGTAGTCAAGAGAGTCGAAATCAGCCATTAGACGCTCACCAAGTACCAAGCCCATGCCGTAACTCAACTTTTGATCATCGGTCGTAAGTTCAGTCGCCTGAGAAGGTGTCGCTAGCATTGCAGAAGATAGAGCAAGCGCTAATACCGCTTTTTTCATTGGAAAATCCTTATTCGTGTTATCAATGAGACCAGTGTCTCTGAATGAGATGAAAGAAACATTAAAACCTATACACCGCAGGATTAAAACCCATTAGGTTTGCGGTTTCAGGCGTTGAAGAACGGCATCCTTATCCTGATCAATATCACTGACGCCGGCTGAGACTCTGTCCAAATTAGATTGCGCTGTTATCAGGTTCATCGCTTTAGGCTTGGGCGCAAGCCACTGATGAAGCATCGCTATCTCGACGCGCTCCATGTTCAGCTCCACCCCTTTTAAATGCTGATACAGGGCTTCAAGTTCGGGGTAGTCATTAAGCTGAGGTTTTAACGACATACGCTGCGACCGAATCGGCAAAATTTTTTGATGCCACGCCTCAATAGCGTCGGGAACCGAATCAGGCCATTCGATCTGCTCAGAAGCCGACCAGAGCGCGGCCAACATTAAATTGACTCGCCCACCTTTCGACTGAATCGATAGCATCGGCTTAGCGACTGACGGGTAGATCTCTAGGGCGAAAGACCACAAAGGGTTGTCGAGTTTTAATCCTGAAGGAACCACGATATCTCCAAATATAAGGAATCTAACAGAGAGGATTACGGCCCTTGCTGTGATAGACTTGCCGCCCATGATACGACTTGAACAGCTCAGTTTACAACGTGGCGCCCAGCGCCTAATTGACCACGCCGACCTAAACATCCATTTTGGTTGGAAGGTCGCCCTTATTGGTGCCAATGGCGTCGGTAAATCGAGTCTATTTAAGCTGATTCTAGGTGAGCTATCACAGGACACCGGGGAGCTACACAAACCCGCTCCTGGCAAGATTGCGCATATGGCCCAAGAGGTCTCCAGCAGTGATCGTTGCGCGTTGGATTATGTACTCGATGGTGACAAGGAGCTGCGCCAGCTGCAGAGCAAACTGGCCATTGCCGAGCAGGAACATAGCCCAGAGTTAGGTGAGCTTTACGCACAACTGGATGCCATTGATGGCTACCGTGCCGAATCCCGCGCCCACACTCTACTCAATGGTTTAGGCTTTGCACCTAATGACGCTAGCAAACCCGTTCAGAGTTTTTCGGGTGGTTGGCGCATTCGTCTTAACCTTGCTCAGGCATTGATGTGCCGATCTGAACTGCTACTACTGGATGAACCGACCAACCACTTAGATTTGGATGCCACCATCTGGCTAGAGCAGTGGTTGAATCAATACCCAGGCACCCTGATTCTGATTTCGCACGACCGCGCCTTTGTCGATGCAACCGCTAACCAAGTCGTACACCTCTATCAGCAACAGCTCACCCTGTATAAAGGCAACTACTCCGCTTTTGAACGCATGCGCGCTGAACGACTCGCGCAACAACAAGCCGCTTACGACAAGCAGCAGGCACAAATAGCACACATCGAAAGCTTTGTGCGTCGATTTAAAGCCAAGGCGAGCAAAGCCAAACAGGCGCAGAGCCGCATTAAAGAGCTAGAGCGCATGGAGATGATCTCCGCGGCACACATCGATTCACCGTTTAGTTTTCGATTCGACTGTTCCGACAAACTCTCATCGCCCCTGCTGAATCTCTACAACACGGAACTGGGTTACAGCGAACAGAGTAAAATTCTTAACGGTGTATCACTTAGTCTTGTACCCGGTCAGCGAATTGGCCTACTGGGTAGAAACGGCGCTGGTAAATCGACCCTAGTCAAAAGCTTGGTCGGAGATCTACCTCTAATCAGTGGCGAGCGCTCCTGTGGTGAGCATCTAAAGATTGGCTACTTCGCACAGCATCAGCTCGAAGCACTGGATATGAACGCCTCGGTTCTGTTGCATCTGCAGCGTATTGCTCCTAAGGCAACCGAAGCTCAACTGCGTTCGTTTGCCGGTTCTTTTGGTTTCAGTGGCGATGATGCACTGGATCCGATTGGACGTTTCTCTGGCGGTGAAAAGGCTCGCCTTGCATTAGCATTGATCGCTTGGCACAAACCCAATCTGCTGCTGCTCGATGAGCCCACCAACCACCTGGATCTGGAAGTTCGTCACGCACTGACTCTAGCCCTTCAGGACTTTGAAGGCTCGATTATCTTGGTGTCCCACGATCGCCATCTACTGGCGAACACCGTCGATCAGTTTCTTCTGGTCGCCGAGGGCAAAGTGACCGAGTTTGACGGTGACCTCGATGATTACCACAAATGGCTAGCGACCCAACGGCAAGAGGACTCTTCACCGGTCATCGCATCGGAAGGCCGCTCACAAAGCGCCGCCGATCGGAAAGAGCAGAAACGCATCGAGGCTGAAAAACGCTCTAAATTACGCCCTTTGCGAAAAGCGCTTGAGAAGCTTGATGCGAAAATGGAGAAGCTCAATCAATCGTTGGAAGCCCTAGAGTCACAGCTTGCCGACACGGATCTGTATACGGATCAACGCAAAGATGAGTTAAAGGCCCTACTAAGCCAGCAGGCCGAAGCTAAAAGCGAATTAGAGGGTGTTGAGCTGGAGTGGTTTGAAACTCAAGAGCAGCTCGAAGAGCTTGAACAAGAGCACGCCTAGGCTAAATTCGACTCACTCGGGTCACTTGCTTAATAGCACGCAGCTTTTTCATAACCCGCGCCAGATGAACACGGTTGGTCACTGTCAGTTCAATGGTAACGGCATTCATCTGACCATCTTTCTCGCCTGACAGTAGCTGATTGACGTTCCCGCCTACTGAAGAGACCGCCATCGCCAGCTGTGCGATGATGCCTCGTTGTGATTCAACCTGAACTTCTAAAACGGTGGTGTACTCATCCTCACCTGTTTCGCCCCACTCGATGTAGATGTTGCGATTGGTGGTCTCGTCACGCTTACCGTTGAGGTTGCGACAGTCAGAGCGGTGCACCACCAAGCCACGTCCTGCCGAGATATTACCGACAATATTGTCGCCAGGAATGGGGTAACAACAGCGAGCAAAGTGCATGACCATGCCTTCTGCACCCCGAATCGAGATCGGTTTACCGTCTGTACCAATAAGTGATTCTGGTTCGTCAGATTCACCATCCGTCGGTTGTAGACGCTGAGCGATGACGTAAGCCATTCGATTACCCAATCCGATATCTTCTAACAGATCATCGAGAGTCTCGAAGTTCAAATCTTGTAACAGCTTGTCCAGCTTATTCTGATCAAGCTGTTGATCACTGATCTCATATTGAGCCAAGTACTGGTTCAACAGGCGACGACCCAACTCGATCGACTCATGCTGTTTTTGGTTCTTCAAGAAGTGGCGAATCGCTGTCCTTGCTTTACCGGTCACAACAAAGTTGAGCCAAGCCATATTGGGTTGGGCACGTGGGGTTGTGATGATCTCAACGGTCTGACCGGTTTTCAGCGGCTCTGACAGCGGCGATAGATGTCGATCAACACGACAGGAGATACAGGAGTTACCCACGTCGGTATGAACCGCATAAGCAAAGTCGACCGGGGTTGCCCCTTTCGGTAGCTCAAGAATGCGTCCCTTCGGAGTGAAGACATAGACCTCATCTGGGAACAGCTCTTTCTTAACGCTGTCGATGAACTCCATCGAGTCACCGGCAGCCTGCTGCATTTCAAGCAGGCCTTGTAGCCATTTGCGCGCACGGTTGTAAGAGCCTTCGGCACTGCTGCCATCGCCACTCTGTTTGTAGTGGCTGTGTTCGGCAATACCCTGCGCAGCGACGGCATCCATCTCATGGGTTCTGATCTGTACCTCAATAGTAATATCGCGTGCACCAAACAGATCGGTATGCAGCGATTGGTAGCCATTTGCTTTTGGGATAGCAATGTAATCTTTGAAGCGCCCCGGTACGGGTTTAAACAGGTTATGTACTGCGCCTAAAATTCGGTAACAGTTATCAACAGATGTCGTAACAATACGAAAAGCGAACACATCCATGATGCTGGCAAAACTGCGATTTTCGCTCTTCATTTTGCGATAGATTGAGTAGAGGTGTTTCTCACGGCCGGTCACTTCACCGACTAACTCCTCCTGTTTCAAGCGGCGATTAATGGCCTCCTGAATCTCAGAGATAATATCTTTACGCTGCCCCCGCGCTTGCACCACCGCACGGCGAATGTACTTAGCACGCATCGGGTGGAAAGATTTAAACGCTAAATCCTCTAGCTCTACCTGAACATCACGCATACCCAAACGGGCAGCAATCGGCGCGTAGATATCCAGAGTCTCTTTAGCGATACGACGCTGTTTATCTGGGCGCATAGCACCCAACGTACGCATATTGTGAAGACGATCCGCTAGCTTAACGATGATGACGCGAATATCTTCTGCCATCGCTAAGACCATCTTCTGGAAGTTTTCTGCCTGCGCTTCCGCTTTGCTCTCGAACTCAAGATGCGTCAGTTTAGATACACCATCAACAACTCGTGCAACGGTTTCACCAAACTGGCCAGAGATACCGTCAAAATCGATCTCAGTATCTTCGATGACATCGTGCAACATGGCTGCTATTAGACAGTCGCGATCCATGTGCATCTCAGCAAGAACACTGGCAACGGCTAGGGGATGGGTAACGTAGGGCTCACCACTTTTACGACGCTGACCATCATGGGCCTGTTCCGCGTAAAAATAAGCACGCCTTACCTTTCGGATCTCATCGGAGTCCAAATATTCGGTAAGGCGTTCAGATAGAGCGTCTATAGTTGGCATCAGTTATCGCTTAACAAACAATATGATAAGGATGATGCCCCACTTTGAAGAGAGTTGGAAGAGTTAGTCTAGAACTGGCTCGTCAAGGACAGCGCGAGTTGTATGACCTTCAGCGATTTCACGAAGAGCAACAACCGTTGGTTTGTCATTTTCCCATTCAACTTTAGGATCTTGACCACCCGTAGCGATCTGACGCGCACGTTTAGACGCAACCATTACAAGTTCAAAACGGTTATCAAGATTGTCTAGGCAATCTTCTACAGTAACACGTGCCATGAGTAACCTCTTTAAAGAGTAGTAACAAATTCGAACCGGCGATTGTACAGAGTTTAGGCAGCTCTCTACAAGAGTTCAGCCAGTAATCTTTGCTGCGCCTGCTGTTGAACCGCCATTTCTAAACGATTTGCGGTAAAAATAGCGGCCAATTGATCCAGAGCGGTCTCAAACTGGTCATTAATCACTAGGTAGTCAAAGTCGCCGTAGTGACTCATCTCAGATTCAGCTTGCGCCATACGACCGGCAATCACCTCGTCACTGTCGGTGCCACGCCCGGTTAATCGACGCAGAAGCTCTTCGCGACTCGGTGGCAAAATGAAAATAGAGCGCGCTTTGGGCATCTTTTCACGAACGATCTCAGCACCCTGCCAATCGATCTCTAGAATCACATCGATACCCTGTGCCAGTTGCGACTCCACCCAGCCTTTTGATGTGCCGTACTTATTGGTAAAGACTTCTGCGTATTCGAGAAATTGTCCCGCTTCGATCAGACGATCAAATTCAGGTAGATCAACGAAGTTGTAGGAAACACCGTCCTCCTCGCCAGGCCTAGCAGCGCGGGTAGTATGAGACACCGACACGCGAATGCGCTGATCGCGCTCTAATAACGCTTTAACGAGACTGGTTTTACCGGCACCGGACGGAGCGGAAATGATATAAAGAAAGCCCTGAGCTGCTGACATAACTGACACCCTGATTAATAAGCCGAGAATGATATAACAACATAAGGCTCCTGTTTAGGGATAGAACCGAAACACTAGAACCAGCAGAGGGCAACTAACAATAGAGTCACCGAATCTATACAGAGTGTGTTAGCGTAAAGCATTAACCTGCCCACTTAGAATTTGATTCAGCTTAGAAGGAGTTAGCATGCAGTTCAGCCGTTTAGGAACCAGTGGTTTAGACGTTTCGCGAATCTGTTTAGGCACCATGACTTGGGGGAAACAGAACACCCAAGCCGAAGCCGATGAACAGATCGAGCATGCATTGTCGGTTGGCATTAATTTTTTTGATACCGCCGAGATGTACGCAGTACCCCCAACGGCTGAGACCTACGGAAAAACAGAAGCGATTATTGGTAACTGGCTTGCCCGCAACCCTTCTCGTCGCAGTGAGATGATCATCGCCACCAAAATCGCTGGAATTGGACTACCCTGGGTTCGAAGCGGGGGGCCCATTACTGGCAAGGCAGTAATTGAAGCGGTCGACAACTCACTTGAGCGTCTACAGACTGACTACATCGATCTTTACCAACTGCACTGGCCAAACCGGACATCACCCCACTTTGGTAAGCATACGCCAAACTTCTTCAAGTTCAGCGACATTAACGCGGCGGAGCATGAAGCTCAGATGCTCGATATCTTGAAAGGGTTAGACCATTGCATAAAAGCGGGAAAAATTCGTCATTTTGGCCTGTCTGACGATACCACTTGGGGTATCAACACCTATCTAAAACTGAGCCGTGAATACGATCTGCCAAAACCCGTATCGATTCAGAATGAGTTTAGTCTATTGCATGCCAAAGATTGGCCCTATTTGATCGAAAACTGCGTTCATGAAGAGATCGCTTACCTGCCCTGGTCACCACTTGCATCCGGATTACTCTCTGGTAAATACGCGGGCGGAGCGATGCCGGAAGGTAGCCGTTGGAGTATCTCTAACCCTGCCGCACTGCATCGTAATACGCCTGAGGCTCACGAAGCCGTTGCTGAGTACGTCAAACTGGCACATCGATTTGGTTACACCCCTTCGCAGCTGGCACTCGCGTGGTGTTATCAAGTCGATGGCGTAACCTCTACCATCATTGGTGCTACCTCAATGGAACAACTTAAAGAGGACATCGCCGCCTTCGATATGCCACTGTCTGAAGAGTTGCAAAGCGAGCTAGCGGCGGTGTTTAAACGCCACCCTCAGCCGTTTTAAGAGAGTCGCTTAACCGCTCTGCGCATCGATAGACGATAGAGGAGCGGTATGACAAACAGCGTTAGCACAGACGAGAAGCCCAGACCCCATACAATCGAGGTGGCGACTGGGCCCCAGATCAGAGACTTACCCCCCAGACCCGCTGCAAGCGAGAATAGACCCGCCATGGTGGTCAGGGTGGTGATCAATACCGGAATCACCCGTCGACGCGAGGCATAGAGCGTCGCATGCATCAGACTCATGCCATTACCAATTCGGTCATTAGCGGCGGATATCAGTACGATCGCCGCGTTCACGGCGATGCCTGCCAACGCCACGACGCCGTACATGGTGTAGAGACTGAGCGGGTTTTGCGTCACGATCAAACCCAATACGACACCAGTAAACGCCAAGGGTACTGTCGCCAAGATCATCAGTGGCTGCCAGTAACTGCGGAACTGCGTGCCCAATATTAGATACATCAAGCCGACGCCGACCAAGAAGAGAATCGCAATCGAATCCATACTCTCTTGAATATCATCCAACTCACCCGAGAAGTCGAGATCGATGGCAGGATATTGCGCTTCGTACTCCTTCCAGCGCTCTAGCAAGAAGGCGTTGGCTTGTACGGTATCCATACCGCCAGAGCGAAGGTCAGCCTCTAAGGTGATTGCACGACGGAAGTTGTAGTGACGAATGTTACCCAACGACTGTTTACGCTCCTCTATTACCAACTCCGACAGAGGAATAGCACCGCCCGCGGGAACAGGAATACGGTAGCTAAGCAGACGCTCAAGAGAGGGTAGCGACTCAGGATTAGCACGAACACGAACATCCAGGCGTTCACCGGCATCTCGCATACTCGCGACAACTTCACCGTCGACCAATAGGCGCAGGGTGCGACGAACATCCGCAGGGTTCAAACCTGTACGATTGATCGCATCACTGTCTAACTCCAGACTCAACTCATAACGACCACGAGCCGCATCGTCTTCAACATCCACGAAATCTTCGTGACTGTTCAGAATTTCAATCAGAATGTTGGTAGCGTCGCGAATCTCTTGGTAATCATCACCACGTACCTTGACCGAGATCGGTTTAGAGGCAGGCGGACCACCCGATAGGCGCAAGAATGAGATGCGAATCGGACCGGCAATGTCACCCAAATCTTCACGCACCGCATCGGTCATCTCTTCAACTGTGCGCAGTTCAGGTGTTTTAGGGTTTAGACCGACAAGAATCTGGCCGTACTGCTCGCCAATACGCGGCTCTGTCTCGGTAAACATCTGACCGGCATAGCTTGCGATGGCGCGCACTTCCCCGTCACGCACATTTTGACGGACACGCTCTTCCACACGTGAGACCACCTCCATCGTTTTCGCGACAGGCGTCGCTGCCGGCATTTCAACGTTCACATAGAATAGGCGGACAGGATCGGCCGCAAAGAAATCCATCTTAATGTAGCCGTTGCCTAGGGCACCGACCGCGCCTATCAGTGGCAATACGGCGACAATCAGTGAGAGAACCGGACGGCGCAGCGCTTTGATCAACAGACGAACATAGGTGATCTGCACGCGGTGGGTCATGGTTTCACGCAGACGCTGAATTCGACTCGGTTTATCAAACCCAACCTTAGCCGCCAAAATGTGGGCAGGCAGCATCCAAAAGGCTTCAATCAGACTGATCGCTAGGGCGATCGACACCACCATAGGAATAACCTTCATGAACTTGCCCAAAATACCGGGCAGTAGCATCAGCGGTAAAAAAGCGGCGATGGTGGTCAGTACCGCCGCTGTGACGGGAGCCGCTACCTCTTTCAACGAACCCTGAACGGCGGCAATCCCCGAAAATCCGCGCTGTAGCCGATAGTAGATCGATTCGACCACAACGACGGCGTCATCAACCAACATACCCAACACAATCACCACACCCAACAGCACGGTGACGTTCAACGTTTCGCCCAGTCCCGCCAGTACCCAGAAAGTGGCTGCCAAAATAAAGGGGATGCCGATCGCTGTGAGCAGTGCGATGCGTGTACCTAAGAAGAGCCAAGCCACAACCAACACCAGGATCAGACCGATCAGGGCATTGTTCTCCATGATTTGAATCGACTTGCGCGTCGCAATGGTCTGATCATCGATCAAGACCATCTCGACACCGGTCTCAACCGATAGAGCATTTCGCTCATCCATGTAGGTCTGAACACGCTCAACCAATTCCAGGGTGTTGGCACCCTCTTTCTTCATTACCGCCAACAGCACAGCCGGTTTATCATCGACACGTACTAAGAAACTAGAATCTTCACGAGCGCGCTCGACACTGGCGACACGTGACAGTGGCACTTCTCCCGATGCCCCCAATACCGGTCGATTGGCCAGATAGCTTGGGTCAGCGGCCGTACCGACAACACGCACCAACCAGTTACGATCGCCTTGTACCAAGTTACCAGCCGCCTCATCTTGGAAGAAGGCAGTAACGGTGTTGGCAACCTGTTGTGGGGTAATGCCTAGGGCTTCCAGTTCAGAGACATCCAGATTGACCTGCAGTTCTGGGTCAGGCAGTGCCACAGGGTCGATGCGAGAAACGCCTTTAAGCTGGGACAGATCTTTGTCGATACGAGTCGCTTGCAGACGCAGGTTCTCGTCATCCGCCAAGCTGGTCACCGCCACCGTTGCGGCAGGGAAGGCATTGGAGCTGGTGATCTCCAGAATCAGTGAATCTAACGCAGCATCCGGCAGTTCAGATTCAGTGTTTTGTATTTCACGACGCAGATCGGCTAAGCGTTTATCGAAGGTACGATCATCGATGTCCTCAAAGCGCACTAGGATACTAGAGATCCCTTCACGTGAATTACTCGAGACAAACTTTACATCGGCCAGTGAACGTAACGCATCTTCAAGCGGATCCGTCACCTTACTCTCAACATCAAGCGCTGTAGCACCCGGCAGCGGTGTGGTGACGATGATCCAGTTGAAGTTGATGGTTGGATCTTGTTGGCGGGGTAGTCCTTGATAACTCAACAGACCGACCGCCAGTACTAGCAAGAAGGTCAGGTTAGCTAGCACATGGTTAGTAATGAAGCGTTGCCACATATCAGCGCACCTCTACCGCTTCGCCCTCGACTGCGAGCAATCGACCCTCGGTAATGACCTGTGACCCCTTGGGAAGATCAACCGCCGCAGGCTGACCCTCTATGGCACCGTCGACGACGACAAATTGTGCGACACCCTGCTCTTCAAGCAACAGACCAAGCTTCCATTCGCCATCGACTTTACGACGAACCAACAGTTCAGAGGAGACGTGCGGTTGATTGGCGGTCCAGGTTAAACGACCCGTTGCACCAATCTCGGGCGTCGCTTCAGTAAAAATAAAACGGTAGGTCTGCGTGCGTTCGCGACGATCAATAATGGGCAATTTAGCTCTTAACTCAACCGCGAAAGATTGGCCGTTGCTTTCAAACCACACCTTGCTCTCAGCAACCCCTTTTCCAGGGGCGACTTTGGCTTCTAGTTCTGCCCCATCCGTTTGAACCAACTGAAGCAGAGGCATACCGGGAGCGGCTAAGGCACCTAGCTGAGCCATTCGTGCTGCAATGACTCCATCGAATGGAGCAACCAGCGAACAATTTTCAGTCGCAATACCAGCCAGTTCAATCTGACGGTTTTGCACATCGATGCGGGCATCCAATGAGGTAAGCGCCGTTTCACGCTGTTGCAGAGCATCGTCACCTAGATTGCCTCGTTTGTTCAAGGTCTTGGCACGTTCGTATTGATCACTCAAAAGTGGGCGTTGTGAGCGCAACTCACTCAAAACCGCTTTTTGCGTCGCCAACTGACTCTCGTAGGTACGGCAATCTAAATTCACCAGAGCGTCGCCCTGCTTCACTCGATCACCCACCTCAACATTGATCTTCACAATACGTGCAGAGAGCTCTGCACTCAGCGCAGCATCATTGGCACTGATCACTTCTGCAGGTGCTGAGAATGTTGGGTAATAGACTAAGTCAGCAAAAGACTGAGTCGACACCACAGGTGCTGCCTGAACACTATTAGCTATGCCAAACACTAGAACAAAAAGAAGGGAGCGCATCATTAACCTCGATTGTGACGGATGGTCTAAAAATCTAGACCGATATCTACGCAGTCTAGCAAGGAATGGTGCATTGCAAAATGAAAGAGTGAGAGGGTGGCCGACTGCACCCTCTCTTCAGGGATCAGAACTATTTAAGATCAGCGGTTAAAGTAACCTGAGTTTCTGGGTCCACTTCATCAACATGGTGCTGATAGTTGGGGTGGTCCACACCGACAGCAAGAGCCGCACCCGCTTTGAGTGTCGCGATCATCTCATCGGTCAATTCAAAACGCATGAAGTGGACGGCACTGGTCTTCTCTTCAGTACTGCGCTCTAGATCTTCATCGGCTATTGCAAACACCTTTTCATGGCCGAATACCTGAACATAGGTTTTGTGTTCAAGCCCGACCAACTTACCCAGTGCCACTTTGCGCTCATCTGGATCGGCAAATTCAATGAGCTGTGTACACTTCAGGTTGGTCCCATCTGGAATCAGTGGGTTGTAGGCATCCAACTCATCTTGAATACCCTCTTCATCGAAGGTTTTCTCGATGCGAAGCATCTCTTGGATCTGGTAGCGGATGGTCAACTCGTCTTCAAACTGAAGCGTGACGTTGGGACCAATAAAGACCGTTCTTCGACGGCGGTGCTCCAGTGCCTTTTTACGAAATTCAGGACGTTCTTTGTGGTAGGTTTCCAGCGACATTAACGAGTCGCGTACTAATTGGGTCATACTCTACTCCTTAAATGCCATAAGCCTTGCGCAATAGTGATATTGGGTGTGACTTTTCTGGCTGCTTATCGTGATTTTTATCGATACCTTGTGCGATGTGAGCTCCTCCCAATGGGCAGTCACTCGAAATGTAATCCGGATCAAAATCAGCCATCTGACGGAATACCGGCTTACCTATCTTCATCGCTTTTTCATGAAACTCTTTCTTAACACCGTAAGTGCCCGCGTGACCACTGCATCGCTCTACTGTTTTTAGTTCGGTATCAGGAATCTGCTTCAACATCTCTTCGGTTTTCTTACCGACGTTTTGCACGCGACCGTGACAGGGAACATGGTAAGAGACTTTACCTAGTCCTTGTTCAAACTCCGCTTTCAATAGACCATCTTTTTGACGTGCGATCAGGTATTCAAACGGATCCCAAAATGCTTCCTGTACCAACTTAACCTCTTCGTCATCCGGGTACATTAGTGGCAGCTCTTGTTTAAACATCAAGGTACAACTTGGCACAGCCGACGTCAGCGCATAACCCTCTTTGGCTAACTTAGCCAGTTGCGGGATGTTGATACGTTTTAGTGAGTCCACCCCTTCAAGATCGCCCTGCTCTAGCTTCGGCATGCCACAGCAGACCTCTTTCTGAGCAAAGGTCCAAGGTATGTCGTTGTGCTCTAGTACTGCAATAAAATCTTCACCAATACCCGGCTCGTTGTAATTGATGTAGCAGGTCGCAAACAGTGCCACTTTGCCGGGTGTGCGTTCACCCGCTACAACGTCAAAAATCTCATTCGGCTTGGCTTTGCTGCGTAACTTCTTACTTGCAAATGGCGGTAACCATGCCTCTTCGTCAACGCCTAAGGTTGCAGAGAGTGCTTTGCGCGTCGGCTTCCAATGGTTAACCGTATTAATCGTCTCACTGACAATGGGGATACCGGCTAGCTTACCGGTGGTGTCAGTGCTGGATAAAATCTTGTCGCGCATGGGGAGACCCTTCTCTTTGGTCTCGACCGCTTTAGCGCGCAGCATAAGATGCGGAAAATCTAAATCAAACGGGTGTGGAGGTACGTAAGGGCACTTCGCCATGTAACACATGTCACAGAGGTAGCACTGATCAACAACCTTCTTGTAGTCCTCTTTAGCAACACCATCGACTTCCATAGTTTCGCTTTCATCAATCAGATCAAACAGCGTTGGGAAGGCGTCACATAAACTCAGGCAACGACGGCAACCGTGACAGATATCAAAGACGCGCTCCATCTCTTGGTGAAGGTCATCTTTGTCGTAAAAAGTTGGATTTTTCCAATCCAGAGGATGGCGTGTTGGGGCTTCTAGATTGCCCTCTTTTTTTGTACTCATAACACTCTCCAGGCAAAGATCGATAGGTCGAACAGGTTGCCCGACCTATCGTGGGCTGATTACGCTTCCGCTTTGTAAGCTTCCAGTGTTTTCTGGAACTTATTAGCGTGACTGCGTTCTGCTTTTGCAAGCGTCTCGAACCAATCAGCAATCTCGTCAAAGCCCTCTTCACGAGCTGCTTTCGCCATGCCTGGGTACATGTCAGTGTACTCGTGAGTTTCACCTGCAATCGCAGATTCCAGTGCTTCCGCCACATTACCTGCAGCTAGACCAGTTTCAGGGTCACCTGAACCACCATCGATTAGGTATTCCATGTGGCCGTGCGCGTGACCAGTTTCACCTTCAGCCGTATTACGGAATACGTTGGCTACTTCTGGAGCACCCTCGATGTCTGCCATGTTGGCAAAATATAGGTAACGACGGTTTGCTTTTGATTCGCCAGCGAATGCTGCCTTTAGATTCTCTTCTGTTTTAGTACCTTTGAGATCCATGATGTTCTCTCCTATTTTTGTTAGCTAACTAAACAGAGCTTGGACAAGAAAATTTCTTGTCTCACTTAAAAATACGCCAGGATCTCAAAATTGGCTTAATTTTAATTTTCTATGGTGCTGATAGATCTTTCCTATTCACCTTTCAACCCTAAAGCTGGCAACATAAAGCGGTCTCTTTAAGAAACGAAAAAGAGAGCTAAAAAGCTCTCTTTAATTAGTAATTCACCAGGCCGCTAAACCAATGCCTGATTTACATGTTCGGGTAGTTAGGGCCGCCGCCACCCTCTGGTGCCACCCAACGAATATTCTGGGTGGGGTCTTTGATGTCACAGGTCTTACAGTGCAGGCAGTTGGCTGCGTTAATCTGAAGGCGTGGTTCGGCTTCATCTTCAAGCACTTCATATACACCGGCTGGGCAGTAACGCTGTGCTGGCTCTGCATACTGAGCAAAGTTAACGGTGATAGGAACACGGCTATCCTTCAGCTGTAGGTGACAAGGCTGATCCTCCTCATGCACGGTGTTCGAAATAAACACTGACGAAAGCTTATCGAATGATAGCTTTCCGTCTGGTTTAGGGTAATCGATCTTCGTACACTCGCTTGCTGGACGCAGCATCTCATGGTCGACGTGAGTATCGTGCAGTGTCACTGGGATACGACCACCAAAGATGTTCTGATCCAGCGTATTGAAAGCGCCACCAAGAATTGGACCAAACTTATGTAGAGCTGGGCCAAAGTTACGTGAGCTGTACAACTCTTGGTACAACCAAGAGTTTTTGTAGAGATCATTAAATGTGGTTGCCGTGTTTGACTCTTCAGCAATAGCAGAGACTACCGCTTCGGCCGCCAACATGCCCGACTTCATTGCCGTGTGAACACCTTTGATGCGCGAGAAGTTCAAGGTACCGGCATCACAACCGATCAATAGACCACCAGGGAAGGTCATCTCTGGAAGACAGTTGTAACCACCCTTAGCAATGGCACGTGCACCGTAAGAGACACGAGTACCGCCCTCTAAGTACTGCGCGATTTTCGGGTGGTGCTTCATACGTTGGAATTCATCAAAAGGACTGACCCAAGGGTTTGAGTAGTTCAAATCGACGATTAGGCCCACAACGACCTGATTATTCTCAGCATGGTAAAGGAAGAAGCCACCACTTGTACCGTCACTCAATGGCCAACCAGAGCCATGAATCACCAAGCCCTCTTTATGTTGCGCAGGATCGATATCCCATAGCTCTTTAATACCAAGACCGTAGTGCTGAGGATCTTTGCCCTCATCCAAGTTGAACTGACTGATCAGCTCTTTACCTAAATGACCGCGACAGCCTTCGGCAAAGAGTGTGAACTTAGCCTGCAGCGCCATGCTCGGCACGTAGCTATCTTTCTCTTCACCGTTTTCGCCAATGCCCATCGCACCGGTGAGAACACCTTTGACACTGCCGTCTTCGTTATAAAGAACTTCAGCCGCAGGGAAGCCAGGAAACACCTCAACACCCAAGGCTTCAGCCTGTTCTGACAACCAACGTGACAGATTGCCAACAGAGGCGATGTAACAGCCGTGGTTGTGCATCGTTTTAGGTGCCACAAAGTTAGGCACTGTAATCGATTTTATCTCGTTTTTCAGAAGGACGATTTCGTCTGTTTTCGCTTCAGTGACCAGGGGTGCGCCCTGCTCTTTCCAATCTGGGAAGAGTTCAGTTAACGCTTTAGGATCGACCACCGCGCCTGACAGGATATGACCACCCACCTCAGCCGCTTTCTCAACAACACAGACCATCAGATCAGCATTGAGTTGTTTGATCTTACAAGCAGCTGCAAGTCCCGCAGGGCCTGCACCTACAATTAGGACATCAAAGTCCATTACTTCATAATCCATTGATCTCTCCTAAAACGACTCAATCACTGAAATGTAAATTAAAACTGTTCGTCACTCAGCACAAATGCGGCATCAAGGCCCGTCATAATCGTTTGTGCATGAGCTTCTGCTCGTGGCAAGTAGTGCTCTGCATAAAAGCGCACGGTGGCAACTTTAGCGGCCAAAAACTCATCCGAGTAAGCAGAACCTGCTCCGCTTAAGGCTTTAGCTCGAATGGCCTCTTTTGCCATTAGGTAGGCGCCGGTGAGGTAGCCCATCTGCATTAAGAAATCGAATGCGACCGCACCCATTAAGCTGCGATCGGCAGCAGCACGATCAAGAATAAACTCTCGAATCTCTCGTGCGCGGGCCACGGATGCCACAAAACGATTGGCCATCTTATCAAGTCCGCACGCTCGAAGATCGGCTTCAATAGCCGCCATTTCATCAAGCAGATCCGCTAACGCTGCACCGTTATCGCTCAAGGTTTTACGACCAATCAGATCCAGTGCCTGAATGCCGTTAGTACCTTCATAAATGGCTAAGATACGGGCGTCACGGTAGTGCTGAGCCGCGCCAGCCTCTTCGATAAAGCCCATGCCACCATGAACCTGAATATTCAGAGAGGTCAGTTCATTGGCCATCTCTGTCATCCAGCCCTTCACGATCGGCGTTAACAGTTCAACACGCGCTTTAGCCGCCGTTTGATCACCCTCGATGTGCGAACGATCAATCTCAGCAGCAGCAACTAGGGCCAATGCACGCATCGATTCACAGCCCGAGCGCATCGCCATCAACATGCGACGCACATCGGGATGCTCAATAATAGGGATTTTCGAACCATCTTTACGACTGCCCTGTGTGCGCTCTTTCGCGTAGGCAACCGCTTGCTGATAAGCACGTTCAGAGATCGACAAACCCTGCAGACCCACCGACTGACGTGCATGGTTCATCATGGTGAACATGTAAGCCAAGCCTTTGTTCTCTTCACCGACCAGGTAGCCTACTGCACCGCCATTATCGCCAAAACTCATCGTACAGGTTGGCGAACCATGAATGCCCAATTTGTGCTCTAGAGAGATGCATTTTGCATCGTTTAGCTCTGCAGGCTCTCCGTTCTCATCCAGCAAGAACTTAGGCACGATAAACAGCGAAATCCCTTTTACACCGGCCGGTGCATCTGGAAGTCGCGCCAAGACTAAATGCACAATGTTCGGGGTCATCTGATGATCGCCCCAAGTGATGTAGATCTTCTGGCCTGAGATCAGGTAGTGATCGCCATTCGGTACCGCTTTGGTTGAAACGGCTGCTAAATCTGAACCCGCGTTAGGTTCAGTCAGATTCATGGTGCCGGTCCACTCACCGCTGACTAAGCGCGATAGGTACTGATCTTTTAGCTCATCACTGCCGTGAGCGATCAGTGCTTCAATCGAACCCTGAGTCAACATCGGGCAGAGTGCAAACGCCATATTGGCCGAGTGCCAAAGCTCGTTCACGGCGGTACCCACTACATTCGGAAGGGCCTGCCCACCAAAAGCTTCCGGCGCGGTTAAGGTTGCCCAACCGTTCTCCATGTACTGCTGGTAAGCATCCGAGAAACCTGAGGTCTCTATAACCTTATCACCGTCAAGGCGTGCGCCATTTTGGTCACCCACTGCATTGAGCGGAGCCAGTACTTCAGATGCGAGCTTACCCGCCTCTTCAACGACGACATTGGCCAGTTCAAGATTAACTTCATCCAGGCCCATCGCCTGGCAAAGTTGATCGAATTCAACCAATTGATCCAATACAAAAGCGGTGTCCTGTGCAGGCGCGTTATAGATACTCATAGAATAGATTCCCGATTTGGAAAGCGTTGGAAAGCTCTTAAAAACAGAGGGCAGCTAGGCTGCCCTTGTTTGATTTAGATTTTCGATACTAGCTCTGGAAGGATCTCGTGTAGATCACCCACTAGACCGTAGTCTGCAATGCCGAAGATTGGCGCTTCTTCATCTTTGTTAATAGCAACGATAGTGCCTGACTCTTTCATACCTGCAAGGTGCTGGATAGCGCCTGAGATACCTACAGCAATGTATAGCTTAGGCGCTACCATCTTACCTGTCTGGCCAACCTGCATATCGTTTGGCACAAAGCCGCTGTCGACCGCAGCACGTGATGCGCCCACTGCAGCACCAAGCTTATCTGCAAGTTCGAATACCTTAGCGAAGTCCTCTTTAGAACCTACACCACGACCACCTGAAACAACGATATCTGCAGATTCAAGTTCTGGACGATCTGATTCGCTCACCTCTGCACCTACGAAACGTACTTTCGCAGCTGGGACAGTCACTGATGCCGCTTCAACAGCAGCTGAACCGCCATTACCAGCAGCAGCAAATGCAGTACCACGAACAGTCATCACTTTAAGCGCGTCGCTGCTCTTCATAGTCGCGATAGCGTTACCAGCGTAGATTGGACGCTTGAACGTATCTGCATCGATCACTTCGATAACTTCAGATAGCTGATTCACACCGCAAAGTGCAGCAACACGTGGTGCCAAATCTTTACCGAAAGTGCTCGCACCTAAAATAACGTGCGTGTAATCACCTGCAAGCTGCTTAGCGATTGGTGCAACAAACTCAGCAAGTGAGTGTTCAAGAGCAGAATCTTCAACTGTTAGGACACGATCAACACCCGCAACTGAAGCTGCCTGCGCTGCAGCCGCAGCTACAGAAGAACCTACCACTAGCACATCAACTGGCGCGCCTAGTTTAGTTGCAGCAGTCACTGCGGAAAGAGTTGCACCTTTAAGTGACTGACTGTCGTGTTCAGCAATAATCAACGTTTTCATCATCAACTCTCCCTTAAATAACCTGTGCTTCGTTACGTAGCTTGTCGATCAGTGCATCTACTGAATCCACTTTGATACCGCCGCTACGCTCTGCTGGAGTCTCAACAGAGATAAGCTCTACGCTGTTTGTTAGCTCAACGCCAAGGTCAGCTAGAGTCTTAACATCCAGTGGCTTACGTTTAGCCTGCATGATTTTTGGCAGTGCTGCGAAACGTGGTTCGTTCAAACGAAGGTCAGTAGTGATAACTGCTGGAAGATCCATCTCAACAGTCACAAGACCGCCATCCACTTCACGAGTTACCTGAGCTTTACCGTCTGCAATTTTTACTTCAGATGCGAAAGTTGCCTGTGGCACATCTAGAAGAGCCGCAAGCATCTGACCAGTCTGGTTATTATCAGAGTCGATCGCTTGTTTACCAAGAATAAAGATGCCAGCATTTTCAGACTCGTTCACTTTCGCAAGAATGCGAGCAACATCAAGAGAGTTTAGTTTGCCTTCCGCTTCGACCTGCACACCTCGATCTGCACCTAGTGCCATTGCGTAACGCATCTGCTCCTGACAAGACTTGTCACCAATTGAAACCACAACGATCTCAGACACGACACCCGCCTCTTTAAGACGTACAGCTTCTTCAACTGCAATCTCACAGAATGGGTTGATCGACATCTTAGTGTTTGCCAAATCTACATCGCTGTTATCCGCTTTAACGCGAACCTTAACGTTGTAGTCAATAACGCGTTTTACTGCGACTAATGCTTTCATGTTAACTCCTTAAATCCTGGCCACTAAGACCAGTCTACTAAACTGTGTTACAGCGCGTTTGCTTGATCGCGCAGTACAAACTTCTGAATCTTACCAGTCGACGTTTTTGGTAGCGGACCGAAAACAACATTCTTAGGTACTTTGAAACGTGCTAGGTGCTCACGACAGAACTCGATCACATCCGCTTCACTTACCTCTGGCGCACCCTCTTTTAGAGTGACGAATGCACACGGTGTTTCGCCCCACTTCTCATCATTCTTCGCTACAACTGCAGCCTCTTGAATGTGAGGGTGAGAATAAAGAACACCTTCAACTTCGATACTAGAGATGTTCTCACCACCCGAGATGATGACATCTTTCGAACGGTCTTTAATCTGCACGTAGCCATCTGCATGCCATACCGCCAAATCACCCGATGCGAACCAGCCGCCTTTGAATGACTTCTCAGTAGTTGATGGGTTCTTCAGATAGCCCTTCATGACAAGGTTACCTCGCATGAAGATCTCACCCATGGTCTCACCATCTTTAGGCACAAGTTCCATGGTCTCTGGATCCATAACCACCATGCCTTCCATCATTGGCGAACGCACACCTTGGCGAGCTTTAAGCACAGATTTTTCTGCAGGTGATTTTTCATTCCACTCATCTTTCCATGCACAAACAGCACATGGACCATAGGTCTCAGTTAGACCGTAGACATGAGTTACCTCAAAACCAATTGCTTCCATACCAGCGATAACTGGAGCTGGAGGAGCAGCACCCGCGGTCATTACTTTAACTTTGTGGTTGATGCCCGCTTTCATCTCAGCAGGAGATGAGTTCAGCATATTAAGAACGATTGGCGCACCACAGAAGTAGCCAACCTCTTCTTCTTTGATTAGTTCAAAAATCTTATCGGCACGGACATGACGCAAGCTCACACTGACGCCCGCTTGTGCGGCAATGGTCCAAGGGAAACACCAGCCGTTACAGTGGAACATTGGTAGAGTCCAAAGGTACGATGCGTGAATTTCCATACCCCAAGATAACGCATTGCTTGCAGCATTCAGGTAAGCACCACGGTGGTGGTAAACAACCCCTTTCGGATCACCTGTAGTACCTGAAGTGTAGTTTAATGAGATCGCATTCCACTCATCAGTAACGCGCGGGAAATCG
The DNA here is from genome assembly GCF_013283295.1 of Marinobacterium sp. xm-m-312. Classification (NCBI taxonomy): domain Bacteria; kingdom Pseudomonadati; phylum Pseudomonadota; class Gammaproteobacteria; order Oceanospirillales; family Oceanospirillaceae; genus Marinobacterium; species Marinobacterium sp. xm-m-312. The sequence continues at coordinate 190,708 of NZ_WBYS01000003.1, read as the reverse complement.
TATTCCGGATCACCACCAGCGATAAACGCTTCGTAGTCCATCTCACCGATCATCACACCGCCATCATAGCTAGCATCATCAATACCAATCACAAGCGGTTTGTTGTCTAGCATGCCTAGTGCAGCCGTAGCCAATTCACCAAACTCTTTATCGACTAGGAATACCTTTGCTTCAGCGTGCTGAAGGATAAACGCAACAGCTGCCGCATCCAGACGCGTGTTAATCGAGTTAAGAACAGCTCCAGCCATCGGCACACCGAAGTGCGATTCAAAATGCTCTGGAAGGTTAGATGCAATGATTGATACGGCCTCACCCTTTTTAACACCCGCTTTATTGAGGGCGCTCGCTAACTGCTTACAACGTGTGAGAGTCTCTAACCAAGTACGACGAACAGCGCCATTCACTGTTGCAGTTCGATCAGGGTAGATGAACGCAGAACGCTCAAGGAAGCTGATAGGTGTTAATGCTGCATAGTTTGCAGAGCATTGATCAAGGTTGGTCTCAAAGGGTGAGTTGTGCATCTGATTATCCCTCATTTATTTTTTGCGAGTTTTACCACTCGTTTATTCTGTTTATCGTCACAGCTTAAACCGCTTTGAGCAGCTTAAACAGCGTTAATTCCCTAATTTTAGTAGGTATAAAAACCTTTTCCGCTTTTCTTACCTAACTCTCCCTCAACCACTTTTTCACGCAAAAGAGGTGCAGGTAGATAACGAGCATCTTTCAGCTCAACAAACATCAAATCCAAAATACTTAAGCAGGTATCTAGACCAATCATATCAGCGAGAGCTAGCGGCCCCATTGGGAAGCCTGCCCCAAGTGTCATGATTTGATCGACCTGTTCTGGTGTTGCAGTACCCTCTTCGACAACACGAATCGCTTCATTAATGGTCGGAAGTAAAATTCGATTAAGCACAAAAGCTGGACGGTCTTTAACAACAACCGCTGTTTTACCTAATTTCTCAGCGAGCTCGAGCACAGCCGATCGAGTATTTTCTGAGGTGTGCTTAGTCACTATCACTTCAATCAGGGCCATCAAAGGCACCGGATTCATGAAGTGCACACCCAACATACGATCTGGATTTTCTACTAAAGCTGCCAATCGACCGATTGAAATTGAGGAGGTATTACTCGCCAGAATAGCTGAAGGTTTACATACACCATTGAGCGCTTGAAAAATCTTACGCTTGGTCATCTCATCTTCAGTAGCAGCCTCAACCACCAGGTCACAATTAGCTAGCGCATCCATTGATACAGATGTGGTAATGAAAGGGAGTGGATTGCATCCCGCAGCCAGCTTGTTGCGCTCTTTCAACTTAGCAACACTCGTTTCAGTTCGACCGAGCGCTAGCTCCAACTGATCTGCGGAGATATCTACCAAAACAACCTGGATGCCTGCGCACGCCAAAACCTGGGCGATACCTTGCCCCATCTGACCTGCACCAACGACACCAACCTGCTGAATCATGTAACCAACCTTAAGCTTTTTTGCATGTTTGGAATTATCTAGCAATTAAAGCAAGGACTAAATGACAAGGCGAGACTATTTATTGATATTTTCGGACATGAAATTGCGCTATATTGTGACACTAATACCTAAGTAGAAGCCAATAGATAGATTTTCGGTCAGATCAATGCAGAATTTTGATAACAACAGCATCTCCAGTCATTTTGCATTGGGAACACTTAAATCTGCAGCTCGAATGGGTGTTGATATTGGCTCACTGCTTAAAGACGCAAATCTGGACGGGCGACTTCTCGGTAACCAGAAGTTTAGGTTAACGCCCGCGCAATTTGGCTCGCTAGCTCGACTCTCATGGGAGCGGGGTGACGATGAGTTCATGGCCTGTGCCGAACGTCCAGCCCGGTACGGAACGTTTAGTCTTTTCGCGAGAGAGGCCGTGCGTGCAGAAAACCTGTTAGAGGTTTACAAGCACCTATGCCGCTTTTACCGCTTAGTGAACGAATCCCTCTCGCTTAATCTATCTATCGACGGAGAAAAAGTGACGTTAGAGATGTCGCTATCTAAACCTGAATTGGATCCAGATTACCTTCTAAGAGACTTCCTACTTCTGTTGTGGCACCGCTTTCCAAGCTGGCTCATTGGCCGCAGGATCCAACTATTTGAAGCGCAAATGACAGGCCCCAAACCACCACACGCAGATGAGTATCGGCTTATCTTCCCCTGCCCAGTCTCATATGAAGCATCCGCTAACCGACTCATCTTTGAGGTAGAGGCGTTAAAAGCGCCAATTATCCAAAATCTCGACACCCTTCGAGATCATTTGAGAAGTGCACCGCTGCAATGGTTCACGCGACAAGAGTATCTACCGGTATTCACCCGTCGCGTCAGAGATATCATGGGTCACATGGAGTTTGTCGAGATAGATATGGAAAGTGTCGCCCATCAACTCAATATGACTGTTAGAACGCTACGAAGAAAACTTGATGATGAGGGTACTGGATTTCAAGATATTAAAGACGAGCTCAGACGAGACAGTGCTCTACATCTACTAAACCAATCCTCTCTTTCAATTCAGCGGATATCGCAACAGCTTGGTTTTTCTGAAACTGCTGCATTTACCCGATCTTTTAAGAAGTGGACCGGCCAAACTCCTAGAGAATTTAGGTCTGGTAACAGGTCTGCCCCATAATAGATCCTTTAAGATTTATGCAAAAAACCATCAATACCATCGATGGCAGATTGGCACATCATATTCTCAGCCATAACATCGCCAGCAAATGCGTAGGCATCTGATAGAGCCATCTGACGTTGCGGATAGAACATTGCTTTGCCAAAGCGGATTGCATCAGGGCTCTTTTCGGTAATTTTAGCAACCTTGTCGGCCACAGCTTGATCAAGCTCTTCCTCTTCTACGACCTGACTGACTAGACCCCAGTCATACGCTGTATCAGCATTGATAAAATCACCGGTCACGAGCATATCGAAAGCTCGCTTTGGTGCGATAGATCGAGACAACGCTACCGCAGGAGTCGAACAGAAGAGCCCTAGCTTGATACCCGATACTGCGAAGCGGGCAGAACTTGCCGCAATTACCAAGTCACAGCTAGCAGCCAACTGACATCCTGCGGCAGTCGCAATTCCATGAACCTTCGCTATTACAGGCACAGGAAGCGCCACAATGCTTTGCATTACTTTACCACAACGCCCGAAGAGGTCCTGGTAATAACTCTGCTGAGGATGAGCGCGCATCTCTTTCAGGTCATGCCCAGCACAAAAACCGCGACCGCTACCTGCTATCACCACACAGCGCACACTTTCATCCTGTGCAATATCATCGAGTTCGTGCTGCAGCGCTTCAAGCAATGCTTCAGATAGAGTATTGAAGTGATCAGGGCGATTAAGGGTTAGCTTCACCACACCACTTTTGTCTTCACGTATTAAAACTGTCATCACATCATTCCTCTTATTGTTGGTCTGTGACTAGATTAGTTTTCAGAAACTGTTCGATACTCTCAAGCACCTGCTCTGCATTTGTTCTATGCGGAACGTGAGCACAATCGGGAATTATCACCTGGTCAGAGGGGCCTGCACTCTGATCATGAATATATTGGGGAAATGCCTGCGAGCCATACTCGTCCAATTCACCATGAATAGCGAGCACTGGAGATTTTAGCTCATTAAGCGCATCGGTTAGACGCCATTCAGCGAAGTCAGGATTTAGCCACACATCGGTCCAGGCACTAAGTACCCACCGAGCATTCGCACCATGCCAACGTTCAAGCTTTTCGAGCTGACCATCCTGCGTAAAGAGTAACTTTGCTTCGCTGATAGATTTAAGCGTCTGCTTCTCCACAAAAGCCTGTGCTGCAATCGTAATTACCGCCAAACAATCAGGGTCCGAAGCACCAATTTCCACAGCCATCGCACCTCCCACTGAGTGGCCCAAAACTAGATACTCTTTAAACCCTAAAGCAGTTTTAATTTGTGGAAAGTAGTGCTTAGCTTCTTCAGCTATAAAGTCGAGGTTAGGTAATACTGCTCTGGAGTCGGAGTTTCCAAATCCGAGACGGTCATATGCGATAATAGGTCGTTGGAGTCGTTCGAGAAGCTGTTCTGGAAATTCACGCCACAAGTTAACCGAACCAAGGGAATCATGCATAAGTACCAGGGGCGCAATTTCGGGATATAGCTCTGCCCCCCAGATCTTTATGCTAACCAGCCCCTGATCGGTAGTGACCTGTTTCTCCACCCTATTACTCCTGCAACTCTGCTAAATTCTTGAATAGCTCTAGAGCGCGCGGATTCGCTAGCGCTTCCACATTATTAACCTTTTCGCCTAAGACAGTTTTGCGCACGGCCAGTTCGACTATCTTACCGCTAATTGTGCGAGGGATTTCGGAAACCTGAATAATTACAGCAGGCACATGACGCGGCGTTGTATTTTTTAGAATCTGCTGTCGAATCTTCAGTTTGAGCTCATCATCCAGTCGAAAATCTTCACGAAGCACGACAAATAGAACGACCCTCGTATCATCTCTGTACGGCTGCCCAATACAGACACTCTCGAGCACCTCTCCTAACTGCTCAACTTGACGATAGATCTCAGCTGTTCCTATACGCACACCGCCAGGATTCAATACTGCATCAGATCGCCCATGAATTATTAAACCGCCCTGCTTCGTAATTTCGCCGTAGTCACCATGAGCCCAGATATTCTCAAATCGATCAAAATAGGCAGAACGATACTTCACTTGGCCGGGGTCATCCCAAAAACCGATTGGCATTGATGGAAAGGGGTCGCAGCAAACCAGCTCTCCCTTCTGTTCAACTACTGTTTCGCCTCCATCGTCGAGTATTGCCACAGCCATACCCAAACCGCGACACTGCAACTCGCCAGCGTATACAGGCAAAATTGGACAGCCGAGTGCGAAGCAGGAAATAATGTCTGTACCTCCAGAGATAGAGGCGAGTAAAAGATCTTCTTTAATGTCACGGTATACATATTCGAAGCTCTCATTGCTAAGAGGAGAACCCGTCGATAGTATCGTTCGTAGTTGCGATAGATTATGAGACTCACGCGGCTTAAAGCCAGTCTTTTCCAGCGCTGCCAAATATTTAGCGCTCGTACCAAAGATAGTCACAGACTCCTGTTCCGCTATATCCCACAACACGCGAGGTCCAGGAGCGAAGGGAGAGCCATCGAACAACATTAGTGTGGCGCCTGTAGCAAGACCACTCACTAACCAGTTCCACATCATCCAGCCACAAGTTGTGTAGTAAAAGAGGGTATCCTCGCGCCTCAGATCAGTGTGTAACTGATGCTCCTTAAGATGCTGCAAAAGTGTCCCACCGATGCCATGCACTATGCATTTTGGCTGGCCAGTAGTGCCTGATGAATACATAATATAAAGCGGATCATCAAAGGCCATTCGCTCAAACCTGATGTCGGAAGCTGTCTTATCAACAAAGTCTTCCCAGTGCAACGCCTTGCTAATCACAGAGAGTTCAACGTACTCGTCAATGTAGGGAATCACTACCAACTGCTCTACAGACGGTAAAGCATCTACAAGCTGTGCGCTCTTTTCCCACGTTTCGATACGTTTGCCGTTATAGAGATAGGCACTAACGGTGAAAAGAACTTTAGGAGCAACCTGACCAAATCGATCGAGAACCCCCTGAAAACCAAAATCCGGAGAGCAGGATGTCCAGGTTGCACCTAGACTTGTTGCAGCCAGCATAGCAACGCAGGTCTGCGGCAGATTTGGTAAGAAACCAGCAACTACATCGCCCTTCCCAACACCAAGATTACGCAGAGCGGATGCACATTGAGCAACACTAGTATACAAATCAGAGTAGCTTAGGCTCTGTCGCCCACCCTGCTCATTGCGAAATAAAATCGCAGTGCGATTATCACGAAACTTAAGCAGATTTTCTGCAAAGTTTAGCTTTGCGCCGGGAAACCAACGCGCTCCAGGCATTTTTTGCCTATCTACCAGATAAGGCTCACGCCCTTTATCGCCTAACACATCAGCCGAGTCCCAAATGTCAGACCAAAACTGCTCAGAGTTCTCAACTGACCATTCGTGAAGTTGAGAATATTCCTGCAGAGTTAATGAGTATTTGCGATTAACGGTCTGCATAAATTGCCACACCTGAGTATGTTCAATCTGGGACTGAGTCGGTTGCCAAAGTTGTTTAGCCATAATAGGAATCTCTTTTGCGCTAAGGCTTATCTTCAGGTCGACGTTTAAGCATATTAGTCACAAGATAGCTCACGACCTTCTCTCTATGCTGATTAAAGCCCTCTATGCGGTAACGTACGATGCCGATGTTTGGTTTTGATTTTGAAGGGCTTAACTCCTCGATCTGCGCTTCACACCTCAGAGTGTCACCTGGACGCACTGGGATCAAAAAACGGAGCTCATCGATTGCTGGCCCACCCATAGAGCAGGCCCTAAAGTGATCCCGCTGAATAAATAGTCTGAAACAGAGGGCAATCGTTTGAAAGCCACTGGCAATCAAACCTCCAAAATGGCTTTCAGCTGCCGCTTGGTTATCTACATGAAAACTCTGCGGATCATACATCATCGCGAAGTCTATAATCTGAGCTTCAGTTAACGTTGCACTGCCGCCTTCGAGGCGCTCTCCTATAGTGAAATCATCGAAATAACGCATAAAATATAGCTCCGTTTCTCTTACTAGATTCTTAGCCCGCCATCCATCTCAACGATTCGACCGGTGAAGAAGTCATTTTCAATAATATATTGTAGAGTGTGAGCCATCTCTTCGGTTTCACCCAAGCGACGCAGCGGTACAGATGAAATCATCCTGTCGATCGCTTCTGGTTTCATCTGCGCAGTCATTTCTGTAGCAATAACACCTGGTGCAATTCCACCAACACGAATCTTATGTCGCGCCAACTCACCCGCCCAGCTTGCTACCATTGTTGCAACAGCCGCTTTAGTTGCCGAGTAGTTGGTCTGACCGATATTACCCGCACGTGAAACTGAGGAGATATTTACAATAACGCCACCTTCACCCTGAACCGCCATAATCGCAGCAGCCTCACGACCACACAGGAAGCTACCGACCATATTAACGTTCACAACAGACTGGAACTGATCGAGTGACATCTTGTCTTGCAACTCTCCATCCTTAACTTTTATCAACATACCATCGCGCATGAGTCCGGCGTTATTCACTAATCCATTGATCTTTCCAAACTCTGTTTTGATCTTAACAAAACAGTCTTCTACCGCTGTCTCGTTAGTAATATCGCAAAGATATCCTCGCGCTTCACCACCTAGAGACTGACACGAGGCAACCGCTTCGTTGAGGTTTTCTTCACTCAGGTCGATAAGAGCCAAACCAGCCCCCTGCCTAGCAAGACTTTCGGCCATTGCTCGGCCAAGTCCACGTCCACCACCGGTAATAACAAACACGTTATTTTTTATTTGCATATTGATTTCACCCTGTCTTAAATCATTTCAATCGCGACTGCAGTAGCCTCGCCACCACCAATGCAAAGCGAAGCTAAGCCACGCTTTTTCCCGCTCTGTTTTAGAGCATGCAGAAGAGTCACAAGGATTCTCGAGCCGCTTGAACCTATCGGGTGTCCTAGCGCACAAGCACCACCACGAACATTGACTTTAGAACCATCTAAACCTAGTTCACTAATCGCCAACATGGTCACTACCGCGAAGGCTTCATTAATCTCAAAGAGATCAATGGAATTTAGATCCCAGTTAGCACGTTCAGCTGCTTTCTTAATCGCACCGATTGGCGCAATTGTGAACTCCGCAGGTAGTTGAGCATGGGTACTGTGCGAAGCTATACGAGCCAACGGTGTGAGCCCCTTAGCCTTAGCCGTGGACTCTCGCATAAGTAATAGCGCAGATGCTCCATCAGAGATCGAGCTAGAATTGGCAGCTGTGACTGTGCCATCTTTTTTGAATGCAGGCTTAAGAGAACGGATCTTATCAATACGAGCGTTACCGGGTTGCTCGTCAAAATCGACGATCACCTCTCCCTTACGAGTTTTAACATTCACAGGAACGATCTCTTCTGAAAATTCCTTACGATCCATTGCACCAAGAGCCTTTTCGAGTGAAGCAATCGCGAAGTCGTCCATTGCCTCTCTAGTAACCTGATAATCATCAGCGCTTTTTTGAGCGTAGAGACCCATCAAGCCACCTTCGTAGGCATCTTCAAGACCATCACAAAACATATGATCAATCACCTGTGAATGCCCCATACGCATACCGGAACGCGCCTTAGGAAGTAGGTATGGCGCCTGGCTCATATTTTCCATACCTCCAGCCACCATAACATCAACCATGCCTGCCTTAAGCTGGTCATGGGCCAACATAACCGCTTTCATACCTGATCCACACATCTTATTAATAGTTGTACAGCCAGCTGCATCAGGTATACCAGCCCCGCGTGATGCCTGACGAGCAGGCGCCTGACCAAGGCCTGCTGGAAGGACACAACCCATGACAACTTCATCAACATCGGCTGGTGCTATACCTGCACGTTCGATGACCGCCCTTATCGCCGTAGCCCCAAGCTCTGGCGCCCTCACGTGTGAAAAGACACCCATCATCCCTCCCATAGGAGTTCGGGCTGCACTTACTATTACAATTGGATCTTGGTTCATGGCTTACCTATCTAAATGAAAGTTTACGTAAACGTAATCCTGAGATTAAAAAGAGAGAGGCAGTGCCTCTCAATTAGTTAACTAAAATTCTTCTTCATGAACTTCTGGAATTCACCCACGATTCCGCTACGGAATGCCAGCACACAGACAACGAAAATTAGCCCCATGATGATATGAATGTAATTACCTAACTCACCACCCGAAAGATAGTTCTGAATAGTAACTACAGAAGCTGCCCCAACAAGCGGCCCCAACAGCGTTCCCATGCCACCCAGAAGGGTCATAAGTACAACTTCTCCTGACATATGCCAGTGAGCATCAGATAACGACGCAAGCTGAAACACCAAGGTTTTTGTCGAACCAGCCAAACCAGCCAGACTCGCCGAGATAATAAATGCGACCCACTTATAGTCATTCACATTGTATCCAAGAGAAACAGCACGAGGCTCATTCTCGCGTATCGCTTTCAGTATCTGGCCAAAGGGTGAATGGATAGTACGGTTTATTAACCAGAAGCCGAACAGGAAAATTACCAGAACGGTGTAGTACATATTTAGACTATCGCTTAAGTCGATAAAGCCAAATAATTCACCGCGCGGTATACCCTGCATGCCGTTTTCGCCACCCGTAAATGGGGCTTGTAGATAGAAGAAGAAAGCCAACTGCGCGAGCGCTAAGGTCACCATTGCGAAATAGATGCCCTCTCGCTTAACTGCCAACTTACCATAAAGTGCACCAAGCAAGCCTGCGGCAATGGTGCCACAGAGTATGCCTAGCTCAGGCGACAAGCCGGTCTCCATAACCAAGTAGCCAGTTACATAGCCACCGGTACCCAAGAAGGCTGCATGTCCAAATGAGAGCAAACCTACATAACCTAGTAGCAGGTTAAAAGCCATCGCGAACAGACCGAAACACAGCACTTTCATCACAAAAACAGGGTAAAGGATATAAGGCGCAATCAGACCCAAGGCCACAAGAATAAGTGTCGATTTAGAAACTTTAAACATCTTAACTCCTACGCCTCTTTACCAAAAAGACCCGACGGTTTAAGTAACAGCACGATCACCATTACGACAAAAATAATCGTGGTTGAAGCCTCGGGATAGAAGTACTTTGTTAATCCTTCTAAAATACCCATTGCCAACCCTGTAAGAATCGCTCCACCAATAGAGCCCATTCCGCCAATAACTACTATCGCAAAAACAACGATTAATAGATCAGCCCCCATGTATGGAGATACCGAATATATAGGGGCAGCCAGTACGCCACCCAAACCTGCAAGGCCAACACCAAATCCAAAGGTCAGTGTGACAATCAATGGCACATTGATACCAAATGCCTGCATCAATTTGGGATTTTCAGTGCCTGCGCGTAGATAAGCGCCCAACTTGGTTTTTTCAATCATGTACCAAGTCAAACCACACACAAGTACCGAGACTACGATAATCCACGCACGATAGGTCGGCAGGTACATGAATGGCAGTTTGAAACCGCCTTTTAACTCGGCAGGAATCTTGTACGACAAGCCTGACGAACCAAAAATATGAGTAAATACGCCCTGAAGAATCAGCGCTATACCGAAGGTTAGTAGAAGACTGTAAAGATGGTCTTCATTAGAGATGCGGCGCAATAGAAAACGCTCCATTATTACGCCTATTAAACCGACAGCCAAAGGAACAATAAAAAGAGCTGCCCAATAATTTATTCCAAAATACTGAAGCACCATCCATGCCATGAAGGCACCCAGCATATAAAGTGCACCTTGAGCAAAGTTAATAATTTTTAGCAAACCAAAAATTATTGCCAGTCCTAAACTCAGAAGCGCATAAAATGAGCCATTAATAAGGCCGATTAGAAGCTGCCCAAAGAGGCCGAAAACATTAATATCAAAAAGTGACGCCATTACCTTTTCCTTTGAGGGAATGGCTGATGGGTCATAAAACCCATCAGCACACGTTGGTCAGATTACTTCGCTGCGAAGTTACACTGATCCATCATTGGACCAAATGCCTGGTCACCAGGGATAACATTCTGTACTTCGAAGATGTCATCGGCAGAGCTTCGCTCATCACCTTTTTTGATACGCACTTGGTACATATCATGAACCATACGACCATCGGCACGAAGGTATGCATTGCGTGCGAAGAAGTCGTTAGGCTTGTTCTTCTTCATCACAGCCATAACTGCTTCAGCCTCATCAGTACCCGCTTCTTTAACCGCGTTTAGGTAATGCATGACCATAGAGTACTGTCCTGCCTGTCCCATTGCAGGGATAGAACCATGACGCTCTTTAAAACGCTTAGACCACGCACGTGTCTGCTCATCTAGATCCCAATAGAAACCTGTAGTTGTAAGCATTCCTCCAGCAACATCTGGATCTAGCGCCTGTGCGTTAGGTGTAAACACCAATAGACCAGCTACATCAGCCGATTCAGTCAAACCAAACTCTGCAGCCGCTTGAAGTGAGTTAACGAAATCAGCGCCCGCATTTGCTAGTGCGACAACATCTGCGCCTGACGACTGAGCCTGAAGAATGAATGAAGAGAAGTCCGTTGTACCAAGTGGTGCACGAGCTGCACCTAGCACCTCACCACCATTATCAGTAACAACTTTACTAGCTACACCCTCAAGCGCATGTCCAAATGCGTAGTCAGCAGTAATGAAGAACCATTTCTTCTTACCAGACTGAACCATTGGCTTAACTGTACCGTTTGCTAGTGCAACTACGTTGTAGGTCCAATGAGCGTTGTAAGGTGAACATGCTTTAGTTGTAAAGGCATGCGATGCAGATGTAGAAATAAGAGCAAGCTTACCTTTCTCTTTTGTAACTTCTGTAACAGCACCAGTTACGGAGGATGCCACCAAACCTGAAACAGCATCAACGCCTTCAGTATCAAGCCACTTACGGGTAATTGAAGCACCAACATCGGCTTTGTTTTGGTCATCTGCACTAACTATTTCGATTGGTTTACCTAATACAGTACCCCCAAAATCTTCTACTGCCATCTGAGTAGCAGTAACACAACCAGCGCCACAGATATCAGCGTAAACACCACCCATATCTGCAAGCACACCAATTTTAACAACATCACCACTAATGCCAGCAGCGCTTGCAGCACTGATTGACATAGCCGCACCGATAGCAGTTGCTAATAGCTGAGGTTTAATTGATTTCATGGATATATCCTTCATTTTTATATTTATTAGCCTAAGGGCCGAAGTAACTTCACCGATAGTTCTTGAGGAAATTCAAAAACTGCTCAGTTCGTTTACACACCAAGAAGTGTGTTTAACAGAGGCGTTTTAGCTTCAAGCTCATGCTTAGCGACCTCTTCGACTATATGGCCATGTTCAACCACATAATGCCGATCTGCGATAGGAGCAGCAAAACGAAAGTTTTGCTCTACCAATAGTATTGTTAGTCCGCGACGTTTTAGCTCAACTAGAACCTCACCCAGCTTCTTGACAATTACTGGAGCCAACCCTTCAGTAATCTCATCAAGCAATAGAATATTGGCACCAGAACGCAAAATACGTGCAATCGCCAACATCTGCTGTTCACCACCCGATAAACGAGTGCCCTGACTAAAGCGACGCTCTAAGAGATTAGGAAAGATTTCGTAGATTTCCTCCACACTCATCCCATCACTACGAACTGTCGGTGGAAGCATAAGATTCTCTTCAACATTTAAACTCGCGAAGATGCCACGCTCTTCAGGACAAAACCCAACGCCAAGATGAGCGACACGATGAGCAGGAAGTTCAAGGGTCTCAGCACCATTAATATTGATGCTACCTGTGCGACGCCCGACCATATTCATAATTGAGCGCAACGTCGTTGAACGACCAGAACCGTTACGACCCAGCAGGGTTACAAGCTCACCCTGCATTACATGCAGATCAATACCGTGAAGGATATGAGACTCACCGTAGAAAGCATGCAAATCACGAATCCGGATTTTTTCATTACCAGTCATCATGCTTCAGCCTCCTCTTCGCTAACACCAAGATAAGCTTCTCGTACCCGGCTATCGGCAGAAACAGTTGCATAGTCACCCTCTGTAAGGATAGCGCCTCGCTGTAGCACCGAAATATTATCGGCAAGTTTTGAGACAACATGAAGATTGTGCTCGACCATCAATATCGTTCTATCCTTCGATACCTTTTTAATCAATTCAGCAACCGTCTCAACATCTTCATGACCCATACCCTGAGTTGGCTCATCCAGCAACATCAACTCAGGATCTAGCGCCAACGTAGTTGCAATCTCAAGTGCTCGCTTGCGACCGTATGGCTGATCAACCGTTAAAGAGTTCGCATGGTCCGCCAATCCAACCGAATCTAATAGCTCGATAGCTCGATCATTTAATCGATCTAAAACTTTCTCAGACTTCCAAAAATGAAAGCTATTACCCTCTTTGCGCTGCAATGCAATACGAACATTTTCCAGGACTGTCAGGTGAGGGAATACCGCAGAGATCTGAAAAGAACGAATCACGCCACGACGTGCAATTTCAGCGGAACGCATATTCGTAATGTCGTTGCCATTAAAAAGAATCTGCCCCGAGGTCGGGATCAAAAATTTGGTTAACAGATTGAAGACCGTGGTTTTACCAGCCCCGTTAGGACCAATAAGCGCATGAATACTTCCGCGCTCAATGTTCAAGTTCACATTATCTACAGCAGTGAATCCCTTGAACTCTTTAATCAGATTCTTCGTCTGCAATACGTAATCGGCACTCATGAAGCTTAGCTTTTCCCGTCTATTCGATGTTGTTTTTATTGCAGCACAGCATGAGAAAACGACTTTCAAAATGCTTTAGCTTGAGCGTAAAGTTAGCAAGTAATAACCCGGAAAGCAAAGTACTACTTTAGTAATACGAGAGGGTATTTTTACTAAAAAAACTCAATATTATTATTATTTTTCAACAACTTAAGAAAAAATTCACATCATTAATAATAAATAAAGGTTTTCACTTATTAATGTTTACGTAAACGTAAAGCTGGGTTATTGTAGCTTTATATATTTTTTATAAGGCAGCCCATGACCGAGCAAACCACCTTCTCAATTAGCGATCTTGCAAAAGAGTTTGACCTAACCACCCGAAGCGTTCGCTTCTACGAAGACCAAAATCTTCTCTTCCCAACAAGAAGAGGACAGACACGAATTTACTCCAAGCAGGACCGCGTGCGTTTGAAGCTTATTCTACGAGGCAAGCGCCTAGGCTTCTCTTTAGCTGAGATAGGCGAGCTATTCTCTCTCTGGGACGAAACTAGTTCGGGCAGTGAAAAGCAACTCAAGCGACTACTAGAGGTAATCAACACCAAGCGAGCAGAACTGGCACAACAGCTTGAAGATATAGCCAACCTCCAAACCGAACTTTCCGCTGCCGAGGTTCGATGCCTCGAGGCACTTAACGAACTTCGTGAGCAATCAACAAACAAACGCAACGCTGTTTAATACAAATAATAGGAATATACGATGATTTCACAATACTCTGGACTCAACTTTGGCCTTGGCGAAACCATTGAAATGATGCGTGACCAAGTCAATGCTTTTGCTGCAAAAGAGATCGCACCTCGCGCAGCCGAAATTGATCTTAATAACGAATTCCCCAAAGACCTGTGGCGCAAGTTTGGAGACATGGGTCTGTTAGGCATTACTGTTAAGGAAGAGTATGGCGGCGTTGACATGGGCTACCTTGCACACGTAATAGCAATGGAAGAACTTAGCCGAGCTTCTGCATCTGTTGCCCTATCATACGGCGCTCACTCCAATCTTTGCGTAAATCAGATTCACCGAAACGGCACTGAAGAACAGAAACAGAAATACTTACCAAAGTTAATTAGTGGGGAACACGTAGGGGCTCTCGCAATGTCTGAGCCTAATGCTGGTTCCGATGTTGTATCAATGAAATTAACTGCGCGTGATAACGGCGATCATTACCTACTTAACGGTAATAAAATGTGGATCACAAACGGACCAGACGCTGATACATATGTTATCTACGCAAAAACAGATACATCTGCTGGAGCAAAAGGCATTACAGCATTTATCGTAGAGCGTGATTACCCTGGTTTTTCGCGTCACCAGAAGCTTGATAAATTAGGTATGCGAGGATCCAACACTTGTGAACTAGTTTTCATCGACTGCCCTGTTCCTAAAGAGAACATTTTAGGCGAGCTAAATGGTGGTGTTCGTGTACTTATGTCTGGATTAGATTATGAGCGTCTAGTTCTAGCTGGTGGGCCTCTGGGAATTATGGAAGCGGCGATGGATATCTCCATCCCATACATCCGTGACAGACAGCAGTTTGGCCAAGCCATTGGTGAATTTGAACTAGTGCAAGGAAAGGTGGCTGATATGTACACGTTGATGAACGCATGTAAGTCATACACATACACGGTAGCTCAAGCTGCGATGCGTGGTGAAACAAGCCGTAAAGACTGTGCTGGTGTTATCTTATACACAGCAGAGACGGCGACAAAGCTAGCACTCGATGCTATTCAACTCCTCGGCGGCAACGGTTACATCAATGAATTCCCTACTGGCAGACTTCTTCGCGACGCTAAGCTTTATGAGATTGGCGCCGGCACATCAGAAATCCGTCGAATGCTTATTGGCCGAGAGCTGTTCCTAAACAAGTAACAGAACCAATCAGAGGTGGAGAGTCATTCATCACCTCATCATCATTTGATACAAGTTGTGAGGAACAGTGTATGCCTATACTGCAAAGCAAGGTTAATAAACGTGCAATTGAATTTATTAACAACAACACAAGCATGACCAATGCAGTCAACGATCTTAGAGAAAAAGTAAAGCTAGTCGAACAAGGGGGTGGCGCTAAGTATCAAGAGCGCCATCTTTCACGCGGCAAGCTGCTTCCTCGAGATCGAGTAAACGTCCTTCTGGATGAAGGTTCACCTTTTCTAGAGCTTTCACAACTAGCAGCCTATGAAGTTTACGACGATAACGTACCTGCTGCAGGCGTTATTACTGGCATTGGCAGGGTTAGCGGCCAGGAATGCATGATTATCGCAAATGATGCGACGGTTAAGGGCGGCACCTACTTCCCTCTTACGGTTAAAAAGCATTTGCGTGCGCAAGAGATTGCCGAGCAAAACAATCTACCTTGCATCTACCTTGTAGACTCAGGGGGTGCGAACCTACCCCAACAAGATCAAGTATTTCCGGATCGTGACCATTTCGGTCGCATCTTCTTCAATCAGGCCAGAATGTCAGCAAAAGGGATACCGCAGATTGCGGTAGTAATGGGGCTTTGTACGGCAGGTGGAGCTTATGTTCCTGCAATGGCGGACGAATCAATCATTGTACGCAATCAAGGCACTATCTTCCTAGCAGGCCCTCCCCTCGTAAAAGCCGCTACAGGTGAAGTGGTGAGCGCTGAAGATCTTGGCGGTGCCGATGTTCACTGTAAAATTTCAGGCGTAGCAGACCACTATGCAGAAAATGACGCACACGCTTTACAGATCGCACGAACCTGTGTGGCTAACCTAAACCGCCGCAAGCAGGTTGAAGGAGATATCCGAGCACCAAAAGCACCACTTTTCGATGCGAATGAAATCTACGGAATTGTAGGAACAGATCTTAAAAAACCATTCGATGTTAGAGAAATTATCGCTCGTATCGTCGATGGTTCTGAATTCGATGAATTCAAAAAGCTATACGGCACAACACTTATTACGGGATTTGCCCACATCCACGGATATCCAGTAGGCATCTTGGCCAATAACGGCATCCTGTTTAGCGATTCAGCCCAGAAAGGGGCACATTTTATTGAGCTATGTTGCCAAAGAAAGATTCCTCTTATCTTCTTGCAAAATATAACTGGATTCATGGTTGGACAAAAAAGTGAATCGGAAGGTATTGCCAAGCATGGTGCGAAACTAGTCACAGCAGTTGCTTGTGCTGATGTTCCTAAGCTTACAGTTTTGATTGGCGGCTCATTTGGTGCTGGTAACTATGGAATGTGTGGCAGAGCCTATAGCCCTAACTTCTTGTGGATGTGGCCGAACGCTCGCATATCTGTGATGGGCGGTGAACAAGCAGCAGGCGTTCTAGCCACAGTAAAAAGAGACGGTTTAGAGCGCCAAGGACAAACCTGGTCTGCTGAGGAAGAGGCTGAGTTCAAAAAGCCTGTGTTAGACACATATGAGCGTCAGGGGCATCCATACTATGCTAGCGCTCGACTGTGGGATGATGGCGTCATAGATCCAGCACAAACTCGTGAAGTTCTAGCTATGGGGCTCTCTGCAGCGCTAAACAAACCGGTCCCGGACACTAAGTTCGGCGTATTCCGTATGTAAGAGGTGAATATGTCTGAATCTTTAGTTCTTCTCGAAAAAACCAAATCAGGCTGTGCGAATCTTGTAATCAATCGTCCTGAAGTCCACAACGCTTTTGATGACACTATCATCGAGCAGCTCATTACTGGACTTAAAGAAGCCGAAAACGATCCCGATGTTCGCGTCTTAGCACTACGATCTAATGGTAAGAACTTTTCTGCCGGGGCTGATCTTGGCTGGATGAAACGGATAGCAAATAACAGTTATGCAGAAAACCTCGTTGATGCAGGCCGACTTGCCGAGCTGATGCGTTGTCTTTACCAATTTTCTAAACCAACTATCTGCCTCGTTCAAGGTGCTGCTTATGGCGGTGCGGTTGGACTAGCCGCATGCTGCGATATCGTGATTGCTGAAGAAGGAAGTCGATTCTGCTTGAGTGAAGTGAAAATCGGACTAATTCCAGCAGTTATATCGCCATATGTCGTTCGTGCAATTGGCGAAAGACAATCACGAAGATTTTTCCTAACTGCTGAGCCATTTAATGCACTTGAAGCATATAGATTTGGATTAGTTCATGAGGTAGTGAGTGACTCAACTCAATTTGATGAGGCCCTAGAAAAGTTCACAAGCATTTTGATCGGGAACAGCCCTCAGGGAATGCATGCAGCTAAAGATCTCATCTTTGCCGTTAGCAATAAAGAAATTGATGAACCTCTAATAAATGATACAGCTCGCCGCATAGCAGAAATTCGTGTAAGCCCAGAAGGTCAGGAAGGACTAGGTGCCTTCCTTGAAAAGCGCAAGCCGAACTGGATTCAGGAGTAACCCAAGATGTTTAGTAAAATATTAATTGCAAACCGTGGCGAGATCGCATGCCGCGTTATTCAGACAGCACATCGTTTAGGCATAAAATGTGTTGCGGTTTACTCAGAAGCAGATGCGAATGCGCGACATGTAACCATGGCCGATGAAGCATTCCTATTAGGCCCTGCACCTAGTTCAGAAAGTTATTTACGCACAGATGCGATTATAGATATCTGCAAGCGCTCAGGTGCACAAGCAGTCCACCCAGGCTATGGTTTCTTATCTGAAAACACCTCTTTTGCAGAAGCTCTTGAAGCACAGGGAATAACATTCATTGGCCCTCCTTCGTCCGCTATTGCTGCGATGGGCTCCAAATCTGCCGCGAAAGCAATTATGGAAGATGCAGGTGTTCCATTAGTTCCTGGCTACCATGGTGAAGATCAATCACCTGAGTTGCTGCGCAAAGAGTCAGAGCGTTGTGGTTACCCACAGCTTCTCAAAGCCATTGCGGGTGGCGGTGGTAAAGGGATGCGCGTTGTAAATTCATTAGAAGAGTTTGATAGTGCATTGCAGTCTGCTCGCCGAGAAGCGCAAAACGCTTTTGGCAATCCCGACATGCTTATTGAACGCTATCTTACTCAACCTCGCCACGTAGAAATTCAAGTTTTCTGTGATCAATTAGGTCATTCAATTTACCTTGCTGAACGCGATTGTTCTGTGCAGCGCCGCCATCAAAAAGTAATCGAGGAAGCTCCTGCTCCAGGACTTTCAGATGAAACCAGGCGTGCGATGGGAGAGGCCGCTGTTCGAGCAGCAGAGGCTATTAATTACGTTGGCGCCGGCACAGTTGAATTTCTGTATGACGTAGATGGCTCCTTCTACTTCATGGAGATGAATACACGTCTACAAGTAGAACACCCTGTAACAGAAATGATTACAGGCCTAGACCTAGTCGAATGGCAACTTCGTATAGCTAGTGGCGAAGCACTTCCTCTTGCTCAGAACGAACTAACAATTAAAGGGCATGCACTTGAAGCGCGCATATATGCTGAAGACCCAGAGAATGACTTCCTTCCAGCTACAGGCAAACTGAACTACCTGAGAACGCCTGTAGAAAGCAATCATGTCCGAGTTGACACTGGTGTTGTTGAGGGTGACGAAGTCAGCATCTATTACGACCCTATGATTGCTAAATTGATTGTATGGGATGAGTGCAGAGAAAAAGCCGTTGATCGCATGGTACAAGCACTTGAGGATTATCGTATTTCAGGTGTTAAAACTAACACCCAATTCCTTCATGCACTTGCTGATTCAACTCCATTTAGAGAATGCGAATTAGACACAGGATTCATTGAAAAACACGAAAAACTAATTTTCAAATCACAGTCTGCAGATAAAAATCGCTTACTTGCTATTGCTACGGCTTTCTTTTGCGAATCTGAACGAAGCAACTCAATCATTCCAGGCGACCAGTTCTCCCCTTTCAGCTCAACTAGTAGCTGGCGTTTGAACTCTTCATATTCTCGGCCAGTTACGTTAGTGATTGATGATGAGCACTATGATCTTAATGTATTAGAGATAGGAAATTGCTATCACCTCAGTCTCGGTGATATCCACTATGAAGTGAAAGCTTGCCTATCGGAGGATCTCCTTTCTCTGGTGATTGATGGCCATAAACTCTCTGTTCATGGGAATTTAGATGGAGACAAGCTGGCACTATTTTACCAAGGCGAACAATTTGAATGTATTCGCCATCGTCAGACATTTACTGATACAAATGAGAACAACGAAGGTTCACTCTCAGCTCCAATGAACGGAGCGGTGGTCGCCGTTCTAGTCGAAGAAGGTCAAGAGGTGACTGCGGGACAGGCGCTTGTGATTATGGAAGCTATGAAAATGGAGCATAAAATTTCCGCACCGTACGACGGGAAGGTAAGCTCAATTTTTTATGCTGATGGTGACATGGTTAGCGAAGGCGCAGACCTTATTGCGATAGAGCCACTCGCGGAGGTTGAAGCTTAATGAATTTACCCAATTCAGTAAGAATCGTTGAGGTAGGCCCCCGTGATGGTCTTCAAAATGAAAAAGGTGAATTCATTAGCACCGAGGTTAAGGTTGAACTGATCAATTCCCTGGCGGATGCTGGGCTCACTCATATTGAAGCTGCAAGCTTCGTTTCACCGAAATGGGTGCCTCAGATGGCAGATGCTACTGAAGTCATGAGTGGTATTGAACGCAAGAAGGGTGTGACCTATTCAGCATTAACTCCTAACTTGATTGGCCTTGAAGGCGCAATTAGCGGTCGCGCTAATGAAATTGCCGTATTCAGTGCAGCTTCTGAGGCGTTTACTGAAAAAAACATCAACTGTTCAATAAGTGAAAGTTTAGAGCGTTTTAAGCCCGTCATGTCCGCCGCCGAAAAGGCTGGTATTCCTGTTCGCGGATATGTCTCGACAGTAATTGGCTGCCCCTACGCTGGAGATATCGATCCAGAGGCTGTGGCGAAAGTTGCGGAAGCTATGTACAAAATGGGCTGCTATGAGATATCGCTAGGTGATACGGTAGGGGTCGGAACTCCATTAAAAGTGAAGCGCATGCTGGCCGCAGTGAGTGCTCTCGTCCCTAAAGAGCGTTTGGCTGTTCATTTTCACGATACCTACGGGCAAGCGTTGGCGAATATTTACGCAGCTCTTGAAGAGGGAATTGCAGTCATCGATAGTTCTGTTGCAGGCCTTGGAGGATGCCCATACGCTAAGGGTGCCTCTGGGAATGTGGCAACTGAAGATGTGGTCTACTTGCTGGAAGGTTTAGGCATTTCATCAGGTATTAATCTGGATGCTTTAGTGAAAACTAGCCACTGGATCACCAAAAAACTGGATAAGAAAAATAACTCAAAGGTCGCATTGGCAATGGGAGCTGATCGATTACAGTTGGAGGAACAATAATGAGCGCACAACCAAAACATATAACCGCTCTCGAACTTGGCATCCCAGCACGAGAAGAACTGCCAGATAATTTTCAAAAATACTTTAATGTTTGTGATGAAAAGCTTGGCATGGTTCCAAATGTACTAAAAGCCTACAGTCATCGACCGGATCAACTGGACGTCTTTTCTCGCATTTACAACGAGCTAATGTTCGGTGAAAGCGGCGTAACCAAATTAGAGAAAGAGATGATTGCTGTTGCTGTTTCAGCATCGAATAGCTGCTACTACTGTCAAGTAGCTCACGGAGCCGCCGTGCGGGGATACTCTGGTGATCCAACCTTAGGTGAATTAATGGTGATGAACTATCGTGCAGCTGAGCTTTCCGAGCGTCAGCGCGCAATGCTCGACTTCGCAGTAAAGTTAACAGAGTCTCCAGAGGCTATGATCGAAGCTGATCGCCAAGCGCTCCGAGATGTTGGCTTCAGCGATCGCGACATTTGGGATATAGCCAATGTCGCTGGTTTCTACAATATGACCAACCGCGTAGCAAGTGCTGTCGATATGCAACCAAACCTTGAATACCACACACAGAATCGGTCTTAACCTTAAATCACTACAACTCTAAGGAGCTAAGGAATGAAAACAATAAACCTAAGCTACACGAATGGCGTTTCAACTACACCTTTACTCGGCACTACAATCGGTGACAAGTTTGATGAAATTGCTCATCGCTTTGCTGATAATGACGCATTAATTGTGCGTCATCAAAACATCCGCTGGACCTATGCTGAGCTGGCTGAAAGAGTGGAACAGGCGGCTAAAGCCTTCATCGCGATCGGTGTCGAACCTGGTGATCGTGTTGGCATGTGGTCACCGAACTGCGCTGAATGGACTATTACCCAATTCGCTACTGCAAAAGTCGGTGCGATTCTAGTAAATATCAACCCTGCTTACCGCTTACATGAACTTGAGTATGCACTCAACCAATCAGAGGCCAAGTATTTAGTAACCGCAGATTCTTTTAAGAGCTCCGACTACCGCGGCATGCTCTATGAATTAGCACCTGAATTACAACACGCTGCTGTTGGAGCACTCGAATCGACCAAGTTGAACCACCTAAAAGGAGTGATCAATCTCGATTCAGACAAACATTCCGGCATGTGGCGCTGGAACGACTTTGTAGAGCTAGGACAGGGTGTCTCAAGTGAGCACCTTGAATCTGTTCAGTCGGCACTACAGGCTGATGATGCAATTAATATTCAATATACATCTGGTACCACCGGCTTCCCGAAAGGTGCCACCCTGTCGCATCATAATATTCTTAACAACGGTTTCTTCGTGGCAGAGTCGATGAACCTGACCGATCAAGATCGCATGGTTATTCCAGTCCCTCTATACCACTGCTTCGGTATGGTGATGGGTAACCTCGGATGTGTGACTCATGGCGCGACAATGATTTACCCATCCGATGCGTTCGAGCCCCAGTCAGTGCTCGAAACCGTTGAGGCTGAACGAGCTACCGCACTTTACGGTGTTCCTACAATGTTCATTGCTGAACTTGAGCACCCGGAATTTGATAAGTACGACGTATCAACTCTTCGTACTGGCATCATGGCCGGCTCTATCTGCCCCGCCGAAGTGATGAAAGCTGTCAACTCAAAACTACACATGAAAGAGGTACAGATCGCCTACGGTATGACTGAGACTAGCCCAGTATCTACCCAGACTGCTGCCAGTGATCCATTCGAAAAACAGGTCACCACTGTTGGTCGCACTCAACCGCACCTGGAGACGAAACTGGTGGACCCAGCCACGGGCCATACGGTCCCACGAGGCGAGATTGGTGAGCTTTGTACTCGCGGATACAGCGTAATGCTTGGGTACTGGAACAACTTAGAAGCGACTAGCAATGCGATTGATGAGGCACGCTGGATGCATACAGGTGACCTCGCCATTATGGACGATGAAGGCTATATCCAAATCGTGGGCCGCATCAAAGATATGGTGATTCGTGGAGGTGAAAATATCTACCCGAAAGAGATTGAGGAGTTCCTATACACCCATCCACACATCTCTGACGTACAGGTGATCGGGGTTCCTGACAAACGCTTCGGTGAAGAGTTAGTCGCATGGATTAAGCTGGTTGCAAATGCACCTGAGGTAAGCGCAGATGATTTGAAGGAGTTCTGTAAAGGACAGATCACACACTTCAAGATTCCTAAGCACTTCAAATTTACTGATAGCTTCCCAATGACCGTGACCGGCAAGATCCAGAAATTCAAGATGCGTGAAATATCTATTAGTGAGTTAGAGATCGAGAGCGAGTAATAGTCAACAAGGGGAGCTAAATACTCCCCTTATCTTCTCAGGTAAATATGTCTGTAACAATTCAAAATCACTACCAAAATGAACTCGATGTAGAACTGATCGTCGGGCAAATTCGCAAACATTTCTCTGAAGGCGCAGAAGACTTTCAACTAGCGCCAGTTGACCAACTACATGTCGGTGGTTTGGGCGCATCAAAAAGGCTACTTGAGCGACTAACACCTCTGAAACCGCTACATGTTTTGGAGGTCGGGTCAGGTTTAGGTGGATTAATGCGTCAAGTGGAGTCACACGGGACGATGCAAGTCACCGGAATCGACATCTGTCACGAATTCAACCGCCTTAACCGCGAGCTTAGCCGTGTTGCAGTGGGCGATTTCAGAGGTCGAGTAGTAACAGCTGATGCACTTGCTTTACCTTTCAAAGACTCCAGTTTTGATCTAATTATATTTCAACATTCTTTACTCAACATACCCGATACTCAAGCGCTGTTAAACGAGTGCCATAGGCTTTTGCGTGAGAAAGGTTCACTATTGCTGCACGAAATTTTTACAGGAACCACACCCGAAATGATGGTCTATCCTGTTCCTTGGGCACGCTCTAGCGCGACATCGCATATAATCAGCATAGAAAAAATGACTGAGCTACTGAAGTCTGCAGATTTCGACATCCAGTCAATAGAAGATTGGACAGAGGAGGCGCTTAACTGGCGCCAAAAGCAAGTAGCCAAAGAAACAACTTCTCAACAGTCGCGTGCAAAACTAGCGCCTACTATGATCTTTGGACAAGAATTTTTAGCCATGGGAAAGAATATTGTGTTTAATATTTCTAATAACGCGGTACGCGTCGTAGAAATATTAGCAAGGGCGAGATGATAAAACCGATCGACGAACTTCAAAACTGCCGCGAAGATGCCGACAGATATCGTCTGCTTGCAGAGCAGTCGACTGATATGATCTCTCGCCATACCACTTCGCCTGATTGGACCTATATAGATGTCAGTCCTGCGGTAGAGAAGATTCTAGGGTACACCGCTGAAGAGATCATTGGCACTTCTGGTTATGCAGCATTCCATCCCAATGATGCAGACAACCTCACCAAGCGTGACGCCAGCGTGCGATACCGTGAAGGGTTGTATAGCAACATATATCGCTATCGTCATAAAGCGGGACACTACATCTGGTTAGAAACCACTAGTCGCGTCATCCGTGATTCAGCCGGGAAACCGCTGGAAATCATCTGTGTCTCACGCGACGTAACCGAACGCGAAGAGATTCAGCAGACTATGGCACGTCTTGCAAGAGTAGTCGAAGCATCTTCAGATATGATCATGTTTTGTAACCATGAGACGCACAGGCTTACATACCTAAATGAATCCGCCTACCACACACTAGGAACGGAACAAGAGACTCCAGTAAGCTATTACCTACCAGAGCTATTCACTCAAGAAATATATCACTCACTGGTATGCGATGCTTTGAAGCACGCTTTTGATCACGGAGTCTGGTACGGCAGCATCCCGATGGAGTTGCCTGATAGTCTAGAGCGGGTCGCTGAAATTCGTGAGATCATCGCGCACCGCAATCGCCGCGAAGACGATAAAGTCGACTACTATTCTATTATTGGTCGCGATATAACCCTCAAATTAAGAGCAGAGGAAGCTGCAAAACGACACCAGCTTGAAATTGCACATATGTCACGTCTGATGTCTGTAAGTGAGATGGCTGCCGGATTGGCACATGAGATCAATCAACCTCTCGCAACCATTCTCAATTACTGTCACGGAACGGCCTTACGTTTAAGTGAGGGAGTTACAAATCCGGTTGAAACTGTAACCCAGTCAATGAAACTGATCACTCAACAGGCGAAACGTGCATCGGATATCATCAAACGTATGCGTGCATTTGTGGCAAAGACCGAGCACCATCAGGTGGAGTTCTCAATTAACGAGTGCTGCCGCGAGGTTTCTACCTTCCTCTATCAGGAAGCACTGGATCACAATATCCGCTTCATTTTCGAGTTAGCTAAGCAGGACCCTCTTCTGGTGGCCGATAAAATACAGATTGAGCAGGTACTTCTTAATCTGATCCGTAACGCGATTGAGGCATACAGTGATTGCGAGCGATCGCAGAGGTCCGTTACCATAAAGACAGAATTGAATGAAAAGCAACTGGTTATTCATGTAGAAGATAAGGGCAGCGGTATATCTCAAGAGGGGCTAGAGAGACTATTTGAACCTTTCTATACTTCCAAATCGACCGGCTTAGGGATGGGCTTATCCATATCACGAACCATTATAGAGACACACGGTGGGCAGCTGTATGCGACCAGTGATGCAGAAGATGGAACTCGATTTACACTCAAGCTTCCGATAAGAGACTAGCCATGGATCAGCTAACCAATAGCACAATATACATCGTTGACGATGACGAAGACTTCCGCAACTCGATGAGTTGGTTATTGGAGTCGGTTAACTGCAGGGTTGAGTGTTTTTCAAGTGCTCGGAGTTTTCTAGAACGCTACGACGGCGGCCTTGGATGCATGTTGTTGGATGTACGTATGCCTGAGATCAACGGACTGGCGCTGCAACAGATTATGATCGAACGGAATATTAAGATGCCTATCATCGTGATCTCTGGTCATGGAGATATTCAGATGGCAGTTAGTGCAATGAAACAGGGCGCAATAGATTTTATAGAGAAGCCGTTCGATGGTGATGTACTTATACGTTTGGTAAAAAAGGCACTTTCGCTCGCCGAGGACAATTACGAGCTGCGTACCGAAGAGACACGCATTCGTGAGCTATACGCCAACCTCAGTCAGCGCGAAGTGGAGGTTATGGATTTAGTTGTGCAGGGTAATGCCAATCGCGAAATTGCAGATCAGCTTAATATCAGTCCAAAGACGGTAGAGGTACACCGTTCCCGTGTAATGGCAAAAATGCAAGCAAGCAACATTGCCGATCTGATTCGCCTTCACAACAATCTAGCCCCTAAGTAATACTTAGACCGGTATTGCGTAGGTCATGGTGGCATGTGCAACCGGATCAGTATCCCCTTCCGAAACTATAGTCACCTCTCCTACTGCCAGCCTTTTTCCTACCTTGAGCATCTCAGCGATCGCTACAATGTTAGCATCAGCTTTGGGTTTTCGAAGAAAGTTGATATTCAAATTGGTGGTTACGGCCAAGCTGACCGGGCCAATAACACTCAGTAAAGCTGCATAGACTGCAACATCAGCCAAAGCCATCATGGTAGGACCTGATACAGTACCACCAGGGCGAAGATGATCATCACCCACGGCTAGTACCATTGTTGCTTTTCCAGGCTCCAACTCAACTAACTCGCCAAACCGATCCCCTTGAGGAAACTGTTCGGCAAGAAATGCCCGCATCTCATCTAACTGCATTTTTACCTCGTATGAACTTGCTTAAAGGAAGAACCCCTAAGAGATAAGTCCCAAAAATCTGATGACTCACCCTTAGTAGGCGTCGACTTCGTCGCGAGCACGATTGCGGAGCACAAAACGCTGTATCTTACCGCTTGGTGTCTTAGGCAGCTCGTCAACAAACTCGATTTCTCTTGGGAAAGCATGAGTCGAAAGACGACTACGGACATGAGTCTGCAGCGTCTCCGCCAGCTCTTCTGTCGGCGCAAAACCAGATTTAATCACAACATACGCCTTAATAATTGCACCACGCTTCTGGTCGGGTTTACCCACCACACCGGATTCCGCGACCGAATCATGCTCTAGTAACGTACTCTCCACATCAGCCGGTCCGACGCGATACCCTGCGGTAGTAATAATGTCATCATCTCGACCAGTAAACGAGAAACTTCCATCGCCATGACTGAGTACCACATCACCCGTGAGATAGTAGTTACCATGATAGGGCTCTTTCTCCTGCCAGGTGTATCCTGGAAAGAAGAAGAGGGGGGAGTTAGATATATCAACCGCCAACTGCCCCTGTTCGCCCTCATTCACTTCATTGAAATCAGCATCTAGAGCTACGACTCTATGCCCTGGCATTGAAAAGCCCATCGAACCCACGCGAACAACCGACTGGTCCAACGCATGGTGGTTACAAGCGGTCATCCCTGTCTCTGTCTGCCCATAGTGATCCATCACAGGGCACCCCAAGCGACGTTTAACCCAGGAAATAACTTCTGGGTTAAGCGGTTCACCCGCGCTGCTCGCAAGTCGAAGGTTGAAGCGTTCATCCGCCCCTAATTGATCATCATTTGCCATCAACATGCGATAAGCCGTAGGAGCCGCAGCTAAGTTGGTGATCCCATATTTACGAAGCATCTGATAGGTGGTTTCAGGTGTAAAGCCAGCCTCGCAGAAATGAGTAGTGTTTCCTAAGAGTAAGGGGCCTACAACAGCGTAATAGAGACCGTAGGCCCAGCCCGGATCGGCTACGTTCCAAAACTTATCTTCGGGCACCAAGCCAATGGCATAGCGCATATAGACGTAGAAAGAGAGTATCGCTCTCGTAGGTACTGCAACCCCCTTAGATTTGCCTACAGTACCCGAGGTAAACATCTGCAGAAAAGGCTCATCTTTACCCACACGCACGGGGACAAACTCAGTGGACTGATTATATACAGACGTAACGAAATCAGGCTCTTGAGCATATTGCTCCGGAGCTTGAGCCGCGTTAACTAACAGCACCGCTGGGCAACCTTCGACATCATCCAGTTTTGAGCGATTTGCAGGATCTGTCACGATCAACCGCGTATCCGCTTGCTGCACTCGATATTCGATGGCTCCTGAACCAAAAGCAGTGAAGAGCGGCTGATAGACACCTCCAACTCGAAGAGTACCGAGAATCACTACCATCAATTCCGCTGAACGAGGCAGGAGTGCAGAAACTCGATCACCCTGACCAATACCCTGCGAGGTCAAATAGTTGGCGAACTGCGCAGCTCTGTCACGCAGCTCCACAAAGGTATAAGCGGATGAAGTTCCATTCACCGACTCATGCCTAAGGGCAACGGCGGTAGGATCAGAGCACCACTTATCGATCATCTCTTCACAGACGTTAAAGCCTTTCTCTAGCGTACCTAACATCTCCTGTTCAACTGATTCAACGCTAAACTGGTCGTAGAATTTCTGGTAGTTTTGTGCGCTCATTTTCGCTCCTTAAACTATTTTTATTGTTTTTTACTACCTAAGAGCTACAAGAGCTCTAGTTGTTTTAAAATCTCATTGTTGTCGCAACCTAACAGCGGTGCAGGCTTTGGCAACGGATTCGAATGGCCGTTAAAACGAATGGCGGGGGCTACTTGAAGCTCTGCGCCATTGCTATGGGCCACCATGTCTCGCGATTTGAACAAGGGGTGCTCTGCCGCCTGTTTTATACTGAGTACAGGCTCAACACAGGCATCAGCTGCGGCAAATTTCTCGATCCAGTAACTTTGATCTGCCGATAAAAAACGCTCTTGCAGCTTATCTTTGAGAGTACAGTCATCCAAAGCACCCAGCTCAGAAATATTTAATTGCTCTAGTAGCTGTTGCTTAAACTTGGGCTCAAGGCTACCAATAGCCATATATCGCCCGTCGCGCGTGGGGTAGTAATCGTAAAAGCCACCACCGTTTAGAAAGTGCGTCTCCAGCCCTTCGTCGGACGCACCATTTAACTGACCGGGCGCCAACAAGGGCTGAAGCGCAAGACAATTATCCGCCATCGAAATATCGATGTGAGCACCCTCCCCCGTGCGGGTGCGATGAATAACCGCACTCAAAATACCAATCACTGCGGGTTGAGAACCGCCAGCTAGGTCAGCCATCTGTAGGCCACTTAAGCAAGGGCCACTGCTGACACGTCCTGTATGACTTGATATACCTGCAAGTGCTAAATAGTTGATGTCATGGCCAGCCCGATCGGCATACTCCCCATCTTGGCCATAACCAGTGATTGAGCAGTAGATCAAATCAGGTTTGTATTGTTTAAGTTGTTCGTACCCTAGTCCCAACTTGGCCATTACACCAGGCCTGAACTGCTCAACTACAATATCGAATTCTTCCAGAAGCTTATGAACTATCTCTATCGAATTAGGATTTTTTAGGTCTAACGCTAACGACCTTTTACCTCGATTGAGGTAACGAAATGCAGCAGACTGCCCCTCTATTTGGGGCTCAAGATCACGCACAATATCTGGCTTATCAGGGGACTCGATGCGAATGACATCCCCCCCCAAATCCGCGAGCAACATAGTGGCATATGGCCCTGGCAAGAGTGTCGAAAAATCGAGTATTTTTAATCCTGTTAAGGGTTTCATCGACTAACCTAATTCACGCAAAATTTCGCGCGAAATGATGACCCGCTGAATTTCACTAGTCCCTTCGTAAATCGTGGTGATTCGAGCATCTCGACTGAACCGCTCGAGCGGAAACTCCCGCATGTAGCCGTATCCACCTAAGAGCTGAAGCGCGGTGTAACAAGCAGCATTCGCCTTCTCGGTAGAAAATAGTTTCGCCATAGAGGCCTCTTTGGCAAAGCTCATACCGCGATCCTTTCGATCTGCCGCTGACATCAGTAAAAGTCGGGCTGCTTCAAGCTCAGTATAACGATCAGCCATCATCCACTGTATGCCCTGAAAATCGGCAATCGCTTTTCCGAATTGTTGACGCTCAGTAACATATCGCGATGCGTAATCCATCGCAGCTTGCCCAATACCCAATGCGAGAGAGCCCACACCGATTCGCCCACCAGCCAACTCAGCAACAGCAATCCTAAAGCCATCATTAAGTTTTCCCAGCAGAGCCGATTCCTTCACAAAAACCTGATCGAAGTGTACTTCGTTAGTTGCTGATCCCTGTTGCCCCATCTTATGTTCGGCAGGGCCGATGCTGATTCCAGCGAGATCAGCATCCACCAAAAAGCATGAGATACCCTTACCCTTGGGTGCATTTGGATCGGTGACAGCCCAAACAACAAATACACCAGCGAACTGTGCACTGGTAATCCACTGTTTGGTACCTGAGATTGAGAAACCACCTTCGACCCGCTCCGCTTTCGTGCGCATAGATGCAGGGTCTGAACCAGCTCCTGCCTCCGTTAGACAGAAACTACCCGCTTTGTATTCCCCAGAGCAGATTTTAGGTAGATAGTGATTTTTTTGCTCTTCGTTACCAACCGCCTGTATAACTTCCGCAACCATATTAGTTACAGACATGGTGACAGCAGTTGAAGCACAAGCGCGACCTATTTCAGTTAGAGCAAGACTAAATGCAACAGTCCCCGCTTCAGTACCTCCATACTTAGAGTCAATATTCAGCCCCATGAAACCTAACTCAGCTAATGACTTGCAATTCGCTAGTAGCGGGGAGATCTCTTTTGTGCGATCAAGATCAGCGGCAACATCTGCTATCTGGGACTCGGCAATACGCTTTGCAGTCTCTTGTATCAGAAGCTGTTCTTCACTCAATTGCAGATTCATTACGGGAACTCCTGTAGGGGTTTTCCCTTATTAATATCCGAATCTGAATTACTAGTAAACCCTTTTCTTCAGTTTCTAGTTAATTAAGGCAGTCTTTTAACATCACCAACTAATTCAACCCATGGGTGTTTGCGCGACTCATAAATTGAGGTACGCGGTGCTGGGAAATCAGCATCAGCAAAAGCACCAATAGGTATACCGATCATGCCTTTAGCACGCTCGGCGCGATACCAAACCTGACTCCCGCAGCAAGGACAAAAATTAAACGTTACACTAAACCCCTCGTCCCCGATCTGTGTGTACTCCCTTGATTCGCCTTCAATATGAACAGACTCCTGTTCAAACAGTGCCTGATGGCCAAAGGCACTCCCGGTCCTTCGCTGACAATCGAAGCAGTGACAGACAAAAACTTGTAATGGATCAGCCTGAACTACAGCGTTTAACTGTCCACAACTACAGCGTGCTTGGTATTTAGGCATGCTTAGATTCCTTTAAGTCAGAGCCTTGCGATATTGGCTAGGTGAAATCCCAATCTGCTTTCGAAAGATACGCGAAAAGTAGTAAGCATCCTCATAACCTACCTCAAATGCGATCTCCTTTATTTCCATAGCAGTGGTATCGAGCAAGTAGCAAGCGCGCTCTATTTTAAGTTGAATGAAGCGATTAATCGGTGTTGTGCCAGTAATAGCTCTGTAGCGCTTCACAAAATGGTACTTCGACAAATTCACACTGGCTGCCAAAGTATCTAAGTCTATCTGTTCATGGAGGTGCGTTTGCATGAGTGTATGAAGGCTATCTAAGTCCAAACTCTCTCGTTGGCGACGCAACTGTTCAGGCGGCTTAAGAAACGCAACATGTGACAAAATTTGACGAAGCAAGCTTGCCGAAAAGATATGAACTGTCAAATCATGGGCAGAGTAGCGGCAACTCAATAAGGCATCAAAACTACCAGTTAACTGCGGATGAAAACCAATATTTTTTAAATAAAACCCTCCAGGCGACCGTTCAACTTGAGTGTTACTGCAAAATTTTTTCACTAGCGCTCCCTCGAAGTGAACCCAATAAATTGTCCACGGAGAAGCTAGAGACGAAGTGTAACGATGTGATAAGCCCGACGGGACTATTAATACATCTCCCATTTTTACTGAGCTTGAATGACCACTTGCACTAACAACCCCCTCCCCCTGGATACAGTAAATCATCAAATAATCATCGTGTATCAATCGTTCCATCATGTGCCCTTTAGCGTGGCAATAATATCCCATCGCTTTAGGGAATAGATCGCAACTGAGTGGATTATTTGAGAGTTCCTTATAAAGGGCTTTTGGGACCAAATAGCGAACACTTTCAGGAGGTAGAGGCCAATTGGAGGGTCTGCTCATTTTTATGAATCTTCTACTAATGAATTAATTGTTATCGCAATATAGTCCATCAACTAAACAAGATTATCAATCTCATTCCACTTAAAACGGTGCTACAAATGTAAGCGAAATACAAAAAAAATATATATCAGGAGTTTCTCATGACTGTTCGTGTTCCTTTACTTATTGATGGCCAGATGGTTCAAAGCCAATCAGACAAATTCATTCCAGTTACCGATCCTGCTACACAAAATGTTATCGCAGAGGTACCTTGCGCTACTGAAGCAGAAGTTGATCAAGCTATCGACTCAGCTAAGAAAGCATTTGAAACCTGGAAAGAGACACCCGTCGGCGAACGTGCCCGCTTAATGCTTCGCTATCAGGCGCTTTTGAAAGAGCATCATGATGAGATTGCCACCCTACTATCAAGCGAAACTGGCAAAACGTTTGAAGATGCTAAGGGTGATGTATGGCGTGGAATTGAAGTCGTAGAACATGCCTGTAACATCGCGTCATTGTCTATGGGCGAAACTGTTGAAAACGTAGCTCGCAAGATCGATTGTTATAGTATTACTCAGCCTTTAGGTGTCTGTGTAGGCATTACCCCATTCAACTTCCCCGCAATGATTCCTCTTTGGATGTTCCCCATGGCTATTGCATGCGGAAATACATTTGTACTTAAGCCATCAGAACAGGACCCGTTGACACCTATGCGTCTCGCGGAGTTGTTTATCGAGGCTGGTGCACCAGCTGGCCTACTCCAGGTAGTCCATGGCACCAAAGAAGTTGTTGATCAACTACTCACTCACAAGGACACGCCTGCTATATCTTTCGTAGGATCTGTTGCAGTTGGTGAACATATCTACCGCACAGGTACCGAACACCTAAAACGCGTGCAAGCTTTCGCCGGAGCAAAAAACCACATGGTGATAATGCCTGACGCTTCGAAAAACCAGGTTATTAACAATTTAGTAGGCGCCTCTGTAGGTGCAGGCGGACAACGCTGTATGGCCATATCTGTCGCACTATTTGTAGGCAGTGCTAAAGAGTGGATTCCTGAGTTGCGCGAAGCTATGAAGAAGGTTCGCCCTGGCGCATGGAATGACCCCGAAGCTGGATACGGTCCTCTAATCAACCCAGCAGCACGCCAGCGTGTTCTCAATTTTATTCAGCAAGGCAAAGACTCGGGGGCAAATTGTCTGCTTGATGGTACTGACTGCCAAGTTGAAGGCTTTCCTGACGGTAACTGGGTGGGTCCGACACTTTTTAGCGGTGTAACTACTGACATGTCTATATACCAAGAGGAGATCTTTGGTCCTGTACTTTGCGCCATCGAGTTGGATTCTCTCGAAGATGCTATTGAGTTAATCAATGCAAATCCATACGGTAATGGAACATCGATCTTTACATCATCTGGAGCTGTCGCGCGTAAATACCAGCATGAAATCAAGGTTGGTCAGGTTGGCATTAACGTACCTGTACCTGTACCGCTTCCAATGTTCTCTTTTACTGGATGGCGCAAATCTTTCTACGGCGATCAGCACGCTTACGGGAAACAGGCAGTTAAGTTCTACACCGAAACCAAAACAGTAACAGCACGCTGGTTTGAAGAGGATATCGATACTGGGGTAAACACTACTATTCAGCTAAAGTAAGTCATCCACTTTTAACAGATAAAGATAACAAAGGAAAAGCGTATGGATTTTGAACTAAACGAAGACCAAATTGCTTTTGCAGATATGGCTCGCAGTTTTGCACAGAAAGAACTCGAACCTCACGCGGCCATGTGGGACGAAGAGCAGATATTTCCGGTTGATACGCTTAAAAAAGCGGGAGAGCTTGGATTTTGTGGACTCTACGCATCAGAAGATGTTGGCGGTCTAGGTCTTAGCCGCCTTGACGCTAGTATCATCTTTGAAGAGCTAGCCATGGGTTGCACTTCAACTACTGCTTACATCACCATCCATAATATGTCGACTTGGATGATCGCGGAATTTGGCAACAGCGATACTCGTATGGATTGGTGTCCAAAACTAACCGCTGGTGAACAATTCGCATCTTACTGTTTGACAGAGCCCAACGCGGGATCAGATGCAGCTTCCCTCAAAACCACTGCTCGTCGCGATGGTGATGGCTACGTAATCAACGGCAGCAAAATCTTTATATCTGGAGCTGGTTCAACTGATGTCCTAGTCGTTATGGCCCGTACTGGTGAAGCTGGCGCGAAAGGCATCTCTGCATTTGTGGTAGATGCCAAACTACCGGGTATTAGCTACGGACGTAAAGAACAAAAAATGGGGTGGAATAGTCAGCCAACACGAATGATCACCTTTGACGATGTACGTGTACCTGCCTCTGCCATTCTTGGAGCCGAAGGCGATGGATTCAAGATAGCGATGAAGGGGTTGGATGGTGGACGCATAAATATCGGGGCCTGCTCGATAGGTACTGCTCAAGCGGCACTTCAACGTGCTCGCGACTATATGCTCGACCGCAGTCAGTTTGGAAAAACCCTAAGCAATTTTCAAGCTCTGCAATTCAAAATAGCTGATATGACGACCCAGTTAGTAGCTGCTCGCCAGATGATACGTATGGCAGCTAGCCGTCTAGATGCTGGACATCCCGATCGAACTGTTTATTGCGCTATGGCGAAGCAGTTTGCCACGGATGCAGGTTATAACATCGCCGATGAAGCACTGCAGATATTTGGAGGCAACGGCTACATCAAAGAATACCCAATGGAGCGTTATCTGCGTGATAACCGTGTACACCGTATTCTTGAAGGGACTAATGAAATAATGCGTTTGATCATTGCTAGACGCGCACTAATGCAAGATTGCGCCAAAATTCTTTGATCACAAATAGGAGACAGCATGACAGATACACTTCTACTCGAAAAACAAGGCCATACAGCCATCATCACAATGAACAATCCTCCAGCTAACACTTGGACAGAGGAGAGTCTAAAAGGGCTTATTTCATTAGTGAATGAACTGAATGAAGATCGAAATATTTTTTCATTAGTTTTGAAATCAGATAGCGATAAATTCTTCAGTGCAGGTGCAGACCTAAATATGTTTGCAGACGGCGATCGCGCTACAGCACGTGATATGGGACGTTATTTTGGAGAAGCATTTGAAGCTTTATCTAATTTTAGGGGCGTATCTATCGCTGCTGTAAATGGATTTGCTATGGGAGGGGGCTTAGAAGTCGCTCTCGCTTGTGATATCCGTGTTGCAGAAGAGCAGGCTCAATTAGCTTTACCTGAGGCAAAAGTTGGCCTACTTCCCTGTGCAGGCGGCACTCAAAATTTAACCATGCTGGTTGGAGAAGGCTGGGCCAAGCGCATGATTCTCCTTGGCGAACGCGTAAACGCTACTAAAGCAAAAGAGATCGGTTTAGTTGAAGAGCTTGTTGCAACCGGTGAATCATTCAACCGTGCTATGGAGCTGGCCAAACAAGCGGATCAACAGAGCCCAATGTCTATTGCAAGCTGTAAGCTACTTATTCAAAACAACCGAAAACATCACTGGAATGCAGGCTATATGCTTGAGCGTGAACTTTTTGTCGATCTATTCCACTCTGAGGACCAGAAGGAAGGCGTAAATGCTTTCCTCGAAAAACGTAAGCCAAACTGGAAAAACTGCTAAGGGCATCATTATGAGTTGCGTACTATTTACCGAACACGCGACCCAGGATAACCACCTTATCCTGGAAATTTCACTCAATTCAGAAAGGTCGCTAAACGCGTTAACCCTGGAGATGATTGAGCTGATTCAACCGCGCCTGACCGCAGCGGCAAACGACGAACGCGTGAAAGCAGTCCTCCTTACGAGTGCTGGCGAGAAAGCCTTCTGTGCAGGTGGTGATGTAGTCGGACTCTACAAGTCAATCACATCAGGTGAACAGCCGAACTTCCCTGAAAACTACTTCACACGTGAGTACCAGCTCGACTATCAGATCCACACCTACCCCAAACCAATCATATGTTGGGCCAGCGGCATCGTTATGGGTGGAGGCATGGGACTGATGAATGGCTGTAGCCACCGAGTAGTGACTCAGACGTCACACCTTGCTATGCCGGAAGTCACCATTGGTTTGTACCCTGATGTTGGAGGAAGCTTCTTCCTCAACCGTATGCCAGGACGAACCGGTCTGTTCCTTGGCTTAACCGGCAACCCTATTTATGCAGCCGATGCTATCTTTTTAGGCCTTGCGGATCGTTTCGTCGACGCGGGTAAATATGGGGAAATGGTGGCCCAGCTACAAGCTAGCGACTGGAGCGGCGATGCCTACACCAAAGTGACGCAGGTGCTTCGTGCGTTTGAACAGAACTCTACTGACAGTTTCCGGGCTGACTCTCCTATTCAGAATCACTTTGCATTTATCCAGCAGATCACCGACCAAGATTCACTGTCCGACCTTATGTCTGCGATGCACGAACTGGAAAGCGATGATCCATGGATTCAACGTTCGAAAAAAGCGATCTCTCATGGTTCACCTCTCTCAGTACACATTATCGCAGAGCAACTCCAGCGCTCTCGCCACCTATCCCTTAAAGAGGTATTTATGGCCGAACTGGTGCTTTCGGTGCAGTGCTGTCGTAATCGCGAGCTCCCCGAGGGAGTCCGAGCGCTTTTGATCGATAAAGATGGTAGTCCTGATTGGATCTATAAAACCGTGCAAGATGTTAATAGCAACTTTGTAGCGCAGTTTTTCGAGTCACCCTGGAGCGAGAACCCACTCGCTTCGCTCTAAACTTGAGCACATTAAAAATAAAAACAGAGGAAATACAAATGGCAACAATTGGATTTATTGGCTTAGGCAATATGGGTTGCCCAATGGTGGCTAATCTAGTTAAAGCGGGCCACATGGTAAGGGTTTTTGACCTCAACAGTGCCGCTATTACACAAGCTGAAGAGGCCGGCGCAGTAGCTACCACTTCAGCTTATGAGGCAGTGAAAGGTGCCGAGTTTGTAATCACCATGCTTCCAGCCGGCAAGCACGTTGAGAGCCTTTACGTAACGGGCGATCAACCACTATTTGATGCAGTTGAGGCAGGAGCTCTGTTGATCGACAGTTCAACTATCGACGCTGAGACCGCCAAGCGTGTCGCTGCAGCAGGGGCCTCTCGAGGCATCGACTTCATCGATGCGCCTGTATCAGGTGGTGTTGGTGCTGCAACTGCTGGCACGTTGGCATTTATGGTAGGTGCGAGTGAAAACCTTTTCGCTAAAGCCGAACCGATTCTCCAAGGAATGGGCAAAAATATATTCCGCGCGGGCGATAGTGGCGCAGGACAAATCGCCAAATGCTGTAACAACATGATGCTTGGAATACTGATGACTGGCACTGCAGAAGCCCTCAATATGGGAATGAAAAATGGGCTAGACCCAGCTGTTCTCTCAGAAATCATGAAACAGAGTTCTGGCAACAACTGGGCTCTACAAGTATACAACCCAGTTCCTGGCGTAATGCCAAATGTCCCATCGTCCAACAACTATCAAGGCGGCTTTCAGGTTGATCTGATGTTCAAAGACCTCGGGCTCGCAATGGATGTGAGTCAGCAGAGTGCATCTCCTACACCAATGGGTGCCGCAGCTCGCTCATTATTCATGCTACACAAAAGCAAAGGTAATGGCGGACTGGACTTCTCTAGCATCTTAAAACTCTATCAAGATCAGTAACGACTTAACTCACTATCAACAATAAATATAAGAGGAAGGTTATGAGATACGACGACGAATACAGCGCAGCTTTTGAAGATCCGCAAGCTTATTGGGCGTCTCAGGCGAGTCGCATCGATTGGTTCAAAGCACCAAGCACGACACTTAGCAAAACAGATTTTGGCACCTACAGCTGGTATCCCGATGGTGAACTGAATAGCTGTTATCTGGCTCTAGATCGTCATGTAGCCGCTGGTCGCCAAGATCAGGTCGCTCTTTACTATGACTCACCGGTTAGTAATACCAAAGAGAAGATCACCTACTCAGATCTTTTGACTCGAGTACAGCGGTTCGCCGGCGCACTCAAAGCACGCGGTGTTAAGAAGGGTGATACGGTGCTGATCTACATGCCGATGATCCCAGAAGCGGCAGTAGCGATGCTCGCCTGCGCCCGCCTAGGAGCTGTGCACTCGGTCGTGTTCGGTGGTTTCGCCCCACACGAGATGGCTATCCGAATAGACGACGCAAACCCCAAGATGATACTTACCGCATCTTGCGGCATCGAATTCGACAAACAGATCGCCTATAAACCGTTAGTTGATCAAGCGATTGACTTAGCGACTCACAAACCACAGAACACTGTCGTTTATCAGCGACCCATGCTATCCGCGGAACTCGACAAGCCATGGGACCTGGATTGGCAAGAATTTCAAAAAGATGCTGAACCTGCAGAGTGTGTCGTCGTCAAAGGTTCAGATCCACTTTATATACTCTACACCTCAGGCACTACAGGTCAGCCCAAAGGGATAGTGCGCGATAACGGTGGCCATGCTGTTGCACTGAGTTATGCCCTAAACAACGTCTACGGGATGCAGGCAGGCGATGTTTGGTGGGGCGCTTCAGATATTGGCTGGGTCGTGGGTCACTCATTTATAGTATACGGCCCGTTAATGGGGGGGTGCTCAGCAATCTTTTTTGAGGGTAAACCAATTAAAACGCCAGACGCCGGCACATTCTGGCGTGTGATTGCGGAGTACGGCGTCAACT
Source organism: Marinobacterium sp. xm-m-312 (assembly GCF_013283295.1). Lineage (NCBI taxonomy): Bacteria > Pseudomonadati > Pseudomonadota > Gammaproteobacteria > Oceanospirillales > Oceanospirillaceae > Marinobacterium > Marinobacterium sp. xm-m-312. The sequence goes on along the minus strand of NZ_WBYS01000003.1, from coordinate 152,203 downwards.
CTATGTTCTGTGCACCGACCGCCTTCCGCGCCATTCGAAAAGAGGATCCGAGCGGCAGTCTCGCCAATCAGTACGACCTCAGCTCACTTAAATGGGTATTTGTTGCAGGTGAAAAACTTGATTCGTCGACCTACGGCTGGCTAGATGAATTGCTAAATGTTCCTATATTGGATCACTGGTGGCAGACTGAAACCGGCTGGCCAATGACCGCACCCATGATGGGTTGGGAGAGCCCCTCAAAAGAGCGACTAGGTTCAACTAACAAACCAATTCCCGGCTATGACATCCGTGTTCTCGATGATGAAGGTGTCGAGGTTGAGAAGGGAGAAGCGGGCAATATCTGCGTTTCCCTGCCCATGCCACCAGGAGTGGCCTGGAGCATCTGGAACAATAACGAACGATATTTCTCTTCATACTTGGAAAGCTTCCCAGGCTTTTACCACACAGGCGATGGCGGTTATATCGATGAAGATGGATACATCTACATTACAGGTAGAACTGATGACGTAATCAACGTATCTGGTCACCGTCTTTCAACTGGTGAGATGGAGGAGATTCTTTCAGCACACAATGCTATAGCAGAGTGTGCCGTTATCGGAGTACCTGATGAGCTAAAAGGGCAAGTCCCTCTTGGGCTAGTTGTGCTTAAAGCAGGCGAGGATATCTCTGAAGAAGAGTTAGTCACTCAACTAATTAATATGGTTAGAGACCAAGTTGGAGCTGTTGCGTGTTTCAAACAAGCATTTATAGTCCAACGTCTACCTAAAACAAGATCAGGCAAAGTGCTTCGAGCAGTTCTTCGTAAGATAGCTGCTAAAGAGGAATACGTAATGCCTTCAACTATAGATGACCCTCTGATTTTAGATGAAATCCAACAGGTATTATCTAAAGCAGGCTTATAAAAACTCAATAAATTAGTAACTTCCAAAGCTGCTGATACAAACAGTGTAAATGGCAATTTATCAATAAAGACAAATTGCCATTTCCTACACATCAAATTCAACGCCTCAGTTTTTACTGCTTGGCCTTTCGAGACCACTTAGGCTGTAGCGAGGGCGCACATAAATTCACTTAGTTTTCGATAGCGACTCCAGTAATCGATGTACTGCTTCAAGGTGCTCTGGTTCGTTATGACACATTCCTTGAAAACAGGCACAAAGATCGAGAAAGTCTTTTAACTCCATACGCTGTGCCATTTTCATCAACCTTTTAGTTAGGCGCGTTGCTTTTGGAGGTTGTGCTGCAATGCGGTTTGCCAATTCCAATGATGCGTTTAAAAGCTGATCATCTGGAACAACCTCCAGTACAACTCCGAGTTCTTTTGCCTCTATCGCATCGATTACTCTGCCCGTCAGAGTCAATTCAAAGGCACGTTGATAACCGATTAGTCGCTGCAGAAACCAAGCCCCTCCATCTCCAGGAATAATTCCCAAATTGAGAAATGTTTCACCAAATTTTGCGTGTTCTGAAGCAAGTCTCACATCGGCCATATTTGCCAGATCAAATCCTGCACCAATTGCAGCACCATTCACTGCTGCTATTATTGGTACCTCTAATGATTGCAGTGCCACCGGTAACCGTTGAATGCCATGCCTATAACGCGTTGCACATTCCGCAACATCACCAGCAAAATCTGCTTCCCGATTAGCCATATCATGAACGTTACCGCCTGCACTGAATGAAGAGCCCGCTCCAGTAATAATGAGTACAGAAATCTCCGAATCGCGATTAATCCACTCAACTGTTTCAAGGATATCTTCAACTAGATTTGTGCCCGTCAATGCATTTCGAACATCGTCGCGGTCCATGGTTAAAATAGCGACTCTTCCTTCTTTGCGAAAAAGAGCGTCCTTTAATATTGGTATTTTCACTCTATACCTCGAATATAAAAATGCTTTGATTGAAGGTCTTAATGGTTGTTTGCAACAGACTTATCTAATACTAAATAGATACCCAACGCCATTATCAACAGTCCAGCAATTCGCTTAAGGGTAATAGCATACTGCTGCGCACCAAATAGCCCAAAGTGATCTATAGTGCTCATCGCTATTAGCTGTCCAAGCAGCGCAAAAGCGATAGCATTTGAGACGCCAAATCGAGGAACAATCCAAGTGACGCTGATGACATAGAAAGCAACGCAAAAGCCACCCAAGTAGAAATAGATGGGGAGATCATCTGCAACAAATTTACTCGGGAAGCCCTCTGTTACGAGCAAGTAAACTGCAACTGATGTAAATCCTAATGCAAGCGCCATTGCAGTAGCCAATGATGAGCTCATCAAACGCCCACCTAAACCACCATTTAGGGTTGCCATAGTCGGTATACCAATCCCTGCAAGCAACATGACCAAAGCATATACAATTGAATTATTCATTTTCTGATCTTCCCACAAAGCCTTCATGGCCTAACTGTAAATAATTGTTTTTATTGTTTGAAATGATAGCAATCTATCTGGTCGACAGAAATCAACTCAAAGACAGTATCTCGATACGATACACAAAAATCTATAAAATAAAATCTTTAAGAAGACACCCCATAACCCAGCGACCACAAATGAGCTCATGCATTCAGATCAATTATTCAACTTAACTGGCAAGCCAACAAAAATTACTGATGGCATCTATCAAATACGACTCCCACTTCCCTATGCATTAGATCATATAAATGTGTACCTTATTGAGGACATTGACGGATGGATTCTGGTGGATACAGGGATCAAGAGCGAACAATCGCAAACTATTCTAAAAGAGATTTTAAATACGCTTCCAAAAGCAAAGCCCCTTAAAGCCGTGCTCGCAACACACACTCATGTGGATCACATTGGTGTAGCTGGTTGGATTTGTGAAACCTGGCAGGTGCCTCTCTGGGTCACTAAAGCGGAGTATGACGGGTTACAGCATTTTCTGGGAATGGATCCGAAAAATGACACTACTCTAGCTACAGAGTTAAACGACTTTTATCATTGCGGAGGCATACCTGAGACAGATTACGAGCTAATAATTAGAGGCTTATTGGGCTTTCAGAAAGCATTCCACCCCCTCCCAGATAAATACCTATCGCTGGAAGAGGGAAAATTAGTCATCAATGGTGAAACCTGGCAGATACAAATCAATGATGGCCATACGGTTGCACACACATCACTGTTTAATCAGGACCGGAGCATATTAATATCGGGCGACCAAGTGCTCGCTAGGATTAGCTCTAATGTCAGCGTCCGTTTTGGAGAACTTAATAGCAACCCACTAAAAACTTGGATTGCCGGTTTAGAGCGGCTTAAATCACTGCCTAAAGACACATTGGTTCTTCCATCACATGAGAAGACGATCTCCAATCTCCATGATCGTGTAGATGAGCTTATTAAAGGTTATCTAGAAAACGCTCACAAAATACTCAGCTTTTGCCTAACACCGAGTACTGCCGAAGAGATTCTGAGAGCTCTCTTTCCAAGGGCGCTCTCACCTTTGGATCATCACCTAGCTTATGGTGAGACGATGGCTTATATCAACTACCAGTTGACTGAAAAGAATATTCAAACACTGGGGGCTGAGAGTGATATTCCACTTTATAAAGCTCTGCCTAACCAATAACATTAAAGAGACGTTACGATGCTCTATTTAGAAGATTTAAAAGCAGGCGATAAATATATAAGTGAAAACTATGAGATCACTGACGAGAATATCGTAGCTTTTGCCGAACACTATGATCCTCAACCATTCCACCTTTCAGATGAATCTGCGCAGGATTCCTTCTTTGAAAGTCTTGCAGCGAGTGGCTGGCAGGTAGGTTCTATCACTATGCGTCTGATTGCCAAATCCCTGCCGATTGCCTCAGGGGTTATTGGTGGTGGCGTCACCCTTCTTAACACCCGCCTTGTTTAAGGCGCTTGCTAATTGCTTACAGCGAGCAAAGGTTTCGCTCCAGGTACGACGTACCAAGCCATTTACCGTTGCGGTGCGATCTGGATAAACAAAAGCCGAACGCTCCAGAAAACTAATTGGTGTAAGTGCCGCGTAGTTCGCTGCACATTGGTCAAGGTTTGTTTCAAAGGGTGAGTTATGTATTTTAATGTTCCTTATTATTACTAAATGCAAACGTATGAAATTGCTGAGTGATTTATCTCAGCAACTACTTTTAATTAGTACAATTATCGGGGTAGGGATTTCACGAAAAAATGTTAAATACAGACATTTACTTGTTAGACCTGGACATAAAAAATATGGTTTTTATATTGTTTTTGAATTAAGTAGCAGATGTTAGCAATCAATCCAGATAATTCTTAATTTTCCCATCTAACATCAACTGTTAGCATATACCCAGCTCCATAAACGGTTTTAATAATTTTTGGGTCTTTAACATTTTCTTCGACTTTTTTACGCAATCTGGACATACGCGAATCGATACTTCGGTCGTAAGGAATAATCTGATCACCAAGAAGTTGATCACGCGTTAATATCTTTTTGGGCGCCTTCAAAAACGAGACAAGCATATTGGCCTCAGCCGTGCTTAAAATCGTCTCTTCGCCTGTTTGTGATGTAAGAGTTAATGAATCCAAATCAAAACTCCAGCCTGAAAAACGAGCTATACGTACAGCATTAGCCACATCGTCACGATGGATTCGACGCAATAGACTCTTGACCCTTGCGACCAACTCACGCGGTTCAAAAGGCTTAGTGAGGTAATCATCAGCACCTAACTCTAGACCAAGCACACGGTCGGGAAGACTGCCACGACCTGACAGGATCAAAACCCCCACGTTGAACTGATTCACCATCTCTCCGACCAGCGTCAGCCCATCCATGTCTGGCAAACCCAAATCGACAACACAGAGTTCTGGTCTTTGCTGCTTAAGTCCTTTAAGAATTGCAGCGCCCGTGTTAAAGGTCGCTACTTGGTAACCAAATTTCTCTAGCTCTAATCTAATCAGATCACAAATATCTGACTCATCATCGACCACGTAGATCAGATTCTTTTCCATATATCGTTATCCTTTTGCTACCGTCCTATTAAGGGCAGTCACAATCTGTTCTCGTGTAAATGGCTTAAGTAATATTTCGTAGCAGGCCGCAGTTGAGCGTTCGCCTGCATACTCAGAGTTACCCGTCATTAATAAAATACGTTCAACACCCTTATTACCACATAGATGATTAGCAAGCTCAATGCCATTAAAACGTCCCGGAAGATCAATATCACTGATTAGGGTGCCAATATCAGGAATGGCATCTATCAATAAAAGCGCCTCATCAGTATCCGAGGCTTCTACTACGCTTAAGCCCAAAGAGGTTAATTGATCACGCACAACCTGACGCACATCAAGATCATCCTCAACTAACAGTAAAAGCCCGTCCTTCAGTACTGGCGATAATTTCTCAGTATCCCCAGAGAGCTGATGCACCTCTACCCCACTCTGTTCTGCCAAAGGTAAAAGAATAGCGATCGTCGAACCCACATCTGGATTATTCCGAATGCTAATGTAACCATTTGACTGCTTAGCAAAGCCATAGACCATACTTAAACCAAGCCCCGAGCCACGACCTTTCTTGGTCGTAAAAAACGGCTCAAATGCTCTCTGAACTGCATCACCACTAAATCCAGAACCGGTATCTATTACTTCTATTAGTGCATAGTCCCCTGGGACAACCGCCTCATCAAAACCATTAAGGGATGCGTTGGCACTGTTGACCACTCGAATTTCAATTTGACCACCATCGGGCATGCTATCGCGCGCATTGAGCGCTAAATTGATTAGGGCATTTTCAAACTGCGACAAGTCAACTTCTATTAAAGCATCAGAAATACTTGTGACTTTAAAATCTATAGAAGCTGGCAAAGAACTTTTTATAAGCTCTGAAACCCCATTAATAGCATCTGCCGCTCCCACAACGACTAGCTCTTGAGACTGTGCACGAGCAAAAGTCATCAAGCGCCTAATAATATCAGCCCCACGATAGGCCGCTCTCAACGCAGGCGATAGATTGGCCTCAATGCTCTTTGACTCATTATGATCTTTAGCTGCTATAAGGTTCCCGATTATAACTGTAAGCAAATTATTAAAGTCATGCGTCAAACCGCCCGCCAACTGGCCGGCAGCAGTCATGCGAGAGGCCTCAAGCATCCTTCGCTCTGAATTTTTCTCATCTGTGATATCGAGTGATAGGTTGAAAATGCCAACAACGTTTCCAGCAGCATCAAACTCAGGAATGAATCGACGACGCGTTATTAACTCTCCCTTTGGCCCTTCGGAAACATACTCAAAAACAACATCCTCACCAGAGAGGCAGCGATTAATGTGAGAGGCAATTTCTACCTGCATAGATCCCGGAATAACATCCCTTAATCTGCGACCAATAATGCCCTCCTTGTTCAATCCATAAAACGCCGCATATTCACGGTTAACAAAAAGGAAACGTAGATCGCTAGTTAGATAAGCAACCTGAGCAGGGAGGGCATCCAGAATAAGTGTTTGTCGCTCCTCTAATTGTTCGACCATGTTGGATTTACGCACAACCTCTTGGCCAAGAGCATCCACACTATGCCCGATACGTGCGACCATACTGTCAAAAGTTGAAGCTAGAATGCCGAGCTCATCATCGCGCTGAATACCTGATCGAACTCTAAAATCACCATCTTTTACACGCTGGGCAGCGGATGCAAGGCGACGAAGAGGCGAAAGAATTCGGTCAATAGCAAAAGAGCCGACAATGACGGCTATAAGAATTGTGGTAAGCGCAATCAACAGGATTCGCTGGCTTAGAGTGAAAGCGCTACTTTGCAATTCATCCACATAAACAGATGAACAGATATACCAGTCGAGGCCTTCTAATTTGCGAACAAGCGAGATCTTCTCATGCACATAGTTACCCGGATCAGCAGGCGAGTCCCAGGCATAGACAAGCTCTTCTCCAGTGTCAGCAACTGATTTCAGATCGAAAATAATCGACCTTCCCGTGGTGGGATTTTTTAAATTGGTAGCATTAGTCTTATCTATATTAGAGTTAGGGTGCGAAACCAAATAGCCCGCTGAATCAAAAATAAACATGTAGCCAGTGCTGGCTATCTTAATCTCCATTAACGCTGAACGGAGCTCATCAACCAACTGCTGGCGCCGTTCAACCACTTGTCGCTCAATATCAGCCATAAACACGCCGGTACCAATACTGATACCTAGATCAGGAAAAAAGCGGATGAAGGATAGTTTTTCAGAAGAGGTCTCACTGCCAACTGGCTGCCAAGGATAGCTAATGAAAGCCTCGCCTTTCTCTGTTACTTCGCGGTGTATTTTCGCGAGTTTAGCGAGCTGACCATCAGAACTATCGGAGATTGGCTTACCAATTAACTCAGGGTTGGGGTGTGATAGGAGCACACCGTTGCGATCCGCTATCCAGATATAACCCTCTTCGTCATATCGAAGCTGTTCGAACAGTTTAATAATCGCTCTTGGATCGCCGCCTGCTACAACAGAGCGACTTAACTGTGCGCCCACTAGATCAACGATGGTACGCAAAGAAGCTTTACGTGATTCAAGCGCCTGTAGCCTATAAGTATCGACACTCGAGAACATCTTGTCCGCCAGCTGATAGACATTATCCAGCGCCAAACGAGCAGAGTTACGCTCAATCTTGTACACCTCCGCACGAATAAGAGGCACGGAGTAGCTATAGATACCAATAAAGGTCATTCCAAGCATCGCCAAGATGAGCAGTATGGAGCGATTTCGAATCTTATTCTGTTTCATGAAATCAAATATTCATCACCAAAGAAGCTAGTCTATTCGTTATGGGAGTTAATTTCTGCATCAGTCACATTTCGGTGGAATTTAGACAGAACTGCGCAAACCTTAAGATATTTAATAGATACTCACTAAATCCCATTAAAACTTTTCCCAGCAACAAATTTAAAGAAGAGCAAACACCGATGAAAACAACAAAAATACTGGCGCCAACGGAAAGTGCTTACCAATACCCCCTTCTAATCAAGAGCCTACTTCTTTCAGGTGTTAGATATGAACCTAACCAGGAGATCGTTTACGGCGATAAGGTTAGATTCAACTACGTTGAACTAAACAAACGTATTGCTCGCCTCGCGAACCTTCTTACAAAGTCGGGTGTAGGTGCCGGCGATACTGTTGCTGTAATGGACTGGGATAGCCATCGCTACTTAGAAGCGTACTTTGCTGTACCAATGATTGGTGCAATCTTGCACCATGTAAATATTCGTCTAAGCCCAGATCAAATTGCTTACACGATGAACCATGCAGAAGATGACATGGTCTTAGTACATGATGATTTTGTAGAACTCTTTGAAGACATTGCCCCTCAGGTTCCATCTGTGAAAGCGGTGGTTCAATTAACAGATGAAGAGAGTGCAAAATCCACAAAGCTTGCGACACTTGGCGAATATGAAGCGTTACTTGCAGAGTCTTCTGAACAATATGACTTCCCTGATTTCGATGAGAATTCTGTAGCTACAACCTTCTATACAACCGGCACAACCGGAAACCCTAAAGGGGTCTTTTTCTCACACCGACAACTGGTACTGCACACACTTAATGCTGCTGTCACCATGGGGGCATACGACGCACTTCCACTGCTTCGTTCTGATGACGTCTACATGCCTATGACGCCTATGTTCCACGTTCACGCATGGGGCATTCCATACGTAGCAACAATGAAAGGCATTAAGCAGGTATACCCGGGTCGTTATGAGCCAAACAAACTGGTCCGCCTATACCGCGAAGAGGGTGTAACCTTCTCGCACGGTGTTCCTGCTGTGCTCCAGATGATCCTTGAGTCTGAAGAGGCCAAAACAACCGATCTATCGCGTTGGAAATTAATGACCGGAGGAAGTGCTCCGACACTTGGCCTAGCAAATGCTATGGCTGCCAAAGGAATTAAATTCCATACCGGATACGGCATGTCCGAAACCTGTCCTCTACTGACCATAACCTACCTGCACTCCGATACACGTGAATTGTCTATCGAAAACCAGATGAGCACGCGTATCAAAACAGGCGTTCCAATGGGTCTTGTTGACCTGCGCATCGTTGACCCTAATGGCAACGATGTTCCGCACGATGGCGAAGCTATGGGCGAAGTAGTGGTTCGTGCACCTTGGTTAACACAAGGGTATGTAAAAGAGCCCGAACGAAGCGAAGAGCTGTGGAGTAACGGCTGGCTGCATACCGGAGATGTCGGCTCAATTGATGGTCGCGGTTTCTTGCAGATCAAAGACCGTATCAAAGATGTCATCAAAACTGGCGGCGAGTGGATATCTTCCTTAGAACTTGAGAATCTGATTAGCCAACACCCAGCTGTGAACGAAGTCGCTGTAGTTGGCATACCAGATGAAAAGTGGGATGAGCGCCCGCTTGCACTCATCGTAGCTGCTGCCGATACAACTATAGAGCCAACTGAAATCCAACAACACTTAATGCAGTTTGTAGAGAGTGGCCGAATAAATAAATGGGCTATTCCTCAACAGGTTAAGATTGTTGAGTCGATTCCGAAAACAAGTGTCGGTAAAATCGACAAAAAGGTAATACGGGCAAACGTATAACAACGGCAAACTAGACAATATGAATTCAGTGCAATCAATACCCGAAGACAACCTACTGGGTATCCCCACAGAGGTCGCAGAAGGCATCTACCAAATTCGGTTACCTCTACCCTTTGCACTGGATCATATTAACGTTTACCTAGTGGAAGATTACGACGGGTGGATCCTTGTTGATACAGGCATAAAAAGCGAAAAGTCGCAAAAAATTCTAGAAAACATCCTAGAAAAGCTGCCTGAATCAAGACCTTTAAAGGCCGTACTAGCCACTCATGCTCATGTAGACCACATCGGTGTAGCAGGTTGGATCTGTGAAAAATGGAAAGTACCTCTTTGGGTAAGCAAACCCGAATACGATGGAATAAATCAATTTTTAGCAATGAATCCCTCTGAAGATGCTGACCTATCAAGCAGTCTCAATGAGTTTTACCATCAAGGAGGTATTCCTGAGTCTGAGTACGAGCTAATCATAAAAGGATTATTGGGTTTTCAACGGGCCTTTTATCCACTCCCAAGCAATTACGTTGAACTTGAATCAGGCACGATCACAATCAAAAACGAGACCTGGGACATTTTTGTAAATGATGGCCACACCGTAGCCCACGTATCACTGTTCAACCGAGATAGAAATATACTGATCTCAGGAGACCAGGTACTTGCCAGAATAAGCTCTAATGTAAGCGTTCGATTTGGTGATGCCAAAGGCAATCCATTAAAAACTTGGATCGATGGACTACTTGAGCTTAAAGCATTGCCATCTAGTACACTCGTGCTGCCTTCCCATGAAAAATCTATGACCAATCTTTCAGCTCGAATCGATGAGCTAGTCAACGGTTATCTTGAAAACGCAAACAAAATCACTCGCTTTTGTAAAACACCAAGTACCGTTGAAGAGCTGTTAAGAGCACTGTTTCCTCGCGGTCTTTCTCCGTTCGAACACCACCTTGCTTATGGAGAAACGAGGTCATACATCAACTATCAAATTGCACAGCAGAAACTTGAAGTGATTGGTGGTGAGAGCGACATTCCTCTATACGTTGCCATTTAACTTTTAGCTCTAAACGTATGCGGCGAAACGCCAGTCCAGTTCTTGAACGCCCTAGAGAATGAAGGCGCGTCAGAAAAGCCAAGCATTATTGAAATGTTTTGGATTGAGTATTTTTTCTGGCCAAGTAGTGTAATTGCTTGATCCAGCCTCACGCGATCTTTAATGGATTGGAAACTACTCTTTTCATCCGCAAGTTTGCGTCTTAAAGTTCGGGAAGTTAGGTACAGCCCTTTCGCCAAATTCTCAATTGATGCATCAGCAAACCCAACCCGCACCAAATAGTCATAGGTTTTTTTAGTAAATGTTTGCTGATACGCCTGCTTTGTAAACCAGTCGTACGGTAAGCGCCTTATGTATTGATCCAAACTACCTTCATCTTGAACGATAGGAAGTGACATCTGACTGCGCTTAAAAACCAAAGCATTAGCGGTTTTATTAAACACAACTGGACAGGGGTACATGAGCTGATATTCAGAAAAATACTGCTGTTCCGAAAATGCAAATTCAATAACTTTAAGATTTATTGTTTTCCCGACTAACCAACTACCAAATCGATGCCAAACCATCAGATAAAACTCCTCTAAAGTGTGACCAGTGTAGTGGTCACTTGGATCGACTTTCAGTGTTAGGCGCACCCACTCAGCATCCTCCTCTATATCCAGTTTCATTGCGCTACTAGTAAGCACATAAAAGTCACATAAATATCGCAATAAAGAGCCAAGATCAGGTAAGTGAACGGCGTGTTTAGCCATTAGCATGAACAAGCCAAACCTGGCTTTTTTATTGGCCATTCCCATAAACTCATCATCCATGGAACGCCAAATAGACAAAATAAAACGGGAAAATTGCGTTGGCGTAACACGTGACAACCGACTAGTAAGAAGACGGGGATTTATACCCGCCTTACTGAGTAACATTGGCACATCAATACTCGTATCATCCAAAGCGCTTATCAATTCATGAACGAAGTGAATGGAGATAGTTTGCTGAACAGATTTCATGCTTTTTCTATTCCGTAATAAGTGAGCAATTATTTTATATAAGCATGTCCGTTTTTGCTAATTTATGATCTGTTTTTGCAATTCTAACCCCTATTAACATCCGTAAAATGTGTCCTTTGTAACAATTCAAAGTCGGAGTTTTTCATGCAAGAAGTAGTTTTTCTAAGCGCTGCCCGTACAGCTATCGGTACCTTTGGCGGCTCTTTTAAGGATCAAGCACCAACACAACTTGGGGCACTTGTGATAAACGAAGCGATTAAACGCGCTGGCGTAGAAAGCTCTGACATCGAACAGGCTGTCATAGGAAATGTGACCCATAGTGAAGCTGCAGATATGTACATGTCGCGCGTGGCTGCTATCGGCGCAGGCATCCCAGAAACAACACCTGCACTAACAGTAAACCGCCTTTGCGGTAGTGGATTACAGGCAATTCTAACTGCAGCCCAACAGATTCAATTAGGCATTTGCAAAACAGTGGTCGCTGGCGGTGCCGAATCGATGAGCCGAGTTCCATACCACCTTCCTTCGGCACGTTTTGGACAACGTATGGGGGATGGAATAATGGTTGATGCAATGGTGGGAGCACTCACCTGTCCCATCAATAAAGTACACATGGGTGTCACTGCAGAGAATCTTGCAGAAAAATACAACATCTCCCGTGAAGAGCAGGATCAACTGGCAGTCACAAGCCATAATCGAGCTCAGAAGGCGATAGAAAATGGCTTCTTCAAAGAGCAGATCGTACCGGTAACATTGAAAACCCGTAAAGGTGAACAACTATTCGATACCGATGAGCATGTTCGCCACAACTGCGCATTAACTGACATGAGCAATTTAAAACCTGTATTTAAACGTGAGGGTACGGTAACTGCAGGTAATGCATCGGGACTGAATGATGCGGCAGCTGCTGTAGTCATGATGTCTGCAGAAGAGGCTCAGCGTCGCAACCTAAAACCGATGGCACGACTGGTCGATTACAGCGTTGCTGGTGTAGACCCAGCCTACATGGGAATTGGTCCAGTGCCTGCGATTCAACAGATCCTTGCGCGCCAGAACCTTTCTGTAGATGACATCGATCTATATGAAGTCAATGAAGCCTTTGCAGCACAGGCTTTGGCTGTTGCTAAAGAGCTAAAACTACCTATGGATCGTCTAAATCCAAACGGAAGCGGGATATCTCTAGGACACCCAATTGGTGCGACGGGCGCCATCATCACGACAAAAGCACTTTACGAACTTGAGCGCACCCAAGGCCGCTTTGCAATCATTAGCCTATGTATCGGTGGCGGCCAAGGAATAGCTGCACTAATAGAACGAACTTAATCAATTTTCGCTCGACACTATCACCCTTGAAGTGTCTTTAGGCGGGTGAATTTCACCCGCCATTTTTTATAAGGTAAAAGAACGATGTATACAGGCGAACATATCCAAGTTATTCAACGCAAAGACTCTATAATTGAGCTTGTCATCAACTCGAATAATGCAAGTGTAAACACATTAAGCGCCGCTGTTTTATCTGAACTGAAAACTGCGATTCAAACGATCAAATCTGAAAGCAGTGCGCTGGGCTTAATTATTCGCAGCAGTAAATCTTCCTTTGTTGTAGGTGCAAATATACTTGAGCTAATCGAGCTACAGAAACAGCCGAAGGCTGCAATACTTGAGATGCTTGACGAAACCCATGCCCTTTTTAATTCAATTGAAAACCTGCCATTCCCAACAGTCAGTATCATTAACGGCATGGCGCTGGGCGGTGGTTTAGAGATCGCTTTAACTACCGATTTTCGTGTAGCTACCCAGGACGCACTTATTGGTCTACCCGAAATTACTCTAGGTCTCTGCCCAGGCTGGGGTGGAAATATTCGAGTTGCTCGATTAGCTGGAGCAGACAAGGCTTTTGAGATGATCCTATCTGGCAGACCATTAAAGGCAGATAAAGCCCGTGAGATAGGATTAGTTGATGCGATTGTTGATGATGCGGGAATTGAAACCGCCAACTCACTAATCTTAAGCAGCAACAAGCAAAAGACAGAGAGTCAACGTCTGCGTAAACACCTAGCATCAGAACAAACCAGTGAAGCCATCAAAGCTGCAGCTCTAAATAAATTTGGATCCCAGTTGGATGCAAATACACCCGCTGCAAATGAGATCATCGAACTAATCAGTAACACAGCTCAATTAGACTTCACTTCAGCACTCGAGGCTGAGGCTCAGTGCTTTGCAACTTTGATGCAATCCGATGCCGGCAAGGCATTAAGCGGCCTCTTTGCGAGTGATCAATTCATTAAAACTCAAGCTAAACGTTTTGCGAAAGCAGGCGGTTCTGTAAGCAAGGGTGCAGTTATTGGCGCCGGCGTCATGGGCGGTGGTATTGCATACCAGTCTGCAATCAGCGGCATTCCGGTTGAGATGAAAGACATCAACGAACCTGCATTAGATCTCGGTGTTTCGACAGCAACCGTACTACTCGATCGCCAAATTAAGAAGGGTAAGCTATCCGAAGCACAGAAGATTGAAACACTCACTAAAATCAATCCAACGCTCGATTACGAAGGCTTTGGTGATGTCGATATGGTTGTTGAAGCTGTGGTCGAAAATCCAAAAGTTAAAGCGATGGTATTGAGTGATGTAGAGAGTGTGTTAAGGGATGACGCTGTACTCTCTTCGAATACATCAACCATCTCAATTACAAGCTTGGCAGAATCGCTTAAGCGTCCAGAGCAATTTTGCGGTATGCACTTTTTCAATCCCGTACATGCGATGCCTCTAGTTGAAGTTATTCGCGGCAAAAAAACCAGCGAAGCAACAGTTGCTCGTGCAGTAAATTACGCACTCGCCATGGGTAAGAAACCTATTGTTGTAAATGATTGTCCAGGCTTTCTAGTTAACCGAATTCTATTTCCCTACTTCAATGCATTTAACCGCCTACTTCTAGATGGCGCAGATTTCGAGCAGATTGATCGTGTAATGGAGACGTTCGGCTGGCCGATGGGACCTGCTTACCTTGCCGATGTTGTTGGCATCGATGTGTTAGTACATGCTGATCAGGTTCTACAGCAAGGCTTCCCTGATCGCATGGGGCATGACGGTACTGTAATTGCTGAGTCGTTGCTTGCAAAAGGTGAGCTAGGACAGAAGAGTGGCTCAGGCTTCTATAGTTATGGCAAAGATGAAAATGGTAATCGTTTCAAACGTCCAGCAGAAAGCACGCTTACGCTCATTTCAGAGCATGCATCGGATCAGCGCAGCTTTACCGATCAAGAGATCATTGATCGCCTCATGATTCCTTTGTGCATGGAAACCGTTCGCTGCTTAGAAGATGGAATCGTCTCATCTGCAGCCGAAGCAGATATGGGTTTAATACTCGGACTAGGCTTTCCAAAATTCCGAGGCGGTGCGCTACGTTATATCGACCTAGTAGGCATTAAAGAGTTCCAAGCAAAGGTAGTGCAATATGCCTCGCTAGGCGCGCTATACCAAACAACTGAAAGCTTCATCGCTCGCGCGACCGAAAACAGAACATTTTACTAATAGGAGTATTATCCATGAGTGACTACCAACACCCACAAGATGATGCACTTTTCGTACTCAATGAAGTGATTGGGTTTGATCAGCTTTGCAATACGATTGGCGCTGAAGAGTGCAACTCCGAATTAGGCGCTATAGTTTTAAACGAAGCAGGAAAACTAGGCAGCCAACTATTGGCACCATTAAACTCTATTGGTGATAAAAACCCACCAAAACTGGACTCTAACGGCGTCCAAGAGACAGCGGGATATAAAGAGGCGTATGCACAATTTGTAGAAGGCGGATGGAACGGCCTCACCTCTAAAGAGGAGTACATGGGTCAAAATCTACCCAATGTATTAGGTACCGCTGTGAACGAAATTTGGCAGAGCGCCAATCTAGCATTTGCACTTTGCCCTCTACTAAACCAGGGTGCTGTTGCAGCAGTAACAGAACACGCTTCCGAAGAACTTAAAGCAGAGTTCCTAGAAAAAATGGTTACAGGTGAGTGGACGGGCACCATGAACCTTACAGAACCAGATGCAGGTTCAGATCTGGCTGCCATTCGATCAACAGCAACACCTATGGGCGATCACTACCTAGTTAAAGGTCAAAAAATCTTCATCACCTGGGGCGATCACCAGATGACAGATAATATTGTCCACTTGGTATTAGCACGCCTTCCAGATGCTCCAGCAGGCGTAAAAGGGATTTCACTATTCTTAGTGCCTAAGTTTCTTAAAGACGCGTCGGGTAATTACACACAACGAAATGATGCACATGCCATAGCCCTTGAGCACAAGCTAGGCATCCACTCTAGTCCAACTTGTGTCATGAGTTTTGGTGATCAGGGCGGCGCAGTGGGTTACCTAATTGGGGAAGCAAACAAAGGCTTAGCGTACATGTTCACAATGATGAATCACGCTCGCCAATCTGTCGGATTACAGGGCCTTTCAATCGCTGAGCGCGCTCGCCAACAATCTGTTAGCTATGCCCGCGATCGTATCCAAGGCCGCTCAAAAAATGGCGACAAACTTGCCATCATCGAATTTCCTGATGTTCGTCGCATGCTTCTGATGCAAAGAGCTGCAACTGAGGCGATGCGCGCATTTGTCCTTGAAGCAGCTGCAGAGATTGATCGTGCACACCACGACGCGGACAACATAGAAGCCCAAAAGCGCGTTGAACTATACACACCTATTGTTAAAGGCTGGATGACTGAACTTGCCCAGGAGGTATGCTCACTTAATGTGCAGATTCATGGCGGCATGGGCTTCATTGAAGAGACAGGTGCCGCGCAACACTTTAGAGATGCACGAATTCTTCCAATATACGAAGGAACAACTGGAATCCAGGCGCTTGATTTAGTGGGACGCAAAACGCTTCTAGATCAGGGCGCTACAGTGAACAACTTCCTAGCAGAAGTGTTAAATACAGCACAAGAAACTGCCCAAGTTGAGGGTTTATCTGTAATCGGGGAAGCGCTTGCCAACTCAGTGAAAGAGGCTCAAGCCGCTGTAAAAGCTATAACAGCATCAGATCTAAACCAGGGTGCGGCCGTTAGCTTCGATTACCTCATGGGCATGGGTTACCTTTGCGGCGGGTGGATGCTTGCGCGCTCGGCTACGGCAGCAAAAACGAGCTCAACCGACAGCTATTCTAGCGACTTTATTGCAGCTAAGTTAGCTACCGCTCAATTCTACATAGAGTATCTACTTCCACGTGCTCAAACCCACCTAGGTCTGGCACAAAAAGGTCTTAACTCCCTATTTAAGTTCGAAATCAGTCAATTTTAAATTTCAGACTTAAATCTTTTGCCCTGTCACAGCAGGGCATTTTTTTGTCTAAAAAGCGCTCTAATACCAATGGATAATATTATCTAAGCATCTGAAAAATATGCATTTATTTAAATTGTGTCACAAATGTTGAAAAGACCGCCCCGCAAAACACAATTCGTCGCATTCTCTTAATAGTTACGACAAGCTTACTACTTAACCTTGGATGAAAAGCTAGAACCACTAAATGAAGTGGAAACCAAGGGATAATAAAAGTAATGGCTTCAAATCAGTCAGAATTCATTCTCCAGACCAAAAATTTGACGAAAGAGTTTAAAGGCTTTACCGCCGTCTCTGATGTTAACTTGAATGTTAAACGCGGCAATATCCACGCGCTTATTGGTCCAAACGGAGCAGGTAAAACCACAGTATTCAACCTGCTGACTAAGTTCCTTCAGCCAACTTCGGGCGTCATTACATTCAATGGGCATGACATTACTCGAAAAGAGCCAGCTGAGATTGCGCGAATGGGTATTATCCGCTCATTCCAAATCTCTGCAGTTTTTCCACACCTGACGGTACTTGAGAATGTCCGTGTTGCTTTGCAGCGTAAAGAGGGGCACAGCATGCACTTCTGGCGCTCAGAAAAAATTCTTAACGGCCTTAATGACCGTTGCATGGAACTACTGGAATCAGTAGGTCTTAAAGAGTTTGCAAACACAGTTACGACTGACCTGGCATACGGCCGTAAACGCGCCCTAGAAATTGCCACAACACTCGCACTAGATCCTGAATTGATGCTCCTTGATGAACCAACTCAGGGTATGGGACATGAGGATGTTGGTCGCACTACGGATCTAATCAAACAGGTAAGCAAAAATCGCACGATTCTTATGGTTGAACATAACCTCAAGGTAGTTTCGACCCTAGCCGATCAAATAACCGTTCTGCAACGCGGCCAGATCCTTACAGAGGGTAATTACGCAACTGTATCTGCAGATCCACAAGTTCGCGAAGCCTACATGGGCCGCGAAGCAGATGCAGCAGGAGCACACTAATGAGCCATAGTCATCGAGAAAAGATTCGCATTAGCAACCTTCACGCTTACTACGGTGAAAGTCACATCCTGCACGGTATCGACCTTCATGTTATGGAGGGAGAGCTTGTCACCCTGTTAGGGCGCAATGGTTCAGGGCGCTCTACAACCTTAAAAGCGATCATGAACCTGGTAGGCAAACGTAGCGGTCAGATCGTCATTAATGGCAATGAAACCATCAACATGGCTTCACACCGCATTGCCCATTTGGGACTTGGCTACTGTCCCGAAGAGCGTGGCATCTTCGCAAGCTTGAACGTAGAGGAAAATTTGATGCTTCCTCCAAATGTTCGCTCTGGCGGGATGAGCGTCGATGAAATTTTTGAGATGTTCCCTAACCTATATGAGCGCCGAATGAGTCAGGGCACGCGCTTATCAGGTGGTGAGCAGCAGATGCTTGCGCTTGCTCGCATTCTAAGAACAGGTGCCAACATCCTTCTACTTGATGAAATCACTGAAGGTCTTGCACCGGTTATTAACGACAAACTTGCCGATGTTCTTGTACAGCTTAAAGAGCGCGGCTTAACAATTTTGCTTGTTGAACAAAACTTCCGCTTTGCGGCTCCGATAGCTGACCGTCACTACGTGATGGAGCACGGACACATAGTTGAAGAGATTCAAGCAGATGAATTGGAAGCAAAAACAGAGCTTCTAAACAGCTACCTAGGCGTCTAATTAAACAGCCGAAGATAGTCAGATAACAAAAAAATCCAATGTGGAGAAAAGATGATGCGTAAAACACTACTCGCTTCAATGATCGCAGCTAGCATGGCAGCAACAGCGACTGCAGCAACTGTAGACGGCAAAGTTAAAATCGGTGTAATTGGCGACATGGGCGGCATATACGCTGACGTTGGCGGCAAGGGTATGACCGAAGCTACTCAGATGGCTATCGATGATTTCGGTGGCAAAGTTCTTGGTCAGCCAATCGAACTTGTTTCAGCAGATTCACAGCTTAAGCCAGACGTTGCCTCTTCAATCGTTCGTAAGTGGGTTGAAGACGAAGGCGTAGACACCATCGGCGGCCTAGTATCTTCAGCTGTAACAGGCGCTGTAACTCAGGTGACTTCTGCGAACAAAAACATCGCACTGATCACTGGTTCAGCTTCACACTCTTTCACAGCTAAAGCAGGTGTTTGTTCTCCATACATCGCTCACTGGACATACAACGTAGCAGCTCTTGCAAACGGTACTGTTAAGAACATGGTTGCTGCAGGCAAGAAGAAGTGGTTCTTCATCACTGCTGACTACTCTTTCGGCCACGCGCTTGAAGGTGTTTCTAGCGGCGTAATCAAAGCGAACGGCGGTGAAGTAGTAGGTGCAGTTCGTGCTCCACTAGGTACAACAGACTTCTCTTCTTACGTACTACAGGCTCAGGCTTCTGGCGCTGAAGTTGTAGCACTTGCTAACGCAGGTAACGACACAACTAACGCTCTAAGAGCTGCTATCGAGTTCGGTCTAACAGAACAGTCTGATATCGCAGGTCTGCTTGTTTTCGCAACAGATACTAAAGCGATGGACGGCAATGTTGCTAAAGGCATGCGTCTAACAACTGGTTTCTACTGGGATATGGACGAGCAGACTCGTGAATGGAGCAACCGCTTCAAAGCGATCCACGGCTCAATCCCAACAATGGTTCACGCAGGTGCTTATTCAGCAACTATGAACTACCTGAAAGCTGTTGAAGCAGCAGGTACCGACGATGCTGACGCTGTTATGGCTAAGATGAAGTCTGCTAACCCAACTGACTTCTTCGCTCGTAACGCGTCTCTACGTGGCGACGGTCGTATGGTTCACGACATGCTTCTAGTAGAGATCAAAGATCCTGCAAACCGTAAATCTGAAGATGACATCTACGACATCGTAAAAGTTATCCCAGGTAACGAAGCTTACAACCCAATGAACCCAGAGTGTGATTTCTCTGCTAAGTAATTGCGGTTAAATAAAGGGGGAGTGCTTGGCGCTCCCCATCTTTCAGTTTGAGATCGGTAATAGCATGTTCGATATCAATATTATGGCGTTAAGCGGGCAACTGCTGGTAGGACTGATAAACGGTTCTTTCTACGCCCTTTTAAGTTTAGGTCTTGCCATCATTTTTGGTCTGTTGCGAATCATCAACTTCGCTCAGGGCGCAATGTATATGCTTGGTGCTTTTGCTGCGCTATTAGCATTCAAATGGACCGGTTTGAATTACTGGGCAGCACTTGTTGTCGTGCCAGTAACTGTCGGTGTATTGGGCATACTTATCGAACGTTTCTTAATCCGTCCGATCGCTAATTTAGACCATCTATACAGTCTACTTTTAACCTTCGGTATCGCTCTCATGCTGCAGGGTACTTTTACCCACATATTCGGTTCATCTGGTCAGGGCTACCCTGTGCCAGCTGAACTAAAAGGCGGTATTAAACTACCGTTCATGTACCTGCCTACTTACCGCGCTTGGATCATTGTTGCATCAGTTGTGGTCTGCCTAGGCACCTGGTTCATGATTGAAAAGACCAAACTTGGAGCTTACCTTCGCGCAGGTACTGAGAACCCTAAACTCCTTCAAGCCTTTGGTATTAACGTACCCTTGATGGTCACACTAACCTTTGGTTTTGGTGTGGCTCTAGCTGGTTTAGCCGGTGTTCTTGCAGCACCTGTCTACTCTGTATCACCGGATATGGGCTCTAGCATTTTGATTATTGTATTTGCCATCGTAGTCATTGGTGGCATGGGCTCCATCGGTGGCGCTATCGCTACCGGTTTAGGCATGGGGGTTGTTGAAGGTCTAACTAAATACTTCTACCCAGAAGCATCCACTACAGTCATTTTTGTTGTGATGATGCTGGTTCTGATGTTTAAACCTGCTGGTTTATTTGGAAAAGAGGCATAACAGATGAATACCAATATTCGAAATCTAATTATTGCCGTAGTAGTGCTTGGCGTGGCGCCCTACCTACTCTACCCAGTTTTTTTGGCTAAACTTCTCTGCTTTGCGCTATTTGCAGCCGCATTCAATCTACTTCTTGGTTATGCTGGCATCCTCTCTTTTGGCCACGCAGCCTTCCTAAGTACCGGCGGCTACATTACCGGATGGGCGATGATGAATCTTGGCGTATCAACTGAGATTGGTATTCTTATGGGTACCCTAGCTGGCGCACTACTTGGGGCAATTTACGGCAAATTGGCAATCAAGCGCGAAGGCATCTACTTTGCAATGGTTACCCTTGCTCTCGCTCAGTTAACCTTCTTCGTATACCTGCAATCTGATTTCACAGGTGGCGAGAACGGCATGCAGGGCATTCCCCGCGGTAACCTCTTTGGCCTCATCGACCTTACAGATAATGTCGCGATGTACTACACGGTCGCTGTCATCTTCCTGATTGGGTTTGCGATCATTCAGCGTACTGTGCACTCGCCTTTTGGCCAGGTTCTTAAAGCTATCCGCGAGAACGAGCCACGTGCAATCTCTCTGGGATACAACGTTAACAACTACAAGTGGCTGGCATTTATTATCTCATCTGCACTTGCAGCACTAGCGGGTTCAACCAAGACTATTGTCTTCAACCTAGCGTCACTTACCGATGCTCACTGGCACATGTCGGGTGAAGTTATCCTGATGACTCTAGTTGGTGGTGTAGGCACTCTCATGGGACCAGTGGTGGGGGCAGGTGTCATAGTAACAATGCAAAACTACCTATCTACAGGCGACCTAGGTAACTACATTCACATCATTATGGGTGCGGTGTTTGTTATCTGTGTACTTGCATTCCGCGCAGGTATTGTTGGCCAATTCAAAAAATTCAAAGAGCGTAACTTCTAACAATTTAAGTTACTCTCACAAGGGCTGACATTTTGTCGGCCTTTTTTATCTATTAAGACTAGGATATATCAATGCTCTACCTTGAAGACCTGAATGCCGGAGATAGATTTGAGAGTGAAAGCTATGAGATCACTGATGAAAATATCGTAGCCTTTGCTGAGCACTATGACCCACAACCCTTCCATCTATCAGATGAATCTGCGCAGGACTCCTTCTTTGAGAGCCTTGCAGCAAGTGGCTGGCAGGTGGGTTCTATCACTATGCGTCTGATTGCCAAATCCTTGCCGATTGCCTCAGGGGTTATTGGTGGTGGAGTCACCCTTCGCTGGCTAACACCAACGCGTCCTGGAGATGTACTACACGTTGAGACAGAAATTTTAGAGGTGATCCCTTCGAAGTCGAAACCAGATCGCGGTGTGGTGAAGATTCTTGCTAAAACCATCAACCAGCATGGGGAAACACGCCAAACATTTGATAGCTCGCTATTGGTATTTCGCACCAGCGCGGGAGTGAAAGGCGGAATTTTCGCTCCAAAATAGTCAACTAATTTAAATGAGCAATCAACCAGATGTGGCATAGCGAAACGACCACCGTTAGATGAGTTCTCAATCTCCGATAATCGCCATCTTCAATCTGAGTATGATCCCAGGCCCACCAAACCAAAAAGGCAATTAACCCAACCCACAAACCTAAATAGAGGGGGAGTAAAAGTGCCAACCAGGCTAAAAGTGAAGGGAGCATGCAAATGGCCAAACGAGCATCAGAAGCAAAGTTGCTATCCCGCATAGCAACTCCCCAGTGAATCCCTCCTAAAAACGAGAGGATCACAGCGGAATAACTCATAAAAGCCGATACAGACGCTGCATCTTCAAACTGAAAAGCCAATCCGACGAAAGGGATCAACCCGGCATAACCCAGACGGTGTGCTAACTTAATCACGCGAAATACTCTTAACTGTTTCTATGAGTTACGCAGCTGTCGGTATTCAGGATCTTATTCGATATTCTGTATCTGCTCGCGCATCTGTTCAATCAAAACCTTAAGCTCTACCGCGCTTTGAGTCGTTGCGACGACAACGGATTTGGAGCCCAGTGTGTTAGCTTCACGGTTCAACTCTTGCATTAGAAAATCCAGCTTACGACCAATTGGCCCCTTCTCTATTAAGATGCGTCTTACTTCAGTCACATGGGTATCTAGACGGTCCAGCTCTTCTGCAACGTCGGCACGTTGTGCCAACAGCACTACCTCTTGCTCAAGACGTTCGGCATCAAGGTCGACTCCTAATTGCGACACTCTTTCGACTAGATTCGCTTTTTGATTTTCGATAATTTGCGGAATTTTTGATCTTATTTTGCCGACGATCGCCGCAATTGACTGCAACCTATCCTCTATCAAACCCGCCAACTCAATCCCTTCGCGATGACGGCCCTCAATAAGTTGAGCCAATGCGTCATCAAATAGCGCTAGCGCGGCCTGACCTACCTCACCAGGATCAGCTGAAGTGCTGTTCATCACGCCCGGGAATTGAAGCAGAGCCAAAGGATCAACCCTTCCCTCTGAAGCACCACTGAGTTTAATCTGCTGTAGCGCTTCATTAATCTGCTGCAACCGCACTTGATCCACTTGAACACTCTGCTGACCCACCGATTCATGGAACCGAAGCGAACATTCAACTTTGCCGCGGGCCAGGCGTTTGCGCAGCTTGTCGCGAATGGCTATCTCGTGCTGACGCATAAAGTCTGGAAGTTTGAAATGAGGCTCTAAGAAACGCTGATTAACCGAACGAATTTCCCAAACCAAGGTACCCCATGAAAATTCAGCTTCTGAACGGGCAAAAGCGGTCATACTCTGTGTCATATACTGTCAAACTCGATTACCATAGATTGATTGTCACTATAACAGCCGATGCCGGCACTTTTAAGGTACCTACATGAGCTCTCCACTCTCTGATCAATTGAAAAACCTAGGTTTAGATGCAATGCGCCCAAGTGGGCGTCAACCAGACCAAATGCGCGACGTTAAAGTCACTCGTAATTTTACAATGCATGCAGAAGGTTCGGTTTTGATCGAGTTTGGCAATACAAAAGTCCTTTGTAATGCGTCAGTTACTCGAGGTGTACCTCGCTGGTTGCGCGGATCAGGCTCAGGTTGGGTAACCGCTGAGTATGGCATGCTGCCTCGTGCAACCAATAGCCGCACCGATCGTGAGGCATCGCGCGGTAAGCAGTCAGGACGCACGCTTGAGATTCAGCGCCTGATCGGCCGTTCACTGCGTGCTGCGATTGATCTAGATAAGCTAGGCGAGAACACCATCACCATCGACTGTGATGTTCTGCAAGCAGATGGTGGTACTCGTACCGCCTCAATTACCGGTTCGTACATTGCGCTGATTGATGCGATCAACGAACTGAAAAAAGACAAAAACGGCGCACTAAAAGGCAACCCGATTAAAAACCAAGTCGCAGCTATTTCGGTGGGCATCTATAAAGGCCAAGCGGTATTGGATTTGGATTATGCAGAAGATTCAACAGCCGAAACTGATATGAACGTCGTCATGACTGAAACCGGCGGTTTTGTTGAAGTCCAAGGCACAGCAGAAGGTGCTCCTTACACTCAAGATGAACTGAATCAGATGCTAACCTTAGCTAAGAAAGGCATTGAAGAGCTCACAGCAATCCAAAAAGCCTCACTGGCGTAAGCAACTAAAATTTAATTTCCTGGAACTAAGAATGACTATCAAACAACTCGCTACAGCTCTATCTTTGATGATTTTCAGCAGCATGGCGTTTGCCCATACTGGTGAAGGTATCAACACAGGTTTTGCATCTGGCTTCTGGCACCCCATCATGGGTTGGGATCATGTCGTTGCAATGGTTGCAGTCGGCCTTTGGGGTGCTTTTTTAGGCGCACCCGCCATCTGGATACTTCCGGTCGTTTTTCCACTGGTCATGGCAATTGGCGGTGCTTTAGGCATTGCCGGTATGCCGCTTCCTGCAGTGGAGACGGGTATTGCGCTTTCGGGTGTGGTTCTTGGTCTGCTGATTGTCTTTGCTGTTAAGGCACCGCTATGGATAGCCGCTGTGATCGTGGGCATCTTTGCGATCTTCCATGGTCACGCTCACGGCACAGAGTTCCCAACAGAGTTTAACGCTTACGGTTATGCCGTTGGATTTGTAATTGCGACTGGTCTACTGCACCTTATCGGTATCGCGTTCGGCTTCCTAACCAAACTCGATTTTGGTGCGAGTTTGGTTCGTCTAGGTGGGGCGATCATTGCATTAGTCGGTGCTGGCTACCTATTTGGTGTGCTTTAACCTATGGTCTATCCATCACGCTCAATACTGCTTCTTTTGACCTCAGTGTTACTGCCTAACCTGGCAGTAGCGCATAGTTTTGGGGCTGGCACCGATCAATTTGCTAGTTTTGTTGAAGGGGCCAGCGTGGTGATCTTTGATCAAGTCACTCTATTTGCCACCCTCTCTTTAGGCCTAATGATTGCACTGTGGAAGAATCGCGGTGTGGTTCAAGCCCTTCCCCTCTTTGTTGTGGGGTTAGTCTTGGGCTTTTTACTGGCGCCTTCAGTAACCACCTGGGTGATGATGGGGGCTACGGTTGTCGGCGCTATCACTGCAACCCTGGGTGCTAGCTTGAACCAGCAGTTCAAACCGCTAACACTGATCCTTGCACTGTTTACTGGCCTGCTTGTCCAGATGGTCTCTTTGGAGGGGCATGTCTGGATGGAGTTAAGCGTCTCCATCTATGTCGGTGTGACACTTGGGGCGATATTGCCAGTGATGCTTGGCGCCGCAACCGGTGAGTTACTACTGGAAAAGCTGCCCGCAACCTTTTCACGAATTGCCGTCAGGGTAGCCTGCTCTTGGCTCGCAGCGATTCAGATCATGATGTTAGCTTTCTTCTCGCACTAACAATAAAATACCCTCGTAAAGAGGGTTTCTAAAATCCAATTCTCAATTAAAAATCGAGATCGTAATCCACGATGTAGGGTGCATGCTCAGAGAACTGCTGACCTTTGTAGATACTGCAGTGCTGAATGGTTTTACGCAGACCTTGAGTCGTAATCTGGTAATCCAAGCGCGCACCTTCATTTAGCTCACGGGCACGGTTGTAGTCTGGCCACCAAGTGTATTCGCGATCCGCTTTTGTACACTCACGCATTGTGTCGACGTAGCCCATTTCACCGAATAGCTCCTCCATGAACTCACGCTCTTCTGGAAGGAATCCAGATACGGTCTGATTGGCATACCAGTTACTCAAGTCGACCGGTTTGTGCGCAATTTTCATGCTACCGGCGAAGATGAATTCACGACGCTTGCGAAGAGTCTTCTCAAAGTGACTTTCAAATTGCTCAATGAACTTCTCTTTCTCTGCTTGAGCGTCTGGTCCTTTGAGACCCGATGGCACATTAAAAGAACCGACGCTGAATCGTTCGAAGTCAGCCTGAATATAACGGCCTTGGAAATCGCACTGTTCAAAACCTAAGCCGATCATAATCGCTTTAGGTAGACGGCGGGTGTAGATCGCTACACCGCTGTAGTCATCATCAAAGGCTTCAAAGAAGTAGGCTTCGTAACCCTCAGGGTGGTAGCGAGAATCATCTAATTGATACTCACGTGCACGAATGTTTTGCAAGCAGACAACATCCGCATCCTGCTTAACCATCCAATCGAAAAAGCCCCGATCAGCGGCTTGAACAATGCCTTGAGTATTAAAAGTAATTACGCGCATGAGTTCGAAGCGCTCCGTATAACTATTGTTGTTAGACTAAAGATTGCAATTGTAGCGATAGATTCATAAAAACGGAATTTTTTAAAGCTGAAAGAAGTTGGTTTGGGAGTTGAACTCTGTTCAGGTATCCTACGCGGATTAAACCCAGTTCTAAGGATTTCACTATTATGCAAAGCTACCAGCGTGAGTTCATCGAATTCGCAATCGAAAAAGGCGTTCTTAAATTTGGTGAGTTCACCCTAAAATCGGGTAGAACTAGCCCTTACTTTTTTAACGCAGGCCTTTTCAATACCGGTGATGCCATAGCAAAACTGGGTCGTTTCTATGCAGCGGCAATTGAAGACGCGAAGATCGATTACGACGTCATGCTTGGGCCTGCTTACAAAGGCATTCCCCTTGCAACAACGACCGTCGTTGCACTGGCAAATGATTTCGGTAAAGACGTTCCTTATGTTTTTAACCGCAAAGAGGTTAAGGATCACGGTGAAGGTGGCAACCTAGTGGGCGCACCACTCGCTGGCCGTGTTCTGATCATCGACGATGTCATTACCGCGGGTACCGCTATCCGTGAGGTGATGACGCTGATCGACGAAAATGGTGCAACACCAGCCGCCACGGTGATCGCACTGAACCGTATGGAACGAGGTACAGGTGAGCTTTCCGCCATTCAGGAAGTTGAGC
The DNA here is from genome assembly GCF_013283295.1 of Marinobacterium sp. xm-m-312. NCBI lineage: Bacteria > Pseudomonadati > Pseudomonadota > Gammaproteobacteria > Oceanospirillales > Oceanospirillaceae > Marinobacterium > Marinobacterium sp. xm-m-312. The sequence continues at coordinate 124,995 of NZ_WBYS01000003.1, read as the reverse complement.
GTGACTACAACATGCAAGTTGCTAGCATCATTTCCTTAGATGATCTCGTTGAGTACCTTGAAGAGCAAGGTGGTCGTGATGCTGAGTTAACGGCCATTCGAGCCTACCGTGACGAATACGGAATCAGCGCATAACTTATGCAGTTTAAAGCAGTCCTACTTAGATCAATACTCACGCTGAGTCTGGCTGCTTTTGCATCCTCACAAGCCGTTGCAAACACACTTACTGTGTTTGCAGCAGCGAGCTTAAAAAATGCGATCGATGAGATCACAGAACATTACGAGGCAGACCATTCAGACTCGATTGTTGTCTCTTATGCGGGGTCTGCCACCTTAGCACGTCAAATAGAGATGGGCGCACCAGCCGATATTTTCATCTCTGCCAACACTGCCTGGATGGATTACCTATCTGATAGGGCGCTAATTAATGAACCGACTCGCTTCAACCTTGCCAGTAATCAGTTGGTACTGATAAGTCATACTCCAGACGCAAAACTCACCCTCACCAGGTCGCAAGAACTGCTCGATTGGCTGGACAATGAATACCTGGCCATGGGTCTTGTGGAATCTGTACCTGCTGGCATTTACGGTAAGCAAGCACTTACTTATTTTGATCTTTGGGACCCCCTTAAGCAGCAAGTCGCTCAATCAGACAATGTGCGGTCTGCACTTGCATTAGTTGCTTCAGGTGAAGCACCTTTAGGGATCGTCTATCACTCGGATGCGGTGGCTGAACCCAAGGTCTCAATAGCTGCCACCTTCCCTACAGAGTCCCATGACAGAATTCTATATCCGGTTGCGGCTGTTACAGAGAGTGATAAATCAACCGCGGCATTTTTAGAGTTTTTGCGCTCAGAGCAGTCTAGGGCGATACTAGAGCGCAACGGCTTTTTAATGGATTCGCAACAACGTGACTGATTGGCTAGGCCCCAACGAGTGGGCGGCAGTTCTCCTATCAATTAAGGTAGCTTTTTGGGCAACACTGCTTAGCCTGCCTGTGGCCATTGGCGTTGCCTATCTTCTGGCGAAAAAGGAGTTTGCAGGGAAACAGCTTCTCAACGGAATTGTCCATCTACCCTTGATCTTACCGCCCGTTGTAACGGGTTATCTGCTGTTAATGACCTTCGGAAAACGCACGCCTGTCGGATCATTCCTTGCTGAGTGGGGAATTGAGTTTGCTTTCCGCTGGAGCGGTGCCGCATTAGCAGCAGCCATCATGGCTTTTCCATTACTGGTTCGCGCTATTCGTCTCTCCATTGAAGCCATTGATCCTAAATTAGAGGAAGCGGCCGCAACCCTGGGTGCCTCAAGGCGCTGGGTGTTTATCACCATCACCCTACCTTTAATGCTTCCTGGTGTGATCGCCGGCTCCGTTCTGGGCTTTGCCAAAGCGATGGGTGAGTTTGGAGCCACCATCACCTTTGTATCGAATATTCCAGGTCAGACTCAGACACTCCCTTCGGCTATCTATGCGTTTCTTCAGGTACCCGGTGGTGAAAGCTCTGCGACCAAACTGGTGATCATCTCTATTATCATTGCGATGAGTGCACTTCTTGCCTCTGAATGGCTGTCACGTCGTATGAGCCGGAGGTTGCAGTCATGACACTGTCAGTCACTTTGCAGCAGTCGATGCCAAACTTCTCGCTTGATATAGCCTTTGAAGCCCCCAGTGGCATCACGGTTCTATTTGGCGAGTCAGGTTCAGGGAAAACCACCACAATCAATGCGATAGCCGGCTTGCAAAGCAACAGCCAAGGCCGCGTCACTCTGTCCGATCGGGTGTTATTTGATAGCGCTTCAAACACGAGCTTAAAGCCCTATCAACGCAACATTGGCTACATTTTTCAAGAGAGCCGACTCTTTCCACATCTGACAGTAGAGCAGAATCTAAATTACGCGAAACGCTTCAATAAGGTCGACAAAAGCGTCGATTTTTACCAGATCGTCGAACTTTTAGGTATAAAACCCCTACTTAGGCGAACGCCAAATTCACTCTCTGGTGGTGAAAAACAGCGTGTTGCGATTGGTCGTGCGTTATTAAGCGCACCAGATCTTATTCTGGCCGATGAACCCCTTGCAGCACTCGATGGCGCCCGAAAAGCGGAGCTACTCCCCTACTTCAAAAAATTAAACCGGGAATTGGGTATTCCTATGCTCTACGTAACCCACTCACCCGAAGAGGTATTAGAGCTGGCTGACCATGTCATCGCACTGGAGCAGGGCCGCATTGTGACTCAAGGGCCTGCGCGAGAGGTGATGGCCAACAGCAAGGTCGCGCGAACCGCCAATCGTGCGATCAAGTCGACACTGACAACCCAGTTAGTGGCACAACACCCCGATGGACTGTCCGAGCTTCAAGTGGCCAGCGAAACACTCTATGTGCCGACCCTTGATGCACCCATAGGTTCAGCGGTCTGCCTTGAACTGGTCGCGAACGATCTAATCCTATCGACCGCAAAAGTGGCAGGCATCTCTGCCTTGAATCAGGTTTCCGGAAGGGTTGAATCCATTGAAACGACTTCATCGAGTGATGTACTTATTAACGTGTGCATTGCAACAGATATCGTCTCAACACACATCACCAAACGCTCCCTTAACAATCTAAACCTCAAGATCGGCGATCCCTGCGTTCTGATCATAAAATCGGTCAACATCTGCCCCTCTAACCGCTGCCAAGGTTGAGATTTTCTCAACTAGTCGTGAGCATTTATCGTTAAGACTTTAGATATATATCAATTACTTTTGACTATATAACCGATTACAATTCTGAAACTTTGTGCAGTGCACATAATTTTTGTGCTTAATTTGTCTACTGGAGGCATCCCCGATGATTTCAGAATCGGTTGTGGAACTATCGCGTTGGCAGTTTGCTATTACCGCGATGTATCACTTTCTATTTGTACCACTGACCCTCGGTCTATCCTTCCTGCTGGCCATCATGGAATCTGTCTATGTCATGACCGGCAAGCAGATCTACCGCGATATGACCAAATTCTGGGGTAAGTTGTTCGGTATTAACTTCGCGCTAGGTGTGACCACCGGTTTGACCATGGAGTTCCAATTTGGAACCAACTGGGCCTACTACTCGCACTACGTGGGCGACGTCTTTGGTGCACCGCTGGCGATTGAAGGTCTGGTAGCCTTCTTCCTTGAATCCACTATGATCGGCCTGTTCTTCTTCGGTTGGGATCGCCTGAGCAAGGTACAGCACCTTGCTGTGACCTGGTTGGTCGCACTGGGCTCTAACTTCTCTGCGTTGTGGATTTTGATCGCCAACGGTTGGATGCAGAACCCTGTTGGGGCCTACTTCAACTTTGAAACCATGCGCATGGAGATGGACAGCTTCGCGGAAGTCCTGCTAAACCCAGTGGCGCAGGTTAAGTTTGTTCACACTGTCTCTGCAGGTTATGTAACGGGCGCTATCTTCGTTCTAGCCGTCAGCAGCTACTTCATGCTGCGTAACCGTGACATTCCATTTGCACGTCGTTCATTCGCGATCGCTTCAGCCTTCGGTTTAGCCTCTGCGATCTCTGTCATCGTGTTAGGTGACGAATCTGGCTACGAAGTGGGCGAAGTGCAGAAGGTTAAATTGGCAGCGATCGAGGCGGAGTGGGATACACACCCAGCACCTGCAGCCTTTACCGTTGTCGGCCTTCCCAATGAAGAGACCATGACAACTGACTACGCTCTGAAAATTCCGGGCGCCTTGGGTCTAATTGCAACCCGCTCCTTGGATGAGGAGGTTACCGGTATTAAAGATCTAGTGGCTCATGCTGAAGATCGCATTCGCAACGGCATTGTCGCTTATGGCCTTCTAGAGAAACTGCGTAACGGTGAAGACACTCCTGAAAATCGTGCTGCGTTCTCTAAAGTCAGCGTTGATCTGGGCTACGGTCTGCTGTTGAAGCGTTACACGCAGGCGGTTGTTGACGCGACCGAAGAGCAGATCAAACTGGCGGCTCGGGACACCATTCCACAGGTGGCTCCGATGTTCTGGACCTTCCGTGTCATGGTCGGTGCAGGCTTTACGATGCTGCTTCTATTTGTCCTAGCCTTCTACTACACCGCTAAGCGTAAGGCTTACCAGACACGTTGGTTGCAGTGGTTCGCACTTCTCTCTCTACCGCTTCCTTGGATTGCCAGTGAGATGGGTTGGTTCGTTGCTGAATTTGGCCGTCAACCTTGGGCGATCGGTGAAATTCTTCCGACCTATGTCGCAACCTCTCACCTAACTGAGACGGATCTGTGGATGAGCTTGGCGGGCTTTATTGGACTCTACACTCTGTTCTTGGTCATCGAGATCTACCTGATGGTGAAATACATCCGCAAAGGCCCAAGCGCCTTGCAGACTGGCCGTTACCACTTTGAACAGAACACAGCGACTCAAGGAGCTTAATGATGTTTGATTACGAAACGCTTCGACTTGTTTGGTGGCTGCTGGTTGGTGTACTGCTGATTGGTTTTGCCATTGCAGACGGCATGGATTTGGGTACTGCTATGATGATCCCTGTATTGGGTAAAACGGACACTGAGCGCCGCGTCATCATCAATACCATCGGGCCTCACTGGGACGGTAACCAGGTGTGGTTAATCACTGCCGGTGGTGCCATCTTTGCCGCTTGGCCACTGGTTTACGCAACAGCATTCTCTGGCTTCTACTGGGCCATGCTACTGGTACTGTTCGCACTATTCTTCCGTCCTGTCGGATTTGAGTACCGCTCTAAGAAGGACTCTGTCGCTTGGCGTCGCAACTGGGACTATGCACTGGCAGTGGGCTCGTTTGTTCCATCACTGGTCTTTGGTGTGGCATTCGGCAACCTATTCTTAGGCGTGCCCTTCTACTTTGACGAGTTTACCCGCCCAATCTACACCGGTTCTTTCTGGGCTCTGTTGAACCCATTCGCCATTGTCTGTGGCCTAGCCAGCGTGGTAATGCTTGCTCTGCAGGGTGCAACTTGGTTGCAGATGCGTGCCGGCGGTGAGGTTCAAGGCCGCGCTCAAACTATGGCAACTCTGCTAGGTCCGGTTCTAACGGTACTCTTAGCGGTTGCGGGTGCATGGTTGTACTACGGTATTCCTGGTTACGAAATCAGCTCTACTGTCGTGGGTGATGCTCCTTCTAACCCGTTGAGCAAAACCGTAACGACCACTGACAACTGGTTCGGTAACTACACCGATTACCCAATCCTTTGGACATTGGTAGCGGCATCTGTGGCACTCCCTCTGCTAACAAGCTTAATGGCTAAAGCGGGTAAAAGTGGTTTTGCCTTTACGTTGAGCTCACTGGCGATCGCAGCGATCATTCTTATGACCGGTTTCACCCTATTCCCATTCGTGATGCCTTCATCGACTGATCTAGCCAGCGCTCTAACGCTGTGGGATGCGACGTCGAGTGAACTGACACTTGAGATCATGTTCTGGGTGGCTCTGTTCTTTGTACCGATCATTTTGGGTTACACCTTCTGGGGCTACTACAAAATGTGGCGTCGAATTGAACCTGAGTTCATCGAACAAAACAGCGTTTCAAACTACTAGGAGATTAAGAAGATGTGGTATTTTGCTTGGATCCTTGGCGTACTCCTAGCCTGCAGCTTCGGCATCATCAACGCGATGTGGTTGGATGCTGAAGAGGAGCAGCGCGCAGACGATTAATCTGTACGCTCTAGCTGTACGTAATCAAGGGGCTTTCGAGCCCCTTTTTTTGTAAACCTTAGTGAGTGTTAAGTTGGCCAGACAACGAAAATCCAACCCGACCGCAATCCTCGATCAGCACCAGTTTGATCTGAAGGGTTCCATGCGCCTGTCGCTGCTATTGGGCGTGATTCAAACGCTTTGTACTATTGGATTCGCCTACTGGGTCGCTCTGTTGATCGATCAGGTATTAACTCAGGGCAGCTTAGATCACAGCCCGCTTCTTTTGGTCGCTGCGGCCTTCCTCATTCTTGCCGTTAAAGCGGCTGCATCACTCTGGCAATCGACTATCAATCTGCGCAACTCAGTCACCATCCGCGATCGCTTGCGAGAGCAGATTCTTAGCCTCAGTTTTAAAACTGGGATTTCGCTCTTCCCTGCTTTCAAGCCGGCACAACTGGCCAACCTGCTGACCAGTGAAGTCGACAAGCTCAAAGAGTATTACGCAGAGTTTAAGATTCAAAAGCAGATGGCTGTATGGACTCCCGTTTTGATTCTAATTGCCGCTAGCTTTGTGAACTGGTTAGTGCCGCTGATTTTGTTGCTGACCACGCCTTTGATTCCGATCTTTATGATCATTGTCGGTAATAAAGCGGGGGAAGCGTCACGCAACAACTTAGAGCAGCTCAATCGGCTTGGCCATCTACTCGAAGATCGTCTTCGTAACGTCGATCTGCTTCAGCAAGAGAGAGCAGTCGATAGAGAGACCGAGGCGTTGCATCATCAATCGGATCAGTTCCGTATTAGCACGATGAAAGTTCTGCGTTTGGCGTTTCTGTCCGGGACGCTCTTGGAGTTTTTTGCCGCGATCAGCGTGGCACTGGTCGCAGTCTATTTAGGACTCTTCTTTTTGGACAAATACTCTCTCGGTGCATGGGGAACAGACATCAGTTTTGCTGAAGGTGCCTTTCTATTGATGCTAGCGCCCGAATACTACTTACCCCTGCGTAAGATGGGCGCGCTATACCACGCAAAATCGAATGCTCGGGCTGTCGCCGAGCAAATTGAGCAACTCAAACAGGCCGCTGAACAGTCAAGGGTAGTTAGTGAACCTTCAAAAGCAGGCTCTTTTAAAGCATCGATAAAAATCGAAGGCCTAGTATCAGGTAGTGATCAAGCCATTCACAAACCTATCTCTGTTGAGCTTAAAGCGGGTGAATCACTACTGATTGAAGCGCCTTCTGGCACAGGAAAAACGAGCTTACTCGATACCCTAGCAGGGCTTCGTCCCCCACTATCTGGATCCCTGTCTGCTGACGAAACAACAATCGAACCTTACAGCAACCCTCACTGGCAGCAGACCATTGGATACATAACCCAGCACCCAGAACTGATCTATGGATCGTTAAGGGAGAACCTCTGCTTAGGTAAGAGTTACTCTGATGATGACATTTGGGCTGCCCTAGGATCGGCTCAATTAGAAACCGTCGTTAAGCAACTTCCGCAGGGTTTGGACTACTTCATCACGGACTCTGGGCACTTTCTATCGGGAGGTCAGACACAACGTCTTTCGATTGCGCGAGCGCTTCTGCATCGACCTAAACTATTGCTTCTTGATGAACCTGTAGCGAACTTAGATGTTGATACCGCCGAATTGTTTATGAATGCTCTAAACCAGTATGTTGAACAGGGTGGCATGATCATCATGGCCAGTCACCGCACCAATCGCTTCAACTTCACGCAACGACTCACTTTAGCTAAAGCGGAGGTAGATGCATGAATCGACACTACTGGTCTCTACTGCTAGCAGAGCGAGGCGTCTTTCTACTCGGCTTAACCCTATCCATTGTCACTGCATTTGCCGGCATCGCTCTACTGGCTGTATCAGGCTGGTTCATCAGTGCAGCGGCTTTAGCCGGTGTGACGGCAGCCGCCGCTCATGCATTTAACTTTTTCACCCCCGGCGCCATCGTTCGTGGTCTCTCCATTGCCCGCACAGCTGGTCGCTACGGGGAGCGATTGGCCAATCACGAAGCAACCTTTAGGCTCATATCGACACTAAGACGAGATATCTTCTCTCGATTAGCCAACAGCCAAAACATCAGCGCACGGATGAATCGACACGACAGTGCGAGTCAGATGCTGCAGGATATTCAAAACATTGAAGGGATCCATCTGCATTCGCTCGTGCCTGCCATTACCGCTCTCTTTTCAGCGCTTGGGTTTATTCTGGTTACGGCTCTGTTTCTACCCGGTCTAGCGATAGCTAGCCTGCCATTAATTCTATTAGCTTTGATCGGAATTCCTTGGCTCTATGCTAAAGCGGTTCTGGAGCCCGAGTCTGAGCTGCATCTGAGTCGAAATGCACTCTGGTCACGCGCCAGCGGTATCTTCTCAAGCTTGCGCCTGCTCACCCTGTCGCAGCAGCTTGAACATGAGGGCAATAGGTTGCGCCAGCAGAGCCGACAGTCGGATCTATTCGAACTCCAAGCCCTAAAGCGCCAGCAACTCATCAACCTTCTATCGCAATTGATTAATTTATCTTTGGTCGGCTTAACACTGCTCATGGCTCTGCAGGCCTATCTCACGGGTGAACTGGCCGGCGCATTAATCTTTATGTTGCTGCTGTTATCTCTCGGAACCATTGAGGTCTTTGCCGCTGCAAATGGAGCCATCTCGCACCTTCTGTTAGGCCAACGCGCTTTAAGTCGCTTAGGCAAAAGTAGTAAAAATCAGCAAAACTTCGAAGAAAAACGCACTATATGCATAGAAAAGCCCTATTTTGGTATCTCAATCAAAGAGCTCTCATACGCTTATGAGGGGAGTGCACAGAGCGTCTTCGAAGCGCGATCTGTTGAGTTTAATCAGCTAGGTTTAAACTGGATTGCCGGACAGAGTGGCCGCGGTAAAACCACACTACTTCGATTAATTGCTGGCGAACTTGAGCTACAGCAGGGCAGCCTGATCGTTGAAGGTACCGCCTTATCTCAAATCGCTTATCTACCTCAACGAGTACAGATTGTTCGCTCTACACTGCGTCACAACCTGGACTTCACTGGCCAACGAAGCGACGAAGAGATTATCAGTGCACTGCAAACAGTAGAGCTAGGCGAATGGGTCGAATCACTACCCAAGCAACTCGACACTTGGATTGGTCCTGGTGAATGGGAGCCATCTGGCGGTGAGTTAAAACGCATTGGTTTGGCGCGTCTGCTTCTGAAACAGGCTGACATCCTGCTGTTAGATGAGCCCTTCGCTGGAATGGATGCTGAGCTTCAATCCACCATCGTCAATTCGCTACGAGATCTTTGGCAACATAAGCTGGTTATTCTGGTGTCACATGATCTTGAGCAACGAGCTTCGCAGGACGCCTTACACCAGCTGTAGAGAGACATTGTTATGAAAACCCCTATTACACTCCTCACAGGCTTTTTAGGCAGTGGAAAAACCACACTACTGAATTACTTAATTAATCAGCCTGAACTATCAGATACTCTGGTTATCATTAATGAGTTTGGTGAAATCGCCTTGGATCATCTGTTGGTGGCTGAGAGCAACGAGAATGTCTTGATGGAGATGGACAGCGGGTGCATGTGTTGCACCGTGCGGGGTGATCTGGTCAACACGCTTCACGAAGTAACCGCACAAATTTCAGAGCCTGAGGGTCGACAATTCAAGCGCATCATCATTGAGACAACTGGGTTGGCAGACCCTGCGCCCATCATTCACACTCTGATGACCGATCGCTGGATTGCCGAAGCCTATCAATTAGATGGTGTTGTCACGACGGTCGATCTGGCTACGGGGTCACACACCTTAGATCAGCATAAAGAGTCCGTAAAACAGGCTGCTTTGGCAGACCTGCTGCTACTCACCAAAGGGGATATGACCGATAAAGTGGCAAAAGAGGCGTTAATCAGCCGACTTACCCAAATCAATCCCAGTGCGCGTAAGCTTGAGGTGGCCAGCGGTAAAGCAGACCCTAATCAGCTGCTCAACCTAGGATTGTTCACTACTGAGGGCAAACTAACCGATGTAGAGGCCTGGTTAAAAGAGGAGGCTTATTCTGAACAACATGATCACCACCATGACCATGATTGCCATCAGCATGGCTGCGATCATGATCATGCCAAACGTCATGGTGACAACATCGAATCCTTCTGCCTGACCGTTGAAAAGCCGATTAGCAAAGAAGCGCTTCAAGATTGGATGCAGTTATTAATGAGTCTAGTCGGCAGCAACATCCTACGTATCAAAGGCCTACTAAATATTGAAGGCGTTGCAGAACCCCTAGTCATTCATGGGGTACAGCAACTGTTTCACCCACCCGTTCCTCTACCAGCCTGGCCAAACGATGATCAGCGAACACGATTAGTGTTTATCACGCAAAACGTCAGCAAAGAGTTTATCGAGAACACGTTTAAGGAGCTGATTGATATTGCGGAGCCGTAAAGTAAAAACCCCATGAAATAACGACATTTCATGGGGTTTTTCAGTTAATCGCGACCTCTTCGAGATCGCTCCTACTGTTTATACTGCAGGTTCTACCACTAACTCTGGGTGGCGAAGCATGTTGTTTGTAAGGCGGACAATCGCATAAATCGTCGCGGCCTGAATCAAGAACATAACCCCGATACCCAACCAGTAGACTAAGCCAAACTTAGCGACAATGCCGTTGCCGACAATCGCAACGTGCCACCAGAAAAGGTTCAGCACAAAGAAGGCAACACCTGGGCAGACCAGACCAAAGGCAACTGGGCTGTGCTCACCTCCGTGCAGATACTTGTCTAGGTAACCATTCAACTTCATGACACGGTACCCAACCATCAAGATCACGGCTTGCAGGGCAACCATCAACGTCATCATTTGGAAGTTATCGCCAGCATCCAATGCACCACCGGTTAGGTGAGCAATGCCATGTTCCATACGTAACCACTCAATACCGAGCAGTGTCACAATCGGTACCAACATCCAAAGACTTGGCGTCGCTTGCTCTTGTAGACCATGCTGCATCATCGCATTGACGCCCGACACCAAAACGACCAGAACAACCAACACTGCGGCGATTAAGAACAGGTAAGAGAACACCGCGGCAATTGTAATAACAGCGGGAATGTGTGACATCGCTGCAGGCGCCGCAAAGCCGACCGATAGCATCGAAAAGGTAAAGGCCGCCATCAAAGGTGAAAGGTGGTTGTGCTCTTCACTGCGGTAACCCCCCTGCGTCAACATGCGACCCAAGTAACGTCCGTACATTTTTAGCGCGTAGTAACCGATGATCAAAAAGGCGATCAGCGCGCCGGGGAACATCCACTCAATAATCGTCCATAGACCCGGAACAAATAGCGCACCCGATACAAACATCACGTTCACTGTCATGGAGAAGGTCAGAGGCAAGGCCATCATTTGAACTTCAGCGGGTGAGTTCAAAATCTTCTCGTGGGCGTCAGTGCCTTTAACTGCGTTGTATTCGCGGATATTCCAAACCAACAGCGCAATGTGCAACAAGCCAAAAATAACGACACCGGCAATAGCAAAAACGATAATCAATGGCATTGGAATACCACTGGCAATGTCAGCACTCCAGGCACTCGTCCAGTGGTCCCAAGTTGGCATAGGGTAACCCTTATGCGGAACCATCCACATTAGGTACATAAAAAATGCCACTGACATACCGCCAGCGCCAAGTGCAGCTAAGAAAAAGCTAGGATGCCAAGGCTGAGTTGAGTCTCTTCTGAACATGGGAGATCTCCTAATTAGTTAAACCATAATGTATTAGACTTTTCTAATATATTAACAAATCATTAAATTAGCAATATCTAATATAGATATTAATCATCCCCTTTTGATTTATCGCAAAAGCCTATAAATCCGGTTGCGGATTCTCAATGCGACGATCACTGCATGAATAGATACTGCTCGCCAAGCTGGTCGAGATGACTCGACCATTGAGCGGGGAGGTACTCCCCAAAACGTATCGTCTTCAAGGGGAATTATTCAATGGAGATGCTAGGACTCTATCCAGTCTGGTTTGAGCCGACACTCGGTTCAGGTTGGATCATCGGTATCATTGCGACCATACACGTTCTGTTTTCACACACATCTGTGGGTGCAGCACTGGTCTTCTCTTACCTTGCGGTGGTCGCTTACCGTAAGAACCGCCCAGAGCTTCTCGACTACATTCGTCGTTACGGCCTGTTTCTTTTGGTCTTCTCTTATGTCTTAGGTTCGATTACCGGACCAGGCATCTGGTTCTCAACTACGGTCGGCAGTCCGCGTGGTATCTCTGCACTGATTCATAGCTTTGTCTGGAAGTGGGCAACCGAGTGGGTCTTCTTTGTCATCGAGGTCATCGGTGTCTACATGATCGTCTACTTGGTGAATAAGGTGGATCAGAAAACACACCTGCGCATCAGTATCATCTTTGGCCTAGCCTCTTACACCACCATGCTAATCATTATCGGTATTCTGTCGTTCATGCTGATGCCTGGTAATGAAAACTGGTACACCGAAGGCGGTTACTTGAACGGTTTCTACGGCGCCAACACCTTTGCGCAATTGGCTATGCGAACGGCATTTATGTTCACGATGACAGCTGTGGTCGGTGGCATTGTTGCCTCTTCAATTAAAGATATCGATTTCCGCAAAGAGATGGTCCGTCGTTTGGCGATTCTAGGTTTGGTAGCAACTGCAGCCGGTCTTGGTCTATTCAAATGGTACCTATCAACCATTCCAGCAACCGCTGAATTGGTGATGGAGAATCGTCTACCGGAGTACTTCACACCCGCTCTAATCTCTGTAATGGGCGGCATCATGGCCTATTTCGCAGCGACGTTGGCCGCACCTAAACTGCTAAAACCAGCCATCGCGGGCGTAATGACGGTCGTCATTTTGGTGTTCGGACTTTGGCCAGAGGAAGTGGCGCGTGAGTCGATTCGTAAGCCTTATGTAGCAGGTGGATACGTCTACTCTAACCAGGTTATTGGTCGAGATGTTCCGGGGCTGGGGATTCACAGTGAGATCCCGACCATTGAAGAGCATGGTTTCACTAACGCTCTAATCTTCCTTCCCGAGGAGCTCCGCACGGTGACTGACTCTAATAAAGAGGCGGTTGGTCAAGCTCTGGCGTTGAACACCTGTTCAAACTGTCACTCACTGACCGATACAGGGATTCGTCCACTGACAAATTACTTTGGTGACGACTCTAGCGAGTCGGATATTGCGGCCTATCTAAGAGCTGCACTGTCGAGTGGCACAACGCTCTACATGCCACAAATTCCACTTCAACAAGATGAAGCCGTGGCCTTGGCTAGCTTTATTCGTCAGTTGAAAGATCAATCTATTGCTGTCGCGGCTGATCAGGGTAATCCGATCACTGTGTCTCAGTCTCACTAAGGAGTATCACGATGAATGTAGACTCTTTATACGCACTTCGTGATGTGGCTGGGGTTCCCTCACATCCGATTCTATTTTTAGTGTTAGGTGTCGTCACCTTTGCACTTCATATGTTTGCGGTTCACGTTATGTTGGGCGGTGCAGCACTGACTATTCGTGGTGCATTAAGCCAAGACAGCTACTGGCGCCAGCTTGCTAATGCCATGCTATCGACCGCAAAGATTGCGGTGTCGGTTGCCGTGGTTATCGGCGTTGCGCCTCTGCTGTTTGTGCAGGTGATCTATGATCCTTTCTGGTACACCTCTAACGTGTTGTCCGCTTGGTGGGTCATTGGATTCATCATCATACTGTCAGTCGCTTATCTGTTGATCTACCTCTTCTATTTTAAAAATGAAGATCTGACTCAGAATAAGACAAAATGCCCCGGCAGCATGATGCTATCGCTCGCGCTATTCATTGTTGTGGGTCTGATCATGCACACCTTAACCAACCAGATGCTATCCCCTGATCAGTGGATGGAGTGGTACGCACCACAGGGTCAAATCGATGCCAGCGGCACTCAGTTACACTCCATCAACTGGGCGCGTTTCATCTTTATGATCGCTCTCGCAGCACCTGTGACCGGCGCTTGGCTTTACGGCTACCGCCACTACATCAGCGTTCGTCCTGGTAGCGACTCGGGTTACCTTGAGTTTGTTCATAGTCTAGCGCGCAAACTGCTTGCACAAGGCTCTGTGGTATCGCTTCTTATTGGTGCACTCTGGATGGTTAGCCTGCCAGAAAACCAAACTGAGTTTTTAACCAACCCGATGCTCTACATCACCGCCCTAGCATTGATCGCTTTAGCGATGGTGCCGACTCTGTTTGGCAGCAAAATTAACAACGGCTACACCGCCTACTGGTTAGTGGCGATCGCCTTTGTAGTGATCGCACTGGTCGCGGTTGATCGTGAAATCATTCGCTGGTTTGCCCTAGTCGTTGAGTCTGGCTACAACCCAATGGACTACCCAATCAACATGGATTGGTACAGCACCATTCTGTTCTTTGCGACCTTCGCGGTGGTAGGTGGTATGGCCTGTACTTACCTTCTCACGGTCGCGTGGCAGGCAGGTCAAACAGAGGGGACCTACACGCCCTCTGTGGCTATCTCACGCCTCGGCAACTGGACCATTTACATCATCGCAATCTGGATCGTGCACTACTTTGCCGTCGGATTCTGGGTATGGGCACAGTAAGGAGATGACGATGAAAAAAGTAATGATTTTAAGTGCCCTGCTCCTATCGACCACAGCTTTTGCTGATGAACGAGCAGAAATTATGGCGAACAATTGTGCAGGCTGTCATGGCACAGATGGCATTGTTGAAAACTCTCCGCTCATCAGTATTGCGGGGCTTAAGGCTGATGTGTTCATTCAGACCATGAAAGATTTCCGTAGTGACGAACGCTCTTCAACCATTATGCGAAATGTTGCTTTAGCACTCACTGATGATGAGATATCAGCCATGGCTCAATACTTTGAAACACTGCCTACGGGAGAAGAGAAATGATCTCACGTCGCGAATTTCTATCATTAGCCGCTGCGTTCAGTGCAACGGCTGTTATACCCGCTGGTGCTTTTGCTGCAAGTAAAGCAAACATTGTTGTGATCGGAGGGGGTGTTGGCGGAGCGACATTTGCCAAGTACCTTCGACGCAAAGCACCCAACGTTAACGTTACGATCATCGAACAGAATCCAATCTATGTTCGCCCCTACGGTTCATCCGAGGTACTGACAGGTCACGTCGACATGTCTGACCTAGAGGTAAACTACGATGTACTGCGCAATAAATATGGCGTGAATGTGGTGATTGATCGAGCGATTGGACTTGATGCTGACCGTCAGATCATTAAGACAGCCTCGGGGGCTAACTATGCCTATGATCGGTTGGTTGTTTCACCGGGTATCGAGCTCAACTACGAAAAGGTCGAAGGCTACACAAAAGAGCTAGCCGAAACCAAAGCACCTTCTGGCTGGATTCCAGGATCACAGACTGCTCTGTTACGTGACCAGATCAAAAACATGCGCCAAGGTGGCACGATGCTGATTGTTGCTCCACCCAATCCATACCGCTGCCCTCCGGGACCTTATGAACGCGGTGCGCTGATTGCAGAGTGGATGCAGAAGCACAATCCAACTGGCAAGGTGATTATCACCGATCCAAAGAACAAATTTACCGCGGGCAACAACTTCCTATTGGGTTGGAACCGCCTCTACGGCTACAACATTCCAATGGAATTCATGGATGGTATGCCAGACGATGTCGTTGAACACTCAACACCTGGCATGATCGACTGGATACCTGGCAAAGACGGCGGCACCCCTCTCTCTTTTGATGCGGCCAATATGAGCATTGAAACTGAAGGTGGCAACATCAAAGCCGATGTCATCAACATCGTTCCTCCAATGAAAGCCGGCAAAATTGCTCAAAAGTTTGGCCTAACCAATGAACAGGGTTGGTGTCCGGTCAATCGAGTCACCTTTGAATCACAAAAGATCGCAAATGTTCATGTGCTTGGCGACGCCTCCATAGCAGACGCTATGCCCAAATCAGGCTTTGCCGCTAACACTCAAGCGAAAGTAGCAGCCTATGCCATTGCGCATCTATTGGCCGGCGAAGCACCGGAGCAGAGCCCTGCATTTGAAAACACCTGTTACGCATTGGCAGGTTCAGATTACGGCTTCTTTGTCTCTGCAGTCTATGAACTTCGGGATGGAAAAATCGCCAAAAAAGAGGCTCCAGGCCTACAAGACCTGAATGCAACAGAGGCTCAACGTCGTTTAAGTGCCGTCTATCAACAGGCTTGGATGAAGTCATTTACTGAGGATTGTTTCGCATGAAAAAGTTAATTCTCTCGACCGTCGTTACCTCCCTGCTAGCAACAAACGTGATGGCGAGTGACGCAGTCATCGCAACAAAAGAGTGGACTTCTAGCACTCTTAGGCAGGCCGTATCCACTCGTCCCGCAGGCGATGCGACACGTGGTGCCCAACTCAATGAGCATTTGATGTGCAGCTCCTGTCACGGTAAAGAGGGGCTACCACCGACTAACCGTTGGCCAGCCGTTGCAGGACAGTTGGAGAGCTACACCTACAAGATGCTGTTGGACTATCAGTCCGGCGCGCGAAGCGAGGATAACCGAGCTAACATCATGACGGCCGTCGCTGACCTAATGTCCGAACAAGACATGTCAGATGTTGCTGCCTACTACGCATCGCTACCCGCACCGACCCTAGCGCAACAGTCAGCACCGGCACTGGTAACCGAGGGTGATAAAGATCGACTGATTACTGCCTGTGCCTCTTGTCATGGTCTAAGTGGCCAAGGTGGTATTAAGGGAACCCCTGCTATTGCGGGCCAAACTGCCGAGACTTTGAAGCGTGCGTTAGAGATGTATCGCAGTGGTGATCGTGACTCTGATCTCTATTCTGTCATGCGACAAGCAAGTCAAAGACTCACAAGTAGTGAAATTGACTCATTAGCCAACTATTATAGTGGAACTAATTAACTATAAGAGCGTTGAGTATGGGAACACTGGTTGGTCAAGGGCACTGTTTAACCTGCCCGATTAGGCCGTCGAGTCTGTTTGGATGTCTAAAAGAGTCCGAGCTTTCGCTGATTGAAGATTTTCAGACGCGTGTCATTAAATTTGAGACGGGCGACATTATCTACAACGAGGGCGAGAGTCTCGGACTGATCTACACTCTTCGAGCCGGCCATATCAAACTGACTAAATTCAACAATGAGGGCAATGCTCAGATTGTTCGCTTAGTTCGTCCTGGCGATCTCTTTGGCTATGAAAAGCTGATCAGCAGTGGCACCTATATGCACACAGCCGAGGCGCTGGAACCGATCGAGCTCTGCCAGCTTTCGGTTGAGAAGTTGAACCACCTGCGTGATCAGAGTGGCGCCATCAACCAAGCCATTATTGAACGTGCACTGCAGCAGGTGATGAAAACAGAAGATCACCTAACCCAGGTAGGTCTACTCAAATCCAAACCTCGTTTGGCTTGGTTCCTGCTTCAATGGGTGGGTGAGACTGCAGAAGCGGTCAGCTTCCCGATCAGTCGTAGAGACCTCGCTCAG
The DNA here is from genome assembly GCF_013283295.1 of Marinobacterium sp. xm-m-312. Classification (NCBI taxonomy): domain Bacteria; kingdom Pseudomonadati; phylum Pseudomonadota; class Gammaproteobacteria; order Oceanospirillales; family Oceanospirillaceae; genus Marinobacterium; species Marinobacterium sp. xm-m-312. Next base: position 107,845 of record NZ_WBYS01000003.1, on the reverse strand, counting down.
TACCTAGGCTTAACCATCGAGACCATTTCACGCCATACCGCGGAGTGGAAACGCCAAGGCATTATTAGCGAATCAAAGAACTTGTTAACGATATCTGACAGAGATGCTCTGCAGGAAATAGCGAACAGCTAAAGGAGTTCCAATGAAGACAGCACAAGATCTAGTCATGGCCGCAAAGGCGACCATTAAAGAGGTCAGCGTTGCAGATGCCGATGGTGCCATTCACGACGCTGAGATCGTTATTGATGTGCGTGAACCGGCCGAATATGAACAGGGCCATCTAAGTGGTGCTATCAATATTCCGCGTGGTCTTCTCGAGTTTAAAATCGGTGGCATGCCGGCTCTAGAGTCGCGTGACACCAACATCGTAATCTACTGTAAGACCAGTGGTCGTGCTGCTCTTGCCGCTGCATCTCTTGCCGAAATGGGCTACCTGAATGTCACATCCATTGCCGGCGGTTACGACGGATGGGTAGAGGCAGGTAAGCCGGTTGTGACCCAGAACTTGCCTGAGTTCGGTTAATCACAAGAGCCACACCCTAAGAATCAAAAACGGCGCTCAAAAGCGCCGTTTTTATTTTTGATTTACTGACTAGGGTTTATAGGCGGCGTTTTGTTGCCAGCCAATAAAACCAGACTGCAGAACCACAACATTTTCTCGTCCCGCGACACGCAGTGCAAAAGTAGCCTGTGCTGAGAGAGAACCTGTATTACAGAACAGAATCACCTTGCCAGTCTCTGGAATCTCGTCGATGCGATCCAATACCTGGCGCCACTCAATGTTGATCGCACCCGGAATAGTCGCTTCTGCGAACTGCTCTGCATCACGAGTATCGATAAAGGTTGATGCTTCAAATACGACTTGATCAATCTGCTGAGGGACCATAATACCCGACTCATACTCTTGAAAAGCCATGTAGTCGTTCATCGCTTCAATCGCCTCTTCGTTGGCAACCGCAGCAGACATATTAAATGTGAATAAAATCGTAACCAACGAGGTCATTAAGGCACGCATCATTAAACCCTACTCTTAAAATTATCAATTGGCTGCATTGTAACGACACAACCTGTAAAACTCAGTGATTCATTTAGACTCTTTTGCCACAAATAAAAGTCTCTCTATAACGTTAGTGCATCAGGCTGATGGACAGAGCGTCTTGGCTGACAAATTAATCACCGCTTCACAACCTGGGTCCTTGGCATGGAAACTAGCCCGCACTCGATAGTCACCTTCCGCAACCGTCCACATACCTGTTTTGATATCAAAGTATGCAAAACGACGAAGAGGTAGATGAAATGTTAGATCAGCACTCTCTCCAGCTTTCAGTTCCAGCTTCTCAAAGTCGGCCAACTCGAGTTCTGGACGTTCAATGTCAGAGTTAACTTCACCACAGTAAATCTGAACAACGGTCTGACCCTGTCGCTGACCAATATTGTTAACACTCACCTTCAGTTCGACATAATCATTAGCCACCTTTCGACAACTTAGATTTTCGAGTTGGTAATCACTGTAACTGAGGCCAAATCCGAAGGGGAATAGCGGCTCAATCTTGTTGGCCTGATAGTGACGATAGCCGATAAACACGCCTTCACGATAAAGCACATGGCCGTCTCGTCCAGGGTAGACCAGTGGGTCATCGGTGTAGGTAGGATTATCTTCCAACTTGACTGGGAAGGTCTGAGGCAAACGGCCGGAGGGATCTTGTTTGCCGAACAAAACATCGGCAATCGCATTGCCACACTCCTGTCCTGGGTACCAAGCCTGCAATATGCCAGATACTTGATCTACCCAAGGCATTTCAACCGGTCCACCCGTTTGCAATACCACTAGGGTGTTAGGATTAGCACTGGCCACGGCTGCGACCAACTCATCCTGACGTCCAGGGAGTTTAATGCCTTCAAGGTCACTTCCTTCCGTATCCCATTGACCGGATCGACCAACAAACAGGATGGCTACTTCGGCACTTTTTGCTAGTTCTACCGCAGCTTGTATTGCCTCATCCCCTAAGGGTTTTGATAGACCAAAGCGCCAAGCGGCAAGGTCGAGATTGTCCGTATCCTTGGTAGCAAACTCCATCTCAAGGGTATAGGTTTTACCTTCCTCGAATCGATAACTGGCAACGACCTCATCACATCCCTCCTCGAAGAAGGTTCGACCTTTCTGCCAGTGATCCCACACATTGATCACCAACTCGCCATTCACATAGAACTTGGCAAGGCCTGCACTGTGAAGGCCAATATTAAAATCGCCCGTCACCGTTGCTATATAATCAACACTCGCTCGCAGAGAAAATGCGTGTTGATCGACCAGTCCATTCGCAACAGGGGGCAGAATGAAACTCTGGCTCTCATCAACCTCTTCAGTGAAAACCACCTCACCCGAAAGATCTCGATTAGCGAAGTAATCGACTCGTATCTTTTGGTTGACCAGGGGCTCCCAGCGATGATTAGTACACCCCTGTGCATAATGAATAGCATCGCCACCCAGAAGGTTTGTTAATCCCTGCATAGGTGAAACTGAATAGTGGGGATTAAGCATCGAGGAGCCACCGCCCATGATCTGAGCCTCGATGGCATTAGGCCCAATTACCGCAACGCTCTTTAGGTCAGTAGACAGGGGTAGCAAGCCAGTGTTCTTAAGCAGCACACTAGCCTCAACACCGGCACGTCTGATCAGCTGCTGGTGTTCAGGGCGATTATCGGCAATCTCTTTGAACGGCGAAGCATCATTAATAGCACCGCAACGCTCCATCAACTGAACCATGTTAACGGCCAGCTGACGAACCTGTTCAACAGGCACTTCACCGCGATCCACGGCGTTGAGCAATGTGTCACCGCGGTCTCGGGTTGGCCCTGGCATCTCTAAATCTAAACCCGCATTAATGGTTGGTGCCGTTGTTCTAGAACCAAACCAATCGGACATCACAATGCCGTCATAGCCCCACTCGTTGCGAAGAATTTCTGTCAATAACCAGTGATTTTCGGCGGCATAGGTACCATTAATCTTGTTGTATGAGCCCATAATAGCCCAAGTACCCGCCTCTTTAATGGCAGCTTCAAAGGGGCGAAGGTAGATCTCGCGCAGTGTGCGCTCATCAATATCGGAACTGACCGTTGTGCGCTCAATTTCAGATTCATTTCCGATGAAATGCTTGGGTGTGGCAGCAACCCCTGCGCTTTGAAGCCCTCGGATGTATGAGACCGCCAGTGCAGCGGTTAGCTCAGGATCTTCTGAATAGCACTCAAAGTTACGGCCATTAGTCACAGATCGTTGAATATTGATGGTCGGACCAAGCAGCACGTGTGCCGATTTAGATTTAACTTCATCAGCAATAGCGCCACCCACCTTCGCAAGCAGGGCTCGGTTCCAGGTTGCGCCTAAGGCAATACCAACGGGGAAGCAGGCTGCCGTCACACCGCCAAATAGAGAACCACCACCACGTGCACCATTAGGTCCATCAGTGACACGCAGCTTATGGATTCCTAGTCTAGGGATAGCATTAACTGACCAAACATCTTCACCGGACAGTAGAGAGATTTGCTCTCTCAAACTCATCGAATCAACCAGTACCTCAGCCGTCTGTCGGTCAGCCATCACCTCTCCCTTTTATTTATTGGTTTTACCCTTTTAAACGTCGTGCAAAACGTTTCTCAATAGCGGTGATCATAGCGCCCGCAACATCCTTACCGGAAGCCCCCTCAATACCCTCTAAACCTGGGGATGAGTTAACCTCCAATAGAAGAGGGCCTTTGCGAGAACGGATGATATCAACACCCGCCACCTTCAGACCTAGGGTTTTAGCCGCTTTAATCGCTAGCTTGCGCTCTTCTGCTGAAATGCGAACCGAAGAGGCCGAACCGCCTTGGTGTATGTTTGCACGGAACTCGCCTGGTGCCGCAGTACGCATAATCGAAGCGACTACTTTGCCGTCAATGACAAAACAGCGTAGATCTTTGCCATCCGCCTCTTTGACAAACTCTTGTACCAACAAGTTAGCTCGAAGCGCTTTAAACGCGTTGATTACCGACTCAGCTGCTTTACCCGTTTCGGCCAACACAACTCCACGACCTTGCGAGCCTTCGAGTAGCTTTACGATCAAAGGTGCACCGCCGACCATCTCAATGAGGTCATTGGTATCCATCGGTGAATTGGCAAAGCCTGTTGTAGGAATATCCAAACCCGACTTCTGCAGCAGTTGCAGCGAGAAGAGTTTGTCACGCGAACTTGTGATCGCCTCTGCCGTATTCTGAACATAGACGCCAAGACTCTCAAAGTGACGAGCCAGTGCACAGCCATAAAACGTCATTGAAGGTCTAATTCTAGGAATGATGGCATCAAAATCGTTCAGGATAGCGCCACCACGGTAGTGAACCTCTGGATTATCAGCATCCATCTTCATGTAACACTGTTTGATGTTCAAGAAGACCATCTCATGTCCGCGCGCCTCACCCGCCTCAATCAAACGACGGTTTGAGTAGAGATCCGGATTGCTAGCCAACACACCAATTTTCAGAGCAGTGCGAGCTGTTGGGTTCACACCGTACATCTGATTACACTCAGTAATGGTGCGCTCACCCTGCAGACAACTACCTTCAGGATCAACGATCATGCGACCTGACATCGCTTCACGACCCAGCAACATTCTATAACCCATAGAATCACGGTTAGTGAGTGTTAACTCAGCCTCAAACGTTTGATCTGCCAGGGTAATGTTGGTTTTTACAACGTAACGTCTCTCGGCTGTTCCGCTTGATGACTTTACAGTACGGCGATCAACTACCTGAGCTTCACAACGAACAACTAGCTCATCATTTTTTTGCAGAGGGTGGATCTCGAAAGAGACCCAAGTGTCTCGATTACGAGTGAATTTACGAATGTTAAACGCATGCAGTGATGAGGTTTTTGCCCCCGAATCGACACGAGCTTTAACAGCGGGCAGGCCCAATAGAGGAAGGCCACACCACTCCTCAGAACCAACGATCAGTTTGTCCATAATGTTCTCCATTTAATGGGGCGAACCATAGCTCATAAATCCCCAATCACGTAGCTTTTTATAGCAACGATTGGTGAAAAATACTCAGCCTTTATCTGTATATTTTTTAGCCATATTTAATACCACTTTCAAAAAATAGGTCTATATTGAAGGAGATAGAGTTAAGTTACTGAATTCAGGAGTTGTAAATTGCGACGTAGGCAATTTATTAAAAACGCTGCGGGTATTGCACTGCCTGCAGCAATTGGGGGCTTCCCTGCGATTTTAAAAGCAGAGAATGCTCGCCCGACTATTCGTGTCATGGGAACTCACGTTACCCTGCAGGAAGAGCTACGTCTGCGTGCCGAAAAAGAGCTCGGGATTAATATTCAGTTCTACCCAGGCGGTAGTGCTGAAGTACTCATGCGCGCAACAACCAACCCCTCCTCATTTGATCTGTATGAGCAGTGGTCAAACTCCATAAGAGTTCTATGGAATGCCGGTGCGATTCAATCAATCGATACACAACGAATTCAGTACTGGAATGAGATCAATAACCTCTCGAAAAACGGTCAGATTTCGGAGGGCGCCAAGATCGGCCGCGGCGATGCACCACACCGTATTCTCTATGTACAGAAGGATAAAACTTTAGGCCGTGAGCCTAGCCAAAACGTTAGTTTCCTACCCTATGTGCACAACACCGACTCCTTTGGCTATGACTCACGCTACATTGATGTTGGCGAACCCTACATCACAGAGAGCTGGGGCTGGCTCTTAAACGATAACTATTCCGGTAAGGTCGCCATTGTGAACGAACCCACGATCGGCATATTTGATTTAGCCTTAGCCGCTCAAGCAAAAGGACTTATGACCTTTAATGACATAGGTAACATGAGTATCAGTGAGATCGATCAGCTGTTTGAGATCGCAATTGATTACAAAAAACGCGGCCATTTCAGGGGGGTATGGTCATCCGTCCCCCACTCCGTTGAGTTGATGGCGAACAACGAAGTCATCATTGAGAGCATGTTCAGTCCCGGTGCTTCTGCACTCCAAGGGCAAGGGATCCCGTGCATTTACGCTGCGCCGAAAGAGGGCTATCGAGCATGGCATGGGGTCATGTGTCTCTCCAGCCAAACGCAGGGTGAGCAAGAAGATGCAGCTTACCAATTTATGAATTGGTGGTTATCGGGTTACCCAGGAGCCTTTATTGCAAGACAGGGTTATTACATCTCCAACCCAGAACGCTCTAAACAGTTTATGAGTCCAGAGGAGTGGGACTATTGGTACGCGGGCAAACCCGCCGCTACATCGCTAAAAGGGACAGATGGCTCGATTTCAGTAGCAGAAGGTTCCATAAGAACGGGCGGATCCTACGAACAACGCTTCAGTAATGTTGCCGTTTGGAACAGTGTCATGGACACCTATGACTATACACTGCCCAAATGGAAAGAATTTGTGCTGAGTTAGGGGATTTGAATGCCTGCTCAAAGAGTTCCTTTTACCACTCGAATTTACACCGGTTATTTTTTAATGGGGCTGATTACCCTTGCGCTGGGGATTATTGCTTTTATCGGGCTCACAACCCTTAACAAACAGTTTGATCAACAAAACGATCTATCGAGCAATTTAAAACATGCAACGCAATTAGGTTTTCATGCAGCCGAGATGCAGAGCCGCGCTGAAACCTTTTTAAGAGTTGGTCAGACCCAAGCAGCCGACTCTGTCGACATTGCCTACCGATCTGCACTGTACGAGCTATCAACGCTCTCGTCATTAGAGAGCGAAACAGCCAAACCGATCATAAAACGAGTGGATGAACATCTTCATACTTTTCAAAAGGCGTTTAAGGCAGCTAAAACTCAGCGATCGCGCCGACAACAGCTTGTAAAGACAACACTTCCCAGTGTCACGAATAGTTGGGGCGCTCTAATCGAAGCCTATCAAAAGCAGACCATATCGGCCGGCTCTTTAGCGATTAGCAACAATATTTGGCGAGACCTATTAATCATCGAAAAACACATGGGGCAATATTTTGAGTCACTCAACCCAGCCGAGCTGGAACTGGTGGATGAGTACTATCAACACGTAATGGGGTTGATAGAAGATCTCTACATTCTAGAGAGCTACCCCCCACAAATCACCCGTTTAGATATCATCCATGACTCATTGGCTCGTGGTTACTCAACATTCAATGAGGGTGTTCAAACCACCCGAAACTATCTCTTTTTAATTAATGTTGTCATGGCGGCCGAGAGTTATGAAATTAAATATCTTTCTGAGAAATTAACTCAAGAGTTCAGGCAGGCCCTAAGCAGCACTCAAGAACAATCTTCAAGCATAGTCAGTTCTTTATCACAGCAGCTAATTGCACTCTGCATTCTCTTCATCTTGATGACGGTCATTATCGGAATGGTCGTCGGCAGAAGTATAGAGAGACCCATTGCCAGACTGAGAGAGATTTTTGATCGACTATCCAATGGCGAGCGAAAAGTACCCATCCCAACTTACCACTCTAAAGACGAGATAGCGGCCCTGGCTGTTTCAGCAGAGGCATTTAGGGAGGCCAACGAAAACACACAGAAGTTGCTCGATAAGTACCAAGAGCTCAGTTCGCAACTCGATGAGAAGGTCAAACAACGAACCAAAGAGCTCGAGAAAGCGAATCACCGATTAAAAGATCTATCAGTAAAAGATGGACTTACGCAGATCTATAACCGACGCTTCCTCGATGCAAGCTTGGTCGAAAACTTTAATCGTGCCCGACGCAGCGCCCTTCCACTATCGGTTATTATCTTAGATATCGATTACTTCAAAGCGTACAACGATACCTACGGCCATCAGGCGGGCGATACCTGTATTCAACGTGTCACCCAAGCGATGAGTCATATATTTCATCGCTCTACTGATACCGTCGCTCGTTACGGTGGAGAAGAGTTTGTTGCTCTCCTTTTCGACACGCCTGCACCAGCGGCACAAGCGCTTGCTGAAAAACTGCGTAAAGAGATTGAATCGAAAAACATTCCGCATCGTGCATCACCCATTGGTTGTGTCACGGTGAGTTTGGGCTGTTGCACCTGGACACCTGATACAGAATTCATGAGTGGCGAAGAGCTTTTAAATCAGGCAGACAAAGCGCTGTATCGATCTAAAGATAGCGGGCGAAACCAATTAGGCATCTGTTCTACAAAACCGCCATCAGAAGGGAGTAGCTGAGTATTCCTGCTAGTAATGAGTAGAGTAGGCTTCGCGTCCAAGCGCCAACCAACAAGGTTAAACACGCAGCGATCAGTCGAGTCGGCTCTAACTCTCCGCTGCTGCTACTTAACACCATAGGCATAGCTATACCCGGCAAAATAGCCACCGATGTATAGCCCAAAGCTCGCTCAACCGGTTTGGGAAGTTGACGATCACCAATTAGCCCTAAGAAAGAGAAACGAATCGCAAAGCTGCCCAGACTTAAGCCCGCTATGATCATCCAAACATACAGATCAGAGTGAATCATACAGCCTCCTTCGAACGGCGCTTTTCAAGCCAAACTTCCGATAGATAGCCCACCGCCAACGCCATGACTCCGGCCACCAAAAGTCCTGAACTGAATGGGAAATCTGCAAATAACAAGGTAAACAGGACTGAGGTAAATGCTGCAAGTAGGTGTGGAATACTTCTTAAAAGTGGTGCAACCAAGGCTAAAAAGGTGACGGGGACCGCAAATTCTAGCCCTAATTCGGATGGAATTTGATTGCCCACCACCGCTCCAAGATAAGTGCCGAGATACCATAGAGAGGAGACCGGAATCGCAACCCCAAAAAAGACACCTAACCGCTCATCCAACGAAAGGTTGGGGTTTTTATTGTGCTCTAGCGCTGTCACAGCGTATGACTGATCAAAAATCCAATAGCTTGCTAGGACTCTCTGCCAGAGTTTCGCTTTCCCAATCAGTGGCACTAGGGCAGCTGAGTACATGCCCATCCTCAGGTTCACCGCAAGCGAGGTGGCTAGAATAATGACGGTAGGGGCATTCTCCTCCATAAGTGTCACGGCTGTAATTTGCGCAGCGCCTGCTAAGACCGCAAAGCTAAACCCCATCACTTGAAGCACATTTAAACCTGCTTCTGTGGCTAAAAGCCCAAACAGTGTGCCAAATGGAACCATGACGATATAGAAAGGGAGCGACGAGATAAAACCACGCCTAGCGCCTTGCCAAAATAGCTTATTACGACCAAACAACAGAGGTTTCCTTATGGGACGGAAAAAGTGAGAATAGTGTTTCAGTTAGGTCCACTATTGTGATCTTTAGCCAACGCGACAACAAGTAAAAAGAGGAACTAAGTGCTCGACAAAATCCTGAATGCATTTCGCAATTCAAAATGGCGAGGCTCAAGTTTCATTATCGTGGGTATCGATTTTGTAGAACATCAACTCGCCCAAGCACTGATTGAGAGAGGTGGAAAAATAATAGCCTTTGTCGATGATGAGCCATGGAGCCATAAAACCGAGATGCTTGGAGCCCCGCTTCGATATCCAAGCGAAATAGAAGCACTGGCTCAGCGACATCATGTTCAAGCTGTGGTTACATTCAACCAAAGATCTGAGCTGCTGCCTGATGAATGCGTTAAGCAACTTAGCTCAATGAACATACCCACTGTCCAAATGGACCCAAACCTGAGTTTGGAAGAACAACTGAATACGATCTCTTCAACGCTGGACTCATATGAACAGAAGTAACGCGACACTGATTGGTTTTTCAGCCATAGCGCTCTGGGGTGCCTTGGCTCTGTTAACTCGGTTAACGGATAACCAGATCCCACCCTTTCAATTAATGTCGATGACCTTCGCCATTGCTTTTCTACTGATGCTTACCAAATGGCGTAAAGAGGGTCACTGGGGTGTCCGTTACGCAAAACAGAAAAAGTCTGTCTGGCTATTAGGCGTAAGTGGCTATTTTGGTTACCACTTCTGCTACTTTTTAGCGATGTCGAAAGCGCCGGCTGTGCAGGTCAGTCTATTAGCCTACCTTTGGCCCCTACTGATTGTTCTATTCTCTACCCTACTTCCAGGCCACCGTTTTAGATGGGCGCATCTAGTCGGCGCTCTATCAGCTCTAGCGGGCTGTTGGTTATTGATTGGGGGTGGCAGTGACGCCTTCGAACCGCAATACACGTCAGGCTATCTAATCGCCCTAGCCTGCGCTCTAATCTGGTCTAGCTTTTCTGTCACCAGCCGTTTGGCCGCCAATGTACCGACCGATGCGGCTGGCTGGTTTTGTGGTGCCACAGCGGTATTGGCCTTCTTCTGTCACCTCGCCTGGGAGACAACCGTCATGCCAGCCAATCTGATTCAATGGATAGGAGTGATTGGCCTTGGCCTGGGGCCAGTCGGCATCGCCTTTTTCACTTGGGATTACGGGGTAAAGCACGGCAATATTCAACTGCTGGGGGTACTAGCCTATTCGGCACCGTTGATCTCGGTCGTGCTGTTGGTTCTGTTTGGATTAGCGGAACCGAGCTGGTCTCTTGCCTGGGCCTGTCTGGCTATTGTCGGTGGGTCACTGATTGCAGGTTTTGAACGCAACAAAAAAGCCGCTTAATAGAGCGGCTCTTCAATCACTTAGCGGAACTTAAAACGCTGTACCCGCTTTACCGCCTAGCTTCTTCAGGATAATTGCCAATGGGCAGAATCCAGTAAAGGCTGTTTGGAATAGGTTCGCACCAACAAAGGCTGTGAACCACAACCAGTACTCACTGACAAACAGTGGGCTAGCCGCTACGCCCAGTGCCAAGCTCAACAAAACCATAAAGCCAGCAAAGGCAAATACCATACGTTCTACAGACATGTTCCGTCCCTCTCAAAATTGAAATTAAGTGGTTCAACTAGAACCAATATCGATATATTAGTTTTTACTAATTAAACAAGCAACTAATTTATAAAATGCACAGCGACCTCTAACCAAACCGTGTAAAATATTCAGATCGAAAATTTTTAAGGAGTGGGCGATCCCATGAACGAAATCACCATCAAAACACCCGATGATTGGCACCTTCACTTTCGTGATGGCGATATCCTTGCTGAGACAGTAGCAGCTACCGCTCGCTGTTTTGATCGTGCGATTGTCATGCCTAATCTTGCACCACCGGTTCGTAACGCTGCTGACGCAGAGGCCTACAAACAGCGCATCCTTGCTGCACGACCAGCGGGTTCGAACTTTGAGCCATTAATGACGCTTTACCTCACCGACAGAACCACCGCTGAAGATATCAATGAAGCGGCTAAAGCGGGCATTAAAGCCGTTAAGCTTTACCCTGCCGGTGCGACTACAAACTCGGATGCTGCAGTAACGAACATCGATGGCTTAGCCGATGTGTTCGCTGCGCTGGAAGCGAACAACATGCTTCTACTGGTCCATGGTGAGGTCACTGATTCGCATATTGATATCTTTGATCGCGAAAAAGAGTTCATCGATCAACGCATGGGGCCAATCACACAGAAGTACCCAACGCTTAAAATTGTCTTTGAGCACATCACCACCAAAGACGCAGCTGAGTTTGTGCTTGCGGCGGGCGGTAACATTGGTGCCACCATTACACCGCAACATTTGATGCTGAACCGAAATGACTTGTTAGTGGGTGGTATTCGCCCACACAACTACTGTTTACCTGTCTTAAAGCGCAACATTCACCAGCAAGCGCTACGTGATGTCGTTGCATCAGGGTCAGATAAGTTCTTCTTAGGCACTGACTCAGCACCTCATGAACAGGCTAAAAAAGAGACCGCCTGTGGCTGTGCAGGCTGTTACAGCGCTTGGGCAGCCATTGAGCTATACACCCAAGTGTTTGATGAGTTAGGGGCACTGAACAAACTAGAGGGTTTTGCGAGCCTACACGGCCCTAAATTTTACGGCCTACCGGAAAACAGCGGCACCATCACACTGTTAAAAGAGTCCTGGACACTACCAGAGAGCATCACTCTACCGAATGGCCGCCCCATCATCCCATTCATGGCCGGAAGTGAGGTTCAGTGGAAGCTGAAAAGCTAGAACTCACTTGCAAAGCGAGGCGGTATCAGTAAGATTCACGCCTCAAGATAAAGCGCCCGTAGCTCACCGGAGCGCCGGCCGGCTAGATAAAGTAACAGCTTCAGATCCTGTTGGTCGGGGGTTCGACAAATTGTGGCAAGAATTTGGACCGCTGTAAGCGCCCGAAGGGGCGTTGAATCGCTTAAGCGATTCAACGAGTCTATCCCGATGATGGATAGCACTATACAATTCAACAACTCAACGCGCCCGTAGCTCAGCTGGATAGAGTAGCAGGTTCCGATCCTGTTGGTCGGGGGTTCGAATCCCTCCGGGCGCGCCATCTTTACCTGAAAGGCCGAGGTCAGGATTGACCGAGTAATCCCGGGCGCGCCATCTCTACCTTCACCAAGCAAAACCAATCCGTTTAAATGGGTAATTCGACTTTAACGCCAAGCCCACCAAGCAATCCGTCACTAAAGCTTAAATTACCCGAATAGCTCTCTACTACCGCTTTACTGATGGCGATACCAAGGCCTGAACCTGACACTGCAGAATCTTCGTCTAAACGAACGCCTCGTTGAGTTAGTCGAATCATATTCTCTTGCGACACCCCTGTTCCATCATCCTCTATTAAAAGAATCCAACGGTGATTTTCACGTGAGTAGGTTATCGATAACTCAGCTTTTGAAGTCGCATACCTTAGGGCGTTATCTAGCAAATTGCCAATAAGCTCGAGCATATCATCTCGATCATAGGGGAGTTCATATCGGGGCAGTTGTTTTAGGTGTAACTCCTTACTGGGGTAAATTCGTTTAAAGAGCTCAACCATAGGGGTCAAGTCAGCGTAAGGAGCAAACAGTTTGCCGGGCGTTGGTGTTCCTGAAATACGAGCTCGTCGAAGTTCGCGGTCCATCAAATGCTGAAACTCTTCACTTAGAGCTATTGCCTTGGCAGAGTTTTCATTTGAATCTAGTTCAGAGGAGAGCCAGCGCAACTTCTGAATAGGCCGCTTCAGCTCATGAGCTAGATTGCCTAAACCTGTGCGTGATCTCTCTATTTGCGCAGCTGAGCGAGCCAATAATCGATTGAGCGCAGAGGCTAAAGGCGCTATCTCTCGAGGAAGTTGATCCGGGAATTGAATCGATGAACTGATGTCACCAGCCTCAATCGCTTGCCGAACTGGCTCTAGGCTAGCAAAACCTGATTTAACCATTCGCCTTTGTAGCCAAACGACCACCCCAAAAACAACCACCATGATTAGAAATAGCAGCAGTTCTAGCAGCCACTGATTGTGATAGAGCTCCGTTACATCCTCAGCAACCGCAAGCGTAAAATTGACATCTGATTTTTTAAATCCTTGAGTAAGAATCATCCAGCGCTGGTCATCATTAATAATCACCGCAATATCAACAATGCCAGGGGCAACTGACGATACATTAAGCTCGCGATCCCAAAGAGAGCGAGAGAGTGCCTGAAACTGCTCGGACTGAAGTTTGAAATAGTGGCCAGACTCTACGCGTTGATAAATAGAGGAGATACGCTCTTGTTGCAGTTGCCACTGACTGTTTGTATCCAAACTCAAAGCGGTGATAATCGTCTCTGCATCATGACCAAGGCGTTGTTCGATAATGTCATCAACAAACGAGCGAACAGTAAGATGTAAGGGCACTAACAGCAGAACAGCAAGAAGCAGCAGAAGTTTAGTTAAGCGAGACTGGAGATGCGCCTCAATTGAGTATCCCTGCTTAAACATCTTATTCGCTCACATCCAACTGAACGATGTATCCCTGGCCACGTTTGGTCTCAATGAACTCTTTCCCAAAATATTGGCGAAGACGGTTGATGTAGACCTCGATCACGTTGCTATCTTTGAGCATCTCCTCTTCATAGACATGTTCACTCAGCTCTGTCTTAGATACGATTTTTCCTGCATGAGTAATCAGATAACGCAGCAATCGAAACTCTTTGCCGGTCAATGAAATACTCTGCCCTAACGCATCAATTGCCTGTTGGGTATCAACGTTTAAAGAAACGCCCTGACAGACTAAAGTGTTATCTGCACGCCCTTGATTACGGCGCATCACCGCTTCTATACGCGCTTGGAGCTCTTCAAAATGGAAAGGCTTAGTAAGGTAGTCATCTGCACCATGCTTAAGACCATCCACCTTCTCTTGCCAGGAGTCGCGAGCCGTAAGAATCACAATGGGGGTATCAATACCCGCACCTCTCAGGTTAGATAGCACCTCAATTCCTGGGCGTTTAGGCAACCCCAGGTCGAGAATAATGCCGTCAAATGACTCTTCTTGAGCAAGAAACTCGCCATCTACTCCATCTCGGGCCACCTCCACTGCAAAGCCCGCTTTTTGCAATTGGGGTTTTAATTGATCGATGAGTTCGGTGTCATCTTCAATGAGCAGTAGGCGCATCATTAATCCTCCAATTTCTCTTGAAGAAGCTCACCCGAAGCTGCGTCGATGTAATACTCACGCACCTCACCGTCACCACCGAGAACCTCAAATTCATAGATCAATTTGCCATCTTTGCGTTCTAGCTCAAGATCTAAGATTTTGCCGATAAATGTCTGTGCGTGTCTGTCCTGTAGTTCCGAAAGTGAGAGGATATGACCCGACTCCAACAACTCCCTCGCCTCCCGCTGTGAGAGGTTATCTCCCGCAATAGAAGGCAACGAAAGTGCTAGGAGATTAATGATCCCAGCGGCCGTGATTCGGAATATTGACCGAGTCGTCATCAAAGTAGCCCTGCTCTGCTCTATCCCCGTGACAAGCCTGACACTGGCTAAAACTACCAACATCTGGATTACCGGTTACCATACGATCCGGTACCTCATCATGCTTCTTTTTAAAGTAACGTAACTCAGTAATACGCAGTGGTGTAGCGTTATCTGATACGCTGCGTAAAAACTTACGTGCCCTTCGATTTGAACTGTTTTCAGCCGCATTATCAACCAGATACTGAGTAATCGCTTGTTGTGATGTAGGATCCAACTCGGCATTTTCACCAAAGTGATTATCTAAATTACCCATCATCTTCTGCCAACTTCGCTCAGGTAGAAATCCTGTAGGATAGGCCATATGACAGTCTGCACACTCATCAATATAGAGCTGGCGTGCTGGCGAATTATCTGTCTGTTTTAAAGCACCATTTCGACGCTCACCGTACTCATCGTCATCTTGACCGAAGATTTTCCAGCCCTCATCAGCGAAGGCGACATTAACAACACCAACCATTCCAACCCCTAGAGCACTAGTAAGCAGTGTCGTACCCAAAATCCAACGGACCGTTTTAATGCTAAGTTTCATATTTCTATCTCGCTCTTATTGATTAGATAACCAGAGTAGGATGTCTCCTTTCTCTGCTGGGGTGCACTCGCGGCCAAGCGTCCATTTACAGTTCCTTAGGAACCACTTATTAATCTTATGATCCTGCGTAAGTCGCTCCGGATTTACGCTTGGCGCTAGAGGATCAATCGCCTTTTTGGTTTTTGCATGCTGGCCTACCAGTTTCACATCAGACCCATGACAGGTTGTACAGCTCTTACCGTTAAAGTCTCGGTTCCACAACGCTTTACCTGCGTCTGCATTAGCACTTTTACCACTAGCCGCCTCGAAGGCTGCCACCATGCGATCACTCACTGGCGTTGCATTTGCAGCCACTACAAAGAGTGAACCTATCAGTGCGATAGCAAATTTATTAATTCTCATCGCCCTTCTCCTCGATCTCTTTTTTCCCGTTGATCATCGCTCGAACTAGGTTTTCCCCATGGACTAAACTGCTGATTAAGACACCTGATATATGGAACAACACGAAGGCTAGAACTAGATTAGCAACGGCCTCATGAACGTCTTCCATCCAGTACCCTGAAATCGACTCTACCCAAGTGCCAGCAAGCGGTCCTATGCCATCTGGCGCTACAGAAGCCATGCCTGTAAAAGTGAGTAATCCAAGAGAGAGAAGCAGGACAATCACCATTAATCCACCTGCCGGGTTATGCCCCACATAGTGTTTAGGACGCAAAGCAGCCAGATCAATCAGATAGCTTTTAATCGTATTTATACGGTAAACAAAATCGCTGAAGCGTGCGTGGCGGGTGCCAATAAAACCCCACACAATACGGAAAGCTACTAAAGCGGCAATGGTATAACCGGCCCAGAAATGTAGAGTGTCAAATTCGTCTGCACTTATCCAAGCGATCGCAAAGCTCAACACGAGCGCCCAGTGAAAAACACGGACTAATGGATCCCAAACCCTGATCTCTTTTTTCATTGAATACTCCAAAGGTTTATTCAAATTTCTCAACTTGAATGAGATCTTGCCTTGAGCAAGATAAAACCAAGCTTAAAAATTTATTATGAGATTGGAGTTACAAAAAATTGAGGAGAAGCAGCTAATAGTGCTTCTTTATGCAGTGCGAATTTAGAATAGCTTATTGGAGATATCCGTCTAATCGGTTATCGCTTTCTGGCACGACCGCCAGACCCACTGGAAGACTTTCCGCTTTTAGCCGCGCCACCGCGTTTTGCTCCTCGATCAGGATGCTTGGTTGTTGGTTTACGCACGATCGGTTTGCCTGCAGCATTTCGTTTTGGTCCGTTGGAATTGGGTTTTTTACCCTCTCCGTGGCTATTACGATTTGCATGCCCTTTCTTGTGTGTGGATTGAGAGGGCTTTGATCTGTTCGGGCTGCGTGACTTACGTGTTCCGGGCTTCGCCTCTGACGAGGAGTGCTCTACTGATTTTAACAGTGTTGTTAACTCTTTTTGTGTCAGATCTCGCCAATCGCCAAGCGCTAGGCCCTTCAGGTCGACGTTCATAATGCGGGTACGCTCTAGCTTTACGACCTCATAGCCAAAATGTTCACACATACGGCGAATCTGTCGGTTAAGCCCTTGAACAAGCGTTATGTTGAATACACGAGTATCTAGCTTTTTCACGGGGCACTTTTTGGTCATTGTGCCAAGAATGGGGACTCCGCCCGCCATCCCTTCTATGAACGCCGGAGTGATCGGTTTATTAACCGTGACCACATACTCTTTCTCGTGGTTATTACCCGCGCGCAGGACTTTGTTAACCAAATCGCCATTATTGGTCATAAAAATCAGACCCTGAGAGTCTTTATCTAGACGGCCGATTGGGAAGATACGCACACCGTGATTAACGAAATCAACGATATTGTTGGGACGAGAGCTTTCTGTAGTCGATTCAATCCCTACAGGTTTATTTAGGGCAATAAAGACGAAGTCATCGGGCTCTGGTGGGTCGATCATCTGACCATTGACGCGAACCTGATCTCCAGGGTGTACTTGGTCTCCAATCTGAGCCCGTTTACCGTTAATAAAGACATTACCCTGTTCAATAAAGCGATCGGCTTCTCGTCGAGAGCAGATACCACTCTCACTGATAAATTTATTGAGTCGCTTTGCTGAACCGTTGAACATGGCTTAGAGTAATCCTGATTAATTGATCGTCTATTGTATCGATCGAACCAGGCTTCACCAACTTAGACCGCAGATTCATAAGTGAAAAAATGACAAACATAACCGCTTTGCTCTTGGCCCTGTCTGTAACAGCACCGGTATTAGCCGATACAGATAACTACACCTTTATATCGGGAAGTGATATTTACGAAGCTTTATCACAGGAGTCGATGGTCGTTCAGGGGTATGTGTTAGGCGTGACCGATGCACTGAAGCACAGCACAGATTCCAGTAGCTGTTTTGTGATTCCTATGCGTCCCGATGCGGATGCCGTTATCTATTCAACCTATTTAGACTATTGGCAGAACCGCCAAATTCCCGACAGTGGAACTGAGGCAATCACTCAGATGATGCTAAACAACTTCCCTTGTGCGACCAACGTCGAAAATAACTGATATCTCTTAACAATTTACGTTAATTACTAATCAATATACGTTTTCAGGCCGTAAACTTTGAAAATTGATAAATATCAATCTATTGTTATGGGAGAAGTCAGAAATTGACTGCAAAGTTAATTCTGATACTTCTAAAAATGGAGAACATCATGAATCTTAAATTTCTAGCCGCAATCCTTACATCGTTGATGATGGCTTTCGCATTTGTATCACCAGCTCATGCAGCTGATGAGGGCGAAGCAAAGTCTATCTACTGCGATGACGGTTCACTTTGTGTACCAGAGGGTGAGCCAGAACCAGAGTGTGATTAATTTCAACACTCAATAATTATTAAAAAAGAAACATCACTGAGGAATCAAACATGATCCGTAAATCTCTTGTAATGGGCCTAGTTGGCGTAGTTGCTACAGGTATGGCGAGTCTTTCAATGGCTGGCTCTCACTCGGACGACAAACCAGTCGGCATCACTGGCGACCTATTGTCGATTGAAGTCATGCACAACGGCAGCAAAGTGACTGTTGAGCGTAACGCTGACAACCAGAACACTGTAAACCCATCATTCGCATTGACTTCACGTCCTTGTCCTCCTTTCTGTATCCAACCAATGAAACTTGCACCTGGTGTCGAAACCATTGGTGAAGTAGAGATGATTGGCTACATGGAGAAAGCGTCTGCAGGTGACGACTCTATCCTAATCATCGACTCACGTACTCCAGACTGGGCTGCGCGTGGCATGATCCCTGGTGCGATCAACCTACCATGGACAGCACTATCAACTCGTAAAGGTGCTGACCCAATCTCTATTGGTGAGATCTTCACTGACACATTCGGTGCTGAAGAGTTCGACGGTCTTTGGAAGTTCGGTAACGCTAAAACTCTAGTAATGTACTGTAACGGTATGTGGTGTGGCCAGTCGCCAACTAACATCAAAGCACTTCTAGACTTCGGCTACCCAGCGCACAAAATCAAGTGGTACCGTGGTGGTATGCAGAACTGGGAAAACCTTGGCCTAACAACTGTTAAGCCTTAATTGGGGTTTTATACCTAGTTGAACAAAAAAGCGTAGTTATTAACGACTGCGCTTTTTTTTGCCTAAAAATAAGGAAGATACAATGAAAAAAATTCTAATCGCGTCACTGGCCGCTCTCACACTGGCTGGCTGTAACTCTGCAGCAACTAAAACAGAGTCGGCTGCAGCAACCAAGCCTGTGGGTATCACTGGCAGCCTAATGTCGGCTGAGGTCATGCATAAGGGTGAAAAAGTAACCGTCATGCGTAACCAAGATACTAAAAACACCGTGAACCCTTCTTTCGCAATGACATCACGCCCTTGTCCGCCATTCTGTATTCAGCCAATCGTACTGGCACCCGGTGTTGAGACCATTGGTGAAGTAGAGATGGTCGGCTATATGGAAGCGGTCTCTGCAGGTGATGACTCAATCCTTATCATCGACTCACGCACCCCAGACTGGGCTGCTCGCGGCATGATTCCTGGAGCAGTAAACATTCCATGGACTAAGCTGTCGACTCGTAAAGGGGCAGACCCTATCTCTATCGGCGAGATCATCGTGGAAGATTTCGGTGGTGAAGAGTTTGATGGCCTATGGAAGTACGGTAAGGCTAAAACTCTAGTGATGTACTGTAACGGTATGTGGTGTGGCCAATCGCCAACCAACATCAAAGCGCTGCTTGATTTCGGTTACCCGGCTGACAAGATCAAGTGGTACCGTGGTGGTATGCAGGATTGGGAAACACTCGGTTTCACAACCGTTAAACCCTAAGTCGTGCGTCCCTAAGGATAAGGATAAGAGAGCTTCGGCTCTCTTATCCTTTCACCTTTAATCTTCTCATCTTTTAGTCTAAAGCCAATCCCACCGATCATCTCTGATCCTCGATAAAGCACTAAAACAGTCACAAGTTGCCCCTATATGCTAGTTATACCAACCCCTTACATCTTTAAACGATAAGAACCAAAGATAGCGTTATTTCGAATAAAACTAATAATCGTTATAATGCGCGCAGAATTTTTAGCCTTCGGTCTAGGTTACCCACAAGGTAGCAAGTAGAGCCGACTTCAATACAGAGAGGAGCAGCCAATGAAAGCAATCATTTCTAAGGCTTCAACAGCACTATGTACTCTAGGTCTAACGTTTGTAGCTCTATCAGCGCAAGCCGTTACTTCTGAAGATGTCATCGCAGAACGTCTAATGCCAGTAGGCAAAGTGTGTCTACAAGGTGATGAAAGCTGTGGTTCAGCTTCTGCAGCACCAGCGGGTGGTGCCCGAACTGCAGCGGATATCGTCGCGGTTTCATGTAACTCTTGTCATGGTGCAGGTGTATTAGGCGCTCCTAAGATCGGCTCTGGTGAATGGGCTGCACGCCTAGATGCTAAAGGTCTAGACACCTTGGTTAGCAATGCAATTAATGGCATCGGTGCAATGCCTCCCCGCGGTACATGTTCTGACTGTACTGATGATGAGATCAAAGCATCAATTGAGTACATGATCGCTCAATAAGCGATACTCGATAAAAAACAGCGCCTATAGGCGCTGTTTTTGTGTGTACTATCAGAAATCATCCAATAGATTTTTTAATCCAGCCAAGGTCTGTTTGCCTCTGACTCGGTTTCGTTCTGGATCGACTTCGCCATGCCCTTCACGCTCAATATCCTCGTCGGGCAGTTCGTCTAAGAATCGACTCGGTTCACAACTCTGCCACTCTCCAAACTGTTTACGCTTCTTCGCTAACGTCATCGCTAAGGTACGCTGCGCTCGTGTGATACCCACATAAGCGAGACGACGCTCCTCTTCAATGGTGTCCGATTCGATGCTATTTCGGTGCGGTAGCAGATCCTCTTCCATGCCCATTAGATAGACATGGGGGAACTCCAATCCTTTCGAGGCGTGTAGCGTCATTAACTGAACACGATCGGAGTCATCCTCCTCCTCTTGGCGTTCTAGCAAGTCGAGCAGCACAAGTCGCGCAATCGCCTCTTCAATGCCCGCATCTGGATCATCTTCTTGGATACGCTCCAAGGAGGCACGAAGGGAGTCGACTAGGAACCAGACATTCTGAATACGCTTTTCCGCGATAATATCGCTTGAGGCGTTAGCGGTAATCCACTCTTCGTAGCCAATTTCGGCGATCAGTTCACGAATCGCCCCAATGGGATCCGACCCCAAACAGAGTGAGTGCAAACGCTCTATCATCTCAGTAAAGGCACGCAGCCGAGCCAGCGCGTTGGGCTTCATAACCTGCTCGATACCCAACTCATCGACCGCTGCAAACATGCTGATATGTCGCTCGGTTGCATACTCCCCGAGCTGCTGCAGTGTGGTAGGTCCGATCTCTCGACGCGGCAAGTTGATGATACGAAGGAAGGCGTTATCGTCGTCGCGATTGATCAACACTTTGAAGTAAGCCATCAAATCTTTGATCTCGGCGCGAGCAAAGAACGAGGTGCCGCCGCTGAGCTTATAAGGCACCTTAAAGTTCTGCATTTTAATCTCGAGCAACCTGGCTTGGTGATTGCCACGATAGAGCACAGCAAAATCTTTAAAGGGTGCGCGCTCTCGCAGGTGTCGTTCCAGAATCTCGGTCGCGATGCGCTCACACTCCGCATCTTCACTGGGTAGGTGTATCAGACGCAGCGGATCACCCATGCCCATTTCGCTCCACAGCGTCTTATCAAACACGTGGGGGTTGTTCGCAATCAAGGTGTTAGCCGCCTTGAGTATGCGGCTTGTAGAGCGATAGTTCTGCTCTAGCTTTACTAGTTTTAAACTTGGAAAGTCGTGCTGCAGTTGGGCCAGATTCTCTGGACGAGCACCACGCCATGCGTAGATCGACTGATCATCATCACCTACGACGGTTAAACCTGTACGATGCCCCACCAGCTGTCGAACTAGACGGTACTGTGACAAGTTGGTGTCTTGGTACTCATCGACTAACAAGTAGCGAATGCGGTTTTGCCAACGCTCTAACACCTCTGGCTTTTGATCAAACAGCCGCACAGGCACCAAAATAAGATCATCAAAATCGACCGCGTTATAGGCACGAAGGTGGCGCTCATATGCCTCATAGGCTCTGGCGCAGAGAATGTCGATCGGCTCTGAGACAGTCTCCAGAGCCTGTTGAGGCGTGATCATCTCATTCTTCCAAGAGGAGATTTGGCTCTGAACGACATTGATCTTATCCGTGTCCTCATCGTGATGGACTAGAAGATCTCGAATTAAGATGCGACTGTCTTGGTCATCAAACAACGAAAAGCCTGGCTTCATTCCGAGCGCTTTATGCTCACGGCGCAAGATGGTTAGACCAAGATTGTGGAAGGTTGAGACAATCAAACCGCGTGCCGCTTTACCCTCCACCAGCGACATGACTCGCTCTTTCATCTCACGCGAGGCTTTGTTGGTAAAGGTAACCGCCGCAATGTGGCGCGCCTCAATGCCGCACTCTTCAATGAGATAAGCGATTTTTCGCGTGATGACACTGGTTTTCCCTGAGCCAGCGCCAGCCAATACCAGCAGTGGACCACTGATGTATTCGACGGCTTCTTTCTGACGGGGGTTAAGGCGTGACATGTTTGATGAGCAGACTCGATATTAGGGCGCACAGTGTACACCCTGACATCAGCAAGCCCAAGATCTGCTCATCAGTTAAAGCTGTCGATAGCTGAGCGCCTCCATAATGTGGCTGTTTTCGATCGCCTGATCTGCATTCATATCCGCCAGTGTGCGAGCCACGCGAAGTGCTCTATGGCAAGCCCTAGCGGAGAGCTGTAAGCGTGTCGCTATCACCATAAACTCTTTTGATAATGACTCTGAAGCATTCAGCTCTTTTTGGACTTCACTGCCTGTTAGCTCAGAGTTGAGCTTGCCCTGCCGATCATACTGTCGCTGCTGACACTGACTAACTCGCTTACGAACTGCGTCAGAGCACTCCTCATGCGATTCGCCCAGTAATAGCTCCTCTGTGGGCACCGCACTCAAAGCCAGACGCATATCAAATCGATCCAACAATGGGCCAGAGACTCGACCCTGATATCGATCGATTAGAGCCTGAGAACACTGACATCGCTCGGTCCCATCAGCGTAGTAACCGCAGGGGCAAGGATTCATCGCCGCCATCAAAGAGAAACGCGCAGGGTAGGTCAGCGTGCCCGCCACTCTAGAAATACTGACCTCACCGGTTTCAAGCGGCTCTCGCAGAACTTCCAGAACAGAACGGGGAAATTCTGGCAGCTCATCCAGAAATAGAACCCCTTGATGCGCCAGTGAGATCTCACCCGGCCTAGGGGAAGATCCACCCCCCACCATCGCCCGTGATGAGGCACTGTGGTGCGGTGCTCTGTAGGGTCGTTCACCCCGAAACAATCGCTCGACCGGCAAACCCGAGACCGAATAGATACTGGCCGTTTCGATACAACTGGATTGCGAAAGTGGCGGTAGGATCGATGGCAGTGCTTGGGCCAACATACTTTTACCACTGCCCGGAGGACCGCTCAAAAGCAGGTTATGCATTCCACTGGCGGCCACTTCCAAGGCACGACGGGCCATCGGTTGTCCCCGAACTTCTGAAAGATCTACGGGGTAACTCGGCGGATAATGAACTGGGGGTTGAGGGTCTATTTCAGGTAGCTTTTCAGCACTCAACGCCTGACATAGATCGTACAGCGTCTTAGCTGAAAGTTGTTGCTTAGCACCCGCGAGAGAGGCTTCTTGGCTATTATCGGGGGCAATAACAATCAGTGAATCCGCTTCAGCACAGGCATAGGCGGCCGGAAATAGGCCTCTAATAGGGTGCAGTTTGCCGTCCAAGCCCAATTCTGAGTAGAGCTCTGCCTGCTGCAGGTGAGTTGTTTTAAGCTGATTGGATGCCAACAGAATGCCAAGCGCAATGGCTAGGTCATAGCGTCCGCCCTCTTTGGGGAGATCGGCCGGTGATAAGTTAACGGTGATTCGTCGTTGCGGGTATTCAAAGCCGGCGTTTAACAGTGCACTGCGCACACGCTCGCGGCTTTCACGCACCGCGGTCTCTGCCATACCCACAATTGCAAAGGAGGGTAAGCCTCCTGAAAGGTGCACTTCAACGCGAACGCGAGGTGCCTCGATACCGAGCTGAGCTCGGCTATAAAGAGTTGCCAATGCCATGACGCCATCCTTGGGTCCTGCAGTTGGCCTAGCGTTGCTTTAGGACTCTTTTGACTCCAACTCAGCAACCATCGCTTCCAACTGCTCTAATTTTTCTCGAGTTCGCTGAAGTACAGCGGCCTGAGCGTCAAACTCCTCCCGAGTGACTAAATCCAGTTTAGCAAAACTTGATTGAAGTACAGTTTTAATTTGCTGCTGCATCGCCTCCTGACCTGGAAGTGATGAGTTACCCTGAAGGAATTGGGTCATCGTCTGACTTAGGTTTTCAAACATCTTAGGATCAAGCATCTCAGCCCCCTTTAACATCGATATGCGTCTCAATAGATGCACTATACCAGAACCCTTTTAAGACAAGCGTCTATGATCACTATTTTAGCCTCAATATGGCGCACCAAAGTAGTGCATGCACTTTTGTGGTGCATACTGGCGTGCACTATAAAGGTTGATAAAACGGTAAAGAGACCCATGAAAAATTTATAAGTCAATGTTTTATAAGTTATTTTTAAAAGTTGGCACAAGTTTCGCAAATAGAGTTCACAGGAAAAAATTAATCCTCCCTTTTCACATTAAGGAGAAATCTGATGAAACTAGTGTCAGCCGTAATTAAGCCATTCAAGCTTGACGACGTGCGCGAAGCGCTATCAGAGATCGGTGTACAAGGTATCACCGTGACTGAAGTTAAAGGCTTTGGCCGTCAAAAAGGCCACACCGAACTCTACCGTGGTGCAGAGTATGTTGTGGACTTCCTACCTAAAGTTCGCCTAGACGCTGCTGTCTCTGATGAGATCGTAGATCAGGTTATCGAAGCGATCACCAATGCTGCGCAAACCGGCAAAATTGGCGACGGTAAGATTTTTGTTTCAGCGCTTGAACAAGTGGTTCGCATCCGTACCGGTGAGACCGGCGACGAAGCTCTATAACGTTTTGATTTTTGGCCTTATTGGAGGGCATAACAATGGAAGAACTTTTGAATACAACAGCTGGTGATGTTACCCAGCTGAAGTACGCACTCGATACCTTCTACTTCTTGGTGTGTGGTGCGCTGGTTATGTGGATGGCGGCAGGCTTCTCAATGCTAGAAGCAGGTCTTGTTCGTTCTAAGAACACCACTGAAATTCTAACTAAGAACATCGCGCTATTCGCGATCTCTTGCATCATGTACTTCGTTTGCGGTTACGCGATCATGTACGGCGGTGACTACTTCCTATCTAGCATCACGGGTGACGGTGTTGCCGATGAGTGGACCTACGCGCCATCAGCTGACTTCTTCTTCCAGGTGGTATTCGTTGCAACAGCAATGTCTATCGTATCGGGTGCAGTGGCTGAACGTATGAAACTATGGGCGTTCCTAGCGTTCGCGGTTGTGATGACAGGCTTCATCTACCCAATGGAAGGTTCTTGGACTTGGGGCGGCAACGCTGTATTCGGCATGTACACTCTAGGTGATCTTGGTTTCTCTGACTTCGCGGGTTCAGGTATCGTCCACATGGCAGGTGCTGCAGCAGCACTAGCAGGTGTCCTAATGCTTGGCGCACGTAAAGGCAAATACGGTAAGAACGGTGAGATCAATGCGATCCCTGGTGCTAACCTACCAATGGCAACACTGGGCACATTCATCCTTTGGATGGGTTGGTTCGGCTTCAACGGTGGTTCGGTTCTAGCAACGTCTGACGTTGAGAACTCAAACGCAGTTGCCGTTGTCTTCATGAACACTAACGCAGCTGCGGCTGGCGGTGTAGTAGCAGCACTAATCACAGCGCGTCTACTGTTCGGCAAAGCGGACCTTACAATGGCACTTAACGGTGCACTAGCAGGTCTAGTAGCGATCACAGCAGAGCCTTCAACCCCTTCTGCACTACAAGCTCACATCTTCGGTGCGATCGGTGGTGTTCTGGTTGTCTTCTCTATCCTAACGCTGGATAAACTAAAAATTGACGATCCTGTCGGTGCGATCTCTGTACACGGTGTTGTAGGTCTTCTTGGTCTACTACTAGTACCAGTAACAAACGACGGTTCTACTTTCTCTGGCCAGATCATCGGCGCCCTAACAATCTTCGTATGGGTATTCGTTGTCAGCCTAGTGGTTTGGGGCATCATCAAAGCTGTGATGGGCATCCGAGTGACTGAAGAGGAAGAGTACGAAGGTGTCGATATCTCTGAATGTGGTATGGAAGCGTACCCAGAGTTCGTCACTTCACGTAAGTAAAATGAAACTCAGTTTCTGTTGAAACCCGGGGTGTAGCGATACACCCCTCTTCTCAGCCCTACCCCCAGGTAGGGTTTTTTTTGTTTCTGGACAAACAGGTTGATCAGGAAACTTGAAGGTTCAACCATCCATGTACATAATGGATGAAAATTTACAGCGGATTGGGACAGGCCTCCTGCGCAATCCAACAAGGAGAAACTATGAAACTGGTATCGGCAGTTATCAAACCGTTCAAACTGGATGATGTGCGCGAAGCACTGTCTGACATTGGTATCCAAGGTGTTACTGTGACTGAAGTTAAAGGCTTCGGTCGCCAGAAAGGTCACACAGAACTTTACCGTGGTGCAGAGTACGTAGTGGACTTCCTTCCTAAGGTAAAAATTGAAGTCGCTATCGACGACGACATGCTAGATCAAGTCATTGAAGCGATCAGCTCGACTGCCAATACTGGTAAGATCGGTGATGGTAAGATCTTCGTTATGCCTGTTGAGCAGGTGGTACGTATTCGTACTGGCGAGACCGGTTCAGAAGCGCTATAAGCTTCGATATTTTTCAAAAATGCCGCTACCGATCATTTCGCTAGCGGCATTTTTATATCTACTTGAAGCCCCGTTGGCGAGAGGTTTTTGAACTGAACCTCTCCACCGACGCGTTCAGTCGCTCGAGTCACGATACTCAAACCCAAACCGTAACCACCTGAGTTAGCTCCACGTCTAAATGGCTGCCCAATCGAATCTAAAATCGACTCTGGTAATCCGGGCCCATTATCAACCACTCGAATCGTTAGCCTGCCGTTATCAGTCGCGACAGATACCTTAATCAACGTACCCTCTGGCGTATGATTGATGGCGTTATTCAACAGATTGCTGACGACTCGACTCAGTGGCTCACTTCGAATGGTTGCTCCATCGGCGACGGCAAGCGACAGGTCGAATTGATGCTCTGGACCGCTGACACGAGCGTCCTGAACCAGATCCCGACACAGCAGTGCCACATCCAGAATTGGTGCAGTTGCTTCGGCATCTCTAGCGCGAGCCAGTGTCAGTATTTCAGAGATCAAACCATCTAATTTCACGCACTCTTTATTGATGCGTTGCAGGGTACGATCATCCTCACCCCACTTCTGCTCTGCCAAACCAGCGGCCGCCTGAAGACGGGCTAAAGGTGCTCGTAACTCATGCGAGACATCCTGCAGAAGGTGCCGTTGGCTATCGAGCGTCTGCTCAACGTAATCAACCATCTGGTTAAACTCACGAGCCAGCTGGCCGAGCTCATCGCCACGCTTGACGAGCTTACCCTCTGCTCGACTGCTTAAATTACCCTGTTGATGAAGGCGGCGAACAAACCCCTTCAAGTCGTTAATCGGTCTGACGACTAACCACGTGACCAGAAGGCTGCTGCCAAAGGAGACCGCAATGACCCACAAAACTTGGAAGGAGAGTAAGAACCCCCACATCCGTTCAAACAGCTCTTCATTTCGTTCGGGTGGGAAGTAGACGAGGTATGGGGTGCCATCAGCAGCGATGATCTCTGTCACCATTGCATCCTTGGGTTGTGACCGTCTACCTGACGAGTAGATCAGTTGATTGGATCGCTTCTCATAGATCCAAAGCGGTAGACGTCGGCGCTGCTCTTTACGTTGCATCCCATACTGATAATCGGAGATTAACTGCTCTGCGATGATGGTCGCTTTCTGCTTTTGGCTCTCGGTGCGATCGGGAGTATCAGTGACAGAGATGAACAGGGTCAAGCTGATAAGAATACCAAGCGTGCTGACCAGCCAGACGGCGCCGAAGATGCGCCAGAATAGATGTTGATACCAGCGCATTAACCCTCCACCCCAACGACCATCTGGTAGCCTTCACCACGGACTGTTTTAATCATCTCGGCTAAGCCAGGCTTTGCCTGCTCAAGCTTCTGTCTAACACGGCTGACGTGGACATCGATCGATCGATCGTAAGCCGTTAATTTGCGGTGCAGTACCTGTTCGGTCAGCCACTCTTTTGACGCGACCTGCCCAGCACGCTCCATCAACAAAGCCAGCACATTAAATTCAGCTGCGGTTAGCTGTAACTCTATCTCATCAACACAAGCCACTCGACGAGCTGGGGTAAGATTCACTGCCCCAACCGAAAGCGTCTGTTTGTTAGTCTCCTCTTTAACGGGAACAGACCTGCGTAACACGGCACGAATACGCGCCAGCAGCTCGCGCGGGTTGGCCGGTTTAGACAGGTAGTCATCAGCCCCCATCTCTAGTCCCAGGATGCGATCAATATCATCCCCTTTACCGGTCAACATGATGACAGGTGTAGAGACCTTAGGACGAACCTGCTGCAGCAACTCAAGTCCAGATAGGCCAGGCATCATGATATCGAACACACAGAGATCAAACTGACGACCCGCATCAAACAGCTCCATAGCCTGCTCTGCTGACCCTGCTTGAGTCACTGAGAACCCCTCATTCTCAAGGTATTCACCCAGCATGTCCGTCAGATCAAGATCGTCATCAACTAACAGTATTTGTGTGCTCATATTCACTCCTATTTGGGCCCAGTTTACGCTTGGCTGCGTCAAACTCCCAAAACTTTACGCAACTTTACGAACTCGCAACCCAACTTAGCATTGCCATCATCAATAATGGATACATCGAAACGAACAACGAACGGAGAGTTCACATGAAAAAGACAATCATCGCTTCAATTACTGCTGTAACACTAACAATCGGTGCACTATCAGGCGCGGTATACGCACATGAAAAAGGGGGTAAAGGTGGCCCAAAAAGCGCTGAAGATCGTGTTGAGAAACTGACTCAGCGTCTGGATCTATCAGCCGACCAACAATCACAGCTTTTAGCTATGTTCACAAAACGTGATGCGGATCGTGAACAGATGCAAGCGACCCTAACGGCAGAGCAGCGTGAAAACATGAAAGCCAATGCGCGTGATGGCATGCGTGACCAGATGCACAAAGATATAAAATCGCTGCTGACAGAAGATCAAATCGCTAAGTTCGAAAACATGCACTCTGGTAAAGACGGCCACGGCAAAGGTGGTAAAGGCGGCAAACACTAAGAGACACCACTGCAGGCTCTGAATGAGTTTTTGAAACCAACAATAGGTTAGAACCTTTTGCAGTGTGGGGAGCTTCGGCTCCCTTTTTAGTTTCTCTTGACCTGACTAGGTCCGCATAGTTAATTAGGCCTAAACTATAAGGAGCTCCTAATGAAATTGTTACGAGTCGGCGCCATAGGGCAAGAGAGACCTGCCATTCTGGATAAAGATCAACAGATTCGAGACCTCTCTTCTGTTGTTCCAGATATCAACGGCGATCTATTATCGAATCAAGCGCTCGAGAGATTAAGAGCGGTAGATCTCGATTCACTTCCCATTATCGATTCATCAGAAAGAGTCGGCCCCTGTATTGGTGAGGTTGGCAAAATAGTCTGTATCGGTTTGAACTACTCAGATCATGCTGCAGAAGCGGGTATGGAGCTTCCTTCAGAACCCGTTCTCTTTATGAAAGCCACCAGCGCGATTTCAGGCCCAAATGACCCTATACAAATTCCACGTGGTGCCGATAAAACAGACTGGGAAGTCGAGCTGGCCATCGTCATTGGCAAAAAAACAAAATACATTTCAGAAGATCAATCGATGGATCATATTGCTGGCTTTTGTCTTGCCAACGACCTATCCGAACGAGCTTTTCAACTTGAGCGTTTAGGCAGCTGGGACAAAGGGAAATCCCATGACAGCTTTGCCCCTATCGGGCCCTACTTAGTGACCAAAGATGAAATCGTTGATCCGCAAAATCTAAGGATGTTTACAGAGATTAACGGTGAGCGTTTCCAAGACGGAAATACCAATACGATGGTGTTTGATGTCAAAACGATCGTCGCCTATTTGAGCCAATTTATGACCTTAGAAGCTGGCGACGTCATTATGACGGGGACTCCCCCTGGTGTCGGTATGGGTCAATCACCCCAAAAGTATCTTATGGCTGGTGATAGGGTGCGAATTGGCATCGAAGGGCTCGGTGAGCAGCACCAGCTCTGCATCGATGCTTAAAACGCGTAACTAATGACCGACTCACCTGAGTTACTAACCGCTAACACGGGGAAGCGCTCAGGGTGAGTTTTGGCCTCATTAAGCTCTGACTCACTGGTGGGTAGTAGATTCGCCTGCAAAAAGTAACCGATCAGCGCTTTACGAATCTCAAACGCTTCAAGCTGCTCCAGGTCAAAATCATCGATGACCAGTCGTTGTTGTGCCGCTGTAAGCGCGTCATTAACGACCAGTCGAACAGAGAGTGATTCATTCCACGCATTGTCGACCGGCAGCTCATCTCCACCCTCTTTAAGAGTCAGAGCACCGCGGAAGCGACTTAACACAAAGTCACGATAAGCTTGTCGCTCCCAACAATAGGCACGTACATGCAATCGATTGCTGGCACTGATGATGGCACAGGGTGTAATCGATCGAAGTGAACCCTCTGGATTCTGCATCGAAACATAGACCGCCTCTATACGGCTTCGATTCTCAATGCCTGCCAAAATAGTGGCTAACGCGCCGGGCGCAGTCGATCGATTCAATACGGGTACAGAGAAGAAGTCGGGGTTCGCCGGAGTCGATAGGCGGGAGATGGTGATCAACGAGTCAGCCGAATCTGGAATCAGCTTAGGCTTAAACCCCTGAGTGGGTTTGTAACTGCGATCAGATGGCGAATAGGAGCGAACATTTTCAGGCGCGAACTCACAGTAGGTATTAATCGCCTCTTGCGCCTCTGGACGAGCAATACCAAAGGCCCCAACCAACATAGGCGCGGTGACTTCACGCTCCCACAACAGCTGACGCTCAATAAACCTTAAGCGCTGCAGCTGCGGCCAAGATGTCTCGTTAATTGTGACTGCCATTTTATCTATTCCATCCCATTTTAGGTAAAGTCTAGCGCATTCAGAATCAAAGTTGGGGATATTCTAATACCCTCTCAGATCTCCTGTTAGCATGGTAATATGGAGTAAAAATTTTAGGAGTCAAAAATGTTAGGTACCGCTCTTTGTAACAGCGCAACACGCGTCATGATGTTGGGTTCTGGTGAACTCGGTAAAGAGGTTGTCATCGAACTTCAGCGCTTGGGTTTAGAGGTGATTGCCGTAGATCGATACGCAAATGCGCCTGCTATGCATGTCGCTCACCGAAGCCACGTCATCAACATGCTGGATGGTGGTGCACTGCGTGCCGTTGTTGAGAGCGAAAAACCGGACTATATCGTGCCCGAGATTGAAGCCTTAGCAACCGAGACACTGCTTGAGCTTGAAAGCGAAGGATTCAAGGTAGTCCCTACCGCACGGGCCGCGCGTCTGACAATGGATCGTGAAGGTATTCGTCGCCTAGCGGCTGAAACACTAGGAGTACCGACTTCAGCTTATCGCTTCGCAGATACTGAGGCTGACTATCAAGAGGCTATCAAAGAGATTGGTATTCCCTGTGTCGTGAAACCGATCATGAGCTCATCCGGCAAAGGGCAGTCGTTGGTTCGTTCTGAAGCGGATGTGGCACCGGCCTGGCAATACGCTCAAGAGGGTGGCCGTGCCGGGAAAGGCCGTGTCATCGTTGAAGGGTTTGTCGATTTTGATTACGAGATCACACTGCTGACGGTCAACGCCGTTGATGGCATCCACTTCTGTGCACCGATTGGCCACCGTCAGGAAGGGGGTGACTACCGTGAATCTTGGCAACCACAAGCGATGTCAGATCTTGCACTACAACGCTCACAAGAGACCGCTCGCAAAGTGGTCGAGAACTTAGCGGGTTTTGGCATTTACGGTGTCGAGCTGTTTATCAAAGGCGATGAGGTCTACTTCAGCGAAGTGTCACCCCGACCACACGATACGGGATTGGTCACACTGATTTCCCAGAATCTCTCTGAATTTGCGCTGCATGCCCGTGCCATTCTCGGCTTCCCTATCGGTAACATTCGCCAGCTTGGTGCTTCTGCATCAGCGGTCATCTTGGGTGATGGACACTCTACAGACATTCAATTTGATGGGGTTAGGGAAGCGCTGAGTGATAACGACACGCAACTGCGTCTATTCGGAAAACCCGAAATCGCTGGAAGTCGCCGCCTAGGTGTGGCGCTTTGTCAGGCTGACAGCGTTGAAGCGGCCATCGAGAAGGCGGTAACCGCTGCCGGCAAAGTTAGTATCAACTACTGATCAGAGACTCAATATGTCACGACACGGCGGCGGCCGGCACTACAAGAGCGACTCCAATAGCAGCAACACTGTTGGCATGAGCGAGGCTTGGTCGGTCATTAAAATGATCTGGCCATACTTATGGGAGTATCGCCGTCGCATGGCGGTCGCGTTTCTGTTGTTGATCTCCGCCAAGCTTGCAGTGGTTGCTATGCCACTGGCTTTGAAGCAGATCGTTGATGGTCTAGATGCCTCTCTGAATCCATTGATTACAGTGCCCATTGCGATGGTCGTAGCCTATGGGATGCTCCGCTTTGGCTCGGTCTTCTTTGCAGAAGCTCGCGATGCGGTGTTTAGCCGAGTCACAGAGAGAGCGATGCGCCGGATGGTGCTCAAAGTCTTTCGCCACCTCCACTCATTAGAACTCGATTTCCATCTCTCTCGGCAGACCGGTGGTATCTCTCGCGACATTGACCGTGGCAGTAATGGCTTCAGCTTTTTGATGAGGATGATGGTCTTTAACATCGTACCAACGCTGATTGAGATCAGCCTCGTTGCTGCCATTTTGCTGTTCAACTTCAGTGTCTGGTACGCATTGGTGGTTGTGGTCTGCGTTGGTATCTACATCTACTTCACCATACTCACTACCGAATGGCGCAACCGCTACGTGCGAGAAACCAATCAACTCGACTCTCAAGCCAATACTCGAGCCATTGATAGCCTGCTCAACTATGAGACCGTAAAATACTTTGGCAATGAGGAGTATGAGGCCAGCCAGTACGATAAAAACCTAGCCAGCTGGGAAACGGCTCGTTTAAAAACGCGCATGACGTTGATGATCCTCAACAGCGGTCAGGCATTCATCATCTCGCTAGGGATCATCTTAATGCTCTGGCTGGCCGCAGAGGATGTTGCAAGCGGAGCCATGACCCTGGGTTCGTTAGTCATGATTAATGCCTACATCTTACAGCTATTCATGCCGCTTAATTTCCTTGGCATGGTCTACCGTGAAGTGCGCAAAGCCCTGACAGACATTGAGAATATGTTTGGGTTGTTGAAGAAGCAGCCTAAGATTGTCGACCGCCCCGATGCAACCGACTTGATAACTCAAGGGGGCGCCATTTGCTTTGACTCCGTCAACTTTGCTTACCACCCCGACCGTCAAATTTTGAAAAGTGTCAGCTTCAAAGTAGAAGCGGGTAAAAAGGTCGCCATCGTCGGGCCAAGTGGATCGGGCAAATCGACCTTAGCGCGACTGCTGTTTCGATTTTATGATGTTCAGTCGGGGCAGATCAGCATAGATGGCCAGCCGATCGACCAAGTGACTCAGCACTCATTACGACAAGCGATTGGCGTGGTTCCGCAGGATACCGTCCTGTTTAACGATACGATCTACAACAACGTGGCTTATGGACGCCCAGGTTCAAGCAGAGAAGAGGTTCTCAAAGCGATTGAGCTGGCCAACCTAAACGACTTCATTGCGGCACTCCCTGAGGGGGTGGATACCCTGGTTGGCGAACGTGGCCTAAAAGTCTCTGGCGGTGAAAAACAACGCATTGCGATTGCCCGCGTGATTCTGAAACGCCCACCCATTTTGCTCTTTGATGAAGCGACCTCAGCGTTGGATAGCGACAATGAGCAGGCGATCCTTAACGCCTTTACATCACTCTCGAAAAACCATACGAGTTTGGTGATCGCGCACCGTCTGTCGACGATTATCGATGCCGATAACATCCTAGTGATGCGCAAAGGCGAAGTGGTGGAACAGGGTACTCACACAGAACTCCTTGCCCAACAGGGCGTTTATGCTGGTATGTGGTCTCTACAGCAACAATAGAGAGCAATCGCCTCATCTTCGATAAGGCTCCAATCCAGTGCTGGAGAACTATTGGCGCTCTGTTGGAGCGGTCTTAAAAAGGCCGCGATAAATGCACTCAGGCACCAAAACGAATCTTAAAGCTTTCCATCAAAGATTAATCTGAATCTATGTACTATGCTAAGTAAAACAGTATCAATTTGGAGTGATCAATGAACGGTGAATTCCTTAGTGGCGGCATGATCGTCACCTTAGCTTTTGCAATCTTCTTCCTCGTACTCGCCTGGTCTGCCGTTAAGGTTGTTCCACAGTCACAGGTATTTGTCGTTGAACGTTTTGGTAAGTTCTCCAAAACCCTGAACGCAGGGATCAACTTTATTGTCCCTATGATCGACCAAGTGCGTCACCGCATCTCTATACTTGAACGCCAGCTACCGGCCTTTGAGATCAGCGTCATTACCAAAGATAACGTTGAAGTGATCCTAGAGGCGACCAACTTCTACCGTATTACCGATGCGGCCCGCTCGGTCTACCGTATTCAGAACATCGATCAAGCCATTCAGACGACAGCCGAGTCGATTGTTCGCTCTGCAGCGGGCAAGCTGGACCTTGATGAGCTGCAATCATCACGCGCTCAGATGAACGAAGAGATCCTGACCAATCTGCAAAAAGCAGCTGAAGTCTGGGGAATTGAGATTACTCGTACTGAGATCACCGATGTTCAAGTGGATGAGCAGACCAAAGAGGCGCAACGTCAGCAACTCAATGCAGAACGTCAGCGTCGGGCACAGGTTGCGCAGGCAGAAGGCCAAAAACGCTCTGTGGAGCTGAATGCAGAGGCACAACTCTACGAAGCACAAAAGCAAGCTGAAGCGGTAAGAGTCGCGGCCGATGCAGATGCCTATGCGATAAAAGTGAAAGCCGAAGCGACCGCCGAGCAGACGCGCATGATAGCCGATGCTATTAATAACGGCGGGCAATCGGCGATCAACTTCGATATTCTACAGAAACAGGTTGCAGCACTGTCTGAGGTTGCAGCAGCTGATAACAGCAAAACAGTGATCATGCCGACAGACATCACTAAAGCAATTGGCTCATTAGAGCTATTAGCACAGACCGTTGGCGACGGATTAAAGAGTAAATGATGGATTTTTTTACAAACGGAAACGGCTGGCTGATTCTTGGATTGGGGCTCATCATCATTGAGATGGTGTTGAACCTCGCTTACATCTCTATCAGCTTCGGTATCGGGTCAATCCTAACGGGCCTATTGATTAAGTTGAATCTGATCCCGACCCTATTGGATTCTGGCGTAATCGATGAGCTACTGATCGTCGGTATTATCTCAGTGATCACGCTGATTGCTCTGCGCGCACTGTTCAATAAAAAGAGTGATCAGGATATCAACCAGTACTGATCTATCGCCTCATCCTCGATAAGGCTCCAACCCAGTGTTGGAGCTCTGTCGGCGCACTGTTGGAGCGGTCTTACAAAGGCCGCGAATAAGACTGATCAGAAATCATCTTCTGAGTGCGGTGTAATGTAATAATCGCCATACCCATCCACTGAGACAGAAAAGTGGATGGGGTGGCAACAGACCGTACAATCACAGACAAACATCTCAGCCTCATCGGGCTCGTAGACAATCTCGATCATCTCCCAACAATAGGGACACTGTACATTTTGACTGGGCAGCATGGGCGATCTCAGCTTAAAGAGTTAACTTCTATAAGTGAGCTTTAACCCGTTGGATCACCCAATGACTACTCGGAATCTTTACTGCGCTTTTTCGCAAAGCTGGCAGAGACGTAGTAGATCAGCAGCAGAAAGGCGCCAATACCGTACTGAAGCAGGGACACATCAAAGCGTGGCGGACCGCCGTTAGCAATGGCGTAACCCCCAGCAATTGAGGCCAGCATCCAAGCTAATGGTAGCGAGAAGAGCTCTTTTTGCGGCGAGCTCTTTTTCTTAAACAGCAGATTACCAATTAACCATACCAACACCCACACACCAATTAACGAAGAGAGTATTGAGAGGAGTATTGCTGTCATATCGGCTCCTTAATTAAGTTGAGAAGTGACTCGAGCGATCAGTCCGCTCTCTCTTCCGCTTTTTTTACACGAATCATATTACGGCCAACCAGTGTGTGGTTTAGATTTTTAACCGCCGCTTTCGCTTCACCTGGCTTAGGCATTTCAACAAACCCAAAGCCCTTCGATGAGCCCGTTTTCTCGTCCATCACCAAGGTGCAGTACTGAACGCTACCGTAACCTTCAAAGAGCTCTTTAATCTCAGCTTCTGTGGTTGAACGATCCAAATTACGGACTAACAATTTCATAATTAACTCTCTCTATTCAGCAGAAGGTATCAATGTAGAGCTGCTCTACCTTATCGCGAGCCCACTGCTGTTTGCGTAAAAATTTTAGGGATGACTTAACGGATGGATCGATCTGAAAGCAGTTAATATCGATCCGCTCGCCCAACTCATCCCAGCCGTAATGATCCACAAGACGCTCGACAACATCAGCCAACTTAACGCCGTGCAGTGGATTATTCGGTTGATTGTCCATCTTAGTTGACGCGCTCGAACATCAGATCCCAAACACCGTGACCTAGCTTTTCACCCCGTTTTTGGAACTTAGTCACAGGGCGGAAGTCTGGCTGTGGCGAAAACTGACCTTCGCCCATCTGGTTTTGATAGCCCTCTGCCGCACTCATCACTTCCATCATATGCTCTGAGTAGGGCTCCCAGTCAGTCGCCATATGGAAGACACCGCCAATCGCCAGCTTTTGACGAATGGTTTGAGCAAATTCAGGTTGTACAATGCGGCGTTTATTGTGCTTCTTCTTATGCCAAGGGTCTGGGAAGAAGAGCTGCACACCCGCCAAAGAGCCATCCGGTATGCACTGTGCCAGTACCTCGATCGCATCTTCACAATAGACGCGAATATTGTCGACCCCTTCGGCACGTGCATCAGCTAACAAACGACCAACACCGGGAGGATGCACTTCGATTCCAATAAAGCCCTTCTCAGGTGAGCGGCGCGCCATCTCTACCAGCGACGCGCCCATACCAAAACCGATCTCTAGAGTGACGGGGCGATCATCGCCAAACAGAGTTTTAAAGTCGACCATGCCATCTTCAAGTTCTAGCCCATACAGAGGCCAGTTCTCTTTCATTGCACGCTCTTGCCCTTCTGTCATGCGTCCAGCGCGTACGACAAAACTTCTAATCGTACGGTGTGGGCGCTGCTGTTCTGTGTCACTCATTGTTCTATCCGTAAGGTTCGTAACGACCAGGCAAACAGTGCCCAGCCAATAATCATTAATATACCACCGATGGGGGTGATCGCTCCTAACCAACCAGTATCAGTTGCGATTAGCAGATAGAGGCTGCCACTGAAGATCAACGTCCCTGCCAACAGCGAATACCCAGCAAGGCGCCAGCTTTTACTATTGAGTTTAAAACCGGTAATACCGACCACCATCAAACCTAGAGCCTGCCAAAACTGGTAATCCACAGCGGTGCTGAAGGTTTCAAAGCGAGCAGCTGACAGGGTGCTTTTCAGTAAATGGGCACCAAAAGCGCCAAAAATCACCGAAAACATCGCTAAAAGCGCACCAATCATCAAAAAACGTTTCGCGTGCATCATCACCTCATTTGGGCCGCAAGCATACACAAAAAAAGCCGCTAATGCGGCTTTTTCACAACACTTTCATCCGTTAGATAACGACTAAAGCGTTTTTAATTTTCTTCATCGCGTTCTTTTCAAGCTGACGGATACGCTCTGCAGAGACCTCATACTTAGCGGCCAACTCGTGCAGCGTTGCTTTTTCATCAAGCAACCAACGCTGTGCCAAGATATCTCGACTGCGCTCGTCCAACTGGCCCATCGCTGCGGCTAACTGGCGGTTAGAATTATCTTCCCAATCCTGCTCTTCAAGTAGCTCGGCTGGATCGGCAGACTTGTCTTCCAAGAACAGTGCCGGTGCAACAGGCGCACTCTCTTCAGAATCATCAGCAGCAGGCGCATCAAAGGCCATGTCAGTGGCGGCCATGCGACCCTCCATCTGACGCACTACTGCAGCATCAACGCCTAGATCTTCTGCGATCGCTTCAACTTCATCGTTGTTCATCCAACCTAGGCTCTTCTTCTGTGAGCGTAGGTTAAAGAACAGCTTACGCTGAGCTTTGGTCGTCGCAACTTTAACAATACGCCAATTGCGAAGAATGAATTCATGCATTTCGGCTTTGATCCAGTGAACAGCAAAGCTCACCAGACGAACACCGACGGTTGGATCAAAACGTTTAACCGCTTTCATCAAACCAACGTTACCCTCTTGGATCAAATCACCGAGAGGAAGGCCGTAGCCTTTGTAGCTGCGCGCAATGTGCACAACAAAGCGCAGATGTGACATAACCAACTGGCGAGCCGCATCAAGGTCTTGCTCAAAATGCAGACGCTCGGCAAGCTCCCGTTCTTCCTCTGGAGTGAGGATAGGGATAGTGCTGACATTCTGAACGTAAGCGTCAAGATCGCGCCCCGGAGTCAGATGTTCAACTAATTGCAAGCTAGTGCCCATTTCTCTTTAAACCTCAAAAACTTTCGTTTTTTACACTGTTTTAAATCGTTTTAACTGTCTAGTTAGACCCAGTTTTGACAAAAAAGTTCATTAGGAATTACTAATATTTACCAACACTGGACCCAAAAAGATACCAGAGTGACAGATAAACGCAAATCCGGCTAAATCCGATCAATCAGAGCCTTGATTTAACTGCCCCATCTGTCTGGATACAGCAATGAATGCCCCTATCCATCCTAGTATAGTCCCGCCCACTAACAGCGCCATGATTAATGACAAATCAGGTCCCTGAAGATCAAAACGACCAATATAGAGCTCTGTTAACTCAGCCAATGGCGCTTCGACAAGTGCCAGTGAGAAGTAAACCAATACTAGGCTCAACAGTGCACCAAAGAGTCCGTACAGCAGTCCTGCATAGAGGAATGGGCGTCTCACCCAAGCAGCGGTAGCGCCTATCAACAAACTGACCTCAATCTCCTCTTGGCGACTGCTGATCATGGTACGAATGGTGTTAGCGATCACCAGAAGCACGGTCATACCCAATAACAGCGCCAGCACAAAACTGATGCTGGAGAATGAGCCTAAAATCACTTCGAGACGCTCTAACCACTCTACGTCTAACTCGGCGACATCCACCTCTGGCAAGGCTGCCATGCTTTCACGCAGTGCTTTCATGGTCGCAGGATCTTGATCACGCGGCGTCGCGAGCACAACCGCTGGGAGTGGATTCTCATCCAATAGGTTGATCAGCTCACCCAGTTCAGAGTGGCTTTTAAACTCGCTGGCACCTACATCGCTACTGATCAATTCAACCGAAAGTAGATCATCACGCAGCAGGAGTGAACGGCTGAATCGATCTAACTCGTCGGCTTTGAGTTCTGGGCTTAAATAGAGTGCAAGCTGAGGCTCAAAGTCAGTACCCGGTGTCAGCTGTTTCAAATTACCCAACAGCGAATACATAAAGGTTGGCACAGCGAGTACAACCGCCAATAGCAGCAGTGTCACCAGCGTCGACAGTCGATTATGTAGAAGACGCTTAACGGCATCGGCACTCTCTAGACGGTGCTGTACCGCCCAGTGTTTAACGCGTTGCCAACGGCTGACGCTGATATCAGAGGCGCCGCGTGATCGAGTCTCACTACTGGACATGACGCAGTCGCCCCTTATCTAAAATCAGCACTCTATGACGCATTCGCTTGATCAACGCCACATCATGGGTCGCGATCAAGACGGTCGTTCCAATGCGGTTGAACTGCTCGAATAGACTCATGATGTCGAGAGAGAGTCTAGGGTCGAGGTTACCGGTCGGCTCGTCGGCAATCAGCACCCTAGGCTTATGAACAATGGCACGCGCAATACCGATACGCTGCTGCTCGCCACTCGATAACGCCTGTGGGAGCTTCTGCTCTGACTCCAACAGTCCTACTCGATCGAGTGCCGCGCGTACGCGACGACCAATATCCTCTTCGTTATAGCCTGCGATACGCAGTGGAAGTGCAATGTTCTGGTAAACAGTGCGATCTTCTAACAGACGATGATTCTGGTAGACCACACCCAGGGTTCGGCGATATTGCGGAATCTCGCTGCGAGACAATTCAGATAGATTTTGATCACCGACCCACACATCACCACGGCTAGGTTGCTCAACGCGCGTCAGCAGTTTTAACAGGGTACTCTTCCCTGCTCCCGAGTGGCCTGTCAAAAAGGCCATCTCGCCCGACTCCAATGTAAAGTCGACAGACCTTAGGGCCTCTTGACCAGAGTCATAGCGCTTACTGACGTTAGTGAATTGAATAGCCGCCATAGGAGTTAGTCGAACAACGCCTCAACAAAAGCTTTCGCTTCAAAAGGACGTAGGTCATCAGCTTGCTCACCGACACCGATGAATCGAATAGGCAGACCAAACTGTTTGGCGATGGCAAAGATAATACCGCCCTTCGCTGTGCCATCGAGTTTCGTTAGGGTAATGCCCGTCACGCCCACCGCCTCTTTGAACTCTTTAGCCTGGCTGATGGCGTTCTGACCCGTACCCGCGTCGAGTACCAACATCACTTCATGTGGCGCCGAAGGATCTAACTTCTGCATCACACGAACAACCTTCTGTAACTCTTGCATCAGGTTATCTTTGTTCTGCAAACGACCCGCTGTATCTGCAATCAATACATCAACGTTTTTCGCTTTAGCTGACTCAAGCGCATCAAATAGAACAGAGGCTGAGTCTGCACCGGTATGTTGAGCAACCACTGGGACGTTATTTCGCTCACCCCAAACCTGAAGCTGTTCAACCGCCGCGGCACGGAAGGTATCACCCGCCGCTAACATCACCGACTTACCTTCACCCTGATACTTCTTGGCCAGTTTACCGATGGTCGTTGTTTTACCGACACCGTTAACACCCACCATCAGAATCACCATTGGGGATTTGTCACTCTGTAATTCAAGCGGTTGATCAACGGGTTCTAATAGCTCGGCCAGCTCCTGTTTCAGAGCCGCCTGCAGAGCGTCGCCATCCGAGAGCTGTTTACGCTCTACACGATCGGTTAAACGTTCGATAATCTCTGTCGTTGCCTCAACGCCAATATCGGCCATCAGCAACAAGGTCTCGATCTCTTCCATAAGATCTTCATCGATCTCAGGGTTACCGGCGAAGAGGGTTGTAATCTGCTCAGTCAGGCCGGCTTTCGTGCGACTTAGACCGGATTTAACACGATCGAAGAAGCTTTTTGTTGGCTCTGGCTCTGGCTCTGGCTCTGGCTCTGGCTCTGGCTCTGGCTCTGGCTCTGGCTCTGGCTCTGGCTCTGGCTCTGGCTCTGGCTCTGGCTCTGGCTCTGGCTCTGGCTCTGCAGGAGTCTGTTCAACCTCCACTTCGGTCTCAACAGCTTCTGGCTCAACCGTCTCTTCTGCAGCTGCTGGCTCAACTACCTCTTCGACTGCGTCTTCAGCAACAGGCGGCTCTTCAACGGGCGCTTCGTCAACCGATGGTGTTTCAACTGGGGCCTCTGTAACGCTCTCTTCAACGCTTTTTTCTGAAGCAGAATCCTGAATAGCCTCAGTTTTATCCCCTTTCAGATAACGCATCATCACAATCAAAATGACGACGGCAAAAGCGGCCGCAACGTAAGGGATAATGGCTGGATCATAGCCGTTATCAAGCATCCAGTTGTAGAGAGATTCCATAGTCTAAACAGTCCTAATCAGAGGGAACTAAACAGTCAAAATATAAGTCCAGAATTCTACCACATCAGACGCTGTGAAAGCCTATCTATTAGCCTAAGCTGAGGTTAAAATTTCTGTTTACCTAAAACTGCTTTGGCAGAGACCTTTTTCAATGAGCCCTAGACGCAACAGAAACAGCAAACCCGCCCCTCATAATCGAGCAAATGACTCGTTCGTTCGCATCATCGGCGGAGATTGGCGCTCACGAAAACTGAGCTTTCCAGAGAGTGAAGGACTTCGCCCAACACCGGATCGGGTTCGAGAAACGCTATTCAACTGGTTACAAGCTTACACACCAGCAGCCAAATGCCTGGATCTGTTTAGCGGCAGCGGTGCGCTGGCGTTTGAAGCGCTGTCGCGCGGTGCAGCTCACGCCACACTGATTGATGCATCGCGCTTGGTCTGCAATTCACTTAAACACAATCTGCAAGAGCTGAAGGCACAAAACGCTGAAGTGCTCGAAACAGACGCTACTCAATGGCTCCTGCAGCAAGCGAGCCGTGAATTTCGATACGACCTGGTCTTCTTAGACCCCCCCTTCAACAAAGACTTAGTTTCAGGCATCTGTCAGCTACTTGAGGAAAATCAAGTTCTTGCAGATGGATCGATGATATATATAGAGACTGAGAGATCGCTAAGTACCCTATTAGTTCCAGATAACTGGCAACTGTATCGCGACAAACAGGCAGGTGACGTCAGCTACCGCTTGTATAAAAGAAATTAATTTTAGTTATAGATAAATAATTTAATATATCTATTAATTATTAAAAGTTTCTCCTATAATTTGTCGCCTTGACGCAATTCCGTTACCATCCGCGGGAATATTACCGCTATTAGGAGTAGCTGGGATGAAAAGGGTAGCTTACCCAGGAACGTTTGATCCTATTACGAACGGCCATGTAGATTTGGTGGAGAGAGCCTCCAAACTGTTTGGTCAGATTGTAGTCGCTGTGGCAGAGAGCCCAAAAAAACGTCCCCTGCTGGATTTGGATGTTCGAGTAGAACTTGCACGCGAATCCTTGGCACACCTCGACAACGTAGAAGTGGTTGGCTTTAACAGCCTACTGATCGATCTTTTGAAAGATCAGCAATGCGACGTCATTTTACGAGGTTTGCGAGCGGTTTCAGATTTTGAATATGAGTTTCAGCTTGCCAATATGAACCGAAAGTTGGCTCCACAAGCTGAGAGCCTGTTTTTAACACCGGCTGAACACTTGTCGTACATCTCATCGACGCTGATTCGCGAAATCGCGTCATTAGGTGGAGACGTGACAGAGTTTGTTCATCCGGCTGTCGATGCGGCATTGAAACGACATTTTTCTAACTAGTTTAGATTTGAGCCTAGAGTGAGGTAGACACGATGGCACTAATGATTACCGACGAATGCATCAACTGTGATGTGTGTGAACCAGAATGTCCTAACGAGGCGATCAGCCCAGGGGATGAGATCTACGAGATCGAGCCAAGTAAATGTACTGAGTGTGTAGGCCACTACGACACGCCACAGTGTGTTGAGGTTTGTCCGGTTGACTGTATTCCAAAAGATCCTGATCACGTTGAAACTGAAGAGCAACTGATGATCAAGTACGAGAAGCTGGTTGGCTAATCGAACTCAAAGACAAAAAAACGCGACCTTGGGTCGCGTTTTTTTGTGCCTGAT
Source organism: Marinobacterium sp. xm-m-312 (assembly GCF_013283295.1). Taxonomy (NCBI): domain Bacteria; kingdom Pseudomonadati; phylum Pseudomonadota; class Gammaproteobacteria; order Oceanospirillales; family Oceanospirillaceae; genus Marinobacterium; species Marinobacterium sp. xm-m-312. The sequence continues at coordinate 64,143 of NZ_WBYS01000003.1, read as the reverse complement.
TAACCTAAAACTCCGGCGCCAGCTCGTTCATCTGAAACTCTTGATCAAGACGCTGGCCAACCACATTGGGCTCCACCAAGTGGTAGGCGTAGTTCATGTGCAGACAACGAACTTTGTCCCAGTTAGCAATACCGCCAATGCCTACCTCGTTGAACATCTTAGTGAACCCAAGAGTTTCGATTCGCTGTCTGTCCTCCGGACGCATCAGTTCCCAGCGGCGCTCCATGTAGTGTTTCTGCTGCGCCATGTAGGTATCACGAAGCTCTGCATCCTCTTGCAGCTCCTCCTCAAAACGCTTAATCCAGCCCGTCATCTCGACACGACTGATCTCAACACTTAAATCCTTACTGCTCAGCCAATAGAGGGTTGGGAAAGGCTTATCATCGATCAGGCTTCGCATCTGTAACACCAATGGCACACCACTAGGGGTTTGTGCCGCTATCGCCTCGATACCGCGAGGCTCGCGACCGATCTGCTGGCGTACTATTTGAAGCTGTCTCTCTGTTGGTTGCATCTTAAACCTGTGCGTATTGATCAGCATTGAGGATCCATCGATCACACAGCTGACGGGTTAATTCTGTTGATGTCTCTATGCGCTCTGCTGTCTGCTGGACACTGTCGAGCATGTCAGCGTCACGTTGCAGATCGGCGATTCTGAAACTCATCATGCCTGTCTGGCGGGTGCCTAACACCTCACCCGGGCCTCGCAACTCAAGATCACGCTCTGCAATACGGAAACCGTCACTGGTCTCACGCATGATTGCCAAACGGTCGCGACCCTGCTGCGAAAGAGGCGCATGATACATCAAAACACAAAAACTCTCTCGCGACCCTCGACCTACACGGCCGCGTAACTGATGCAACTGTGATAATCCCAGTCGTTCGGGGTTCTCGATGATCATTAAACTCGAATTCGGAACGTCTACGCCGACCTCAATCACCGTCGTAGCCACCAAAAGATCCAACTCATGCGCTTTGAATTGCGCCATCACATCCGCTTTTTCGGCCGGTTTCAGACGACCATGCACCAGACCAATTCTAAGATCGGGCAGAGCCTCGCGCAGCTCTTCGGCAGTCGTTTCGGCTGCCTGACACTGCAGCGCTTCGGACTCCTCTACCAGCGTACAGACCCAATAGGCCTGCAGGCCCTGTTTGCAGTTCTGTTCAACGCGCTCAACCACTCGATCGCGACGACTGTCATCAATCACGACCGTTTGCACTGGCGTTCGGCCCGGTGGTAGCTCATCGATGATGGAGCAGTCCAGGTCAGCGTAAGCACTCATTGCTAGTGTACGAGGGATGGGGGTAGCGGTCATTATGAGCTGATGAGGTATTTTACCGTCATTTCGCCCCTTTTCACGCAAACTTAGCCTCTGATCGACGCCAAATCGATGCTGCTCATCAATCACAACCATCGCCAGATCATGGAAGGCGACCTCATCTTGAAACAGGGCGTGGGTTCCGACAACCACCTGAGCCTCACCACCACTGATCTCAGCTAATGCCGCTTCCCGTGCTTTACCTTTTACCTTACCCGCCAACCACGAGACCTTAATCCCAAGCGGCTCCAGCCAACTTTTAAAGTTGATTAGATGCTGTTCGGCCAGAATTTCTGTCGGAGCCATAACCGCCGCTTGTTTGCCGTTTTCAACCGCTTGTAACGCGGCCAATACAGCAATCATGGTCTTACCTGAGCCCACATCACCCTGCACCAACCGCAACATCGGCAAAGGGCGCCCCATATCACGGGCCACCTCTCGTGCCACACGAAGCTGAGCCTCTGTAAGTGAAAAAGGCAGCCGATCTAGAAACGGCAGCGTGAGTCGACCCGTCGATTTCAGCGCTGGCGCACCTTGCGTCTGCATCTGATGACGTACCACGCGAAGCGATAGGTTATGTGCCAATAACTCTTCGAAAGCTAAGCGTCTCTGCGCTGGATGCTGCCCTTCAAGTAGCGACTCCAAATCCACACCAACAGGAGGCTGGTGAAGAAAGCGCACGGCATCGGTTAGTGAGGGGTAATGGTTGCGCGCTAGCTCAGAGTCCGGCAGCAACTCATCTAAGGGTTCAGAACCTAAAGCGGAGAGTGCCTGCCCTACCAGGCTTCTAAGGCGCGGTTGAGTCAAACCTTCAGTCAATGGATAGATTGGGGTCAGCGTCTCTTCCAACTGATCAAAGCCATCGCCCTTCATCAGCTTGTACTCGGGATGAATCAGTTCTAAACCATTTGCACCAGGGCGCACCTCGCCAAAACAGCGAATATCCGCATTGATCAAGCCGCTCTTTTGCACAGCGCTGAAGTGGAAAAAACGCAGAGTTAGGGTACCAGTGCCATCCTGAATACGGCAGACCAGGCTTCGGCGGCGCCCCATCACGATGTCACACGCGATTACACGCGCCTCAACCACCACCTCATCACCGGGGCGCATCGCTCCTATCGCAGTGATGCGCGTTCGATCTTGGTAGCGCAACGGCAAGTGAAACAGCAGATCCTGAAAGTTATGAATACCTAGCTTGCCAAGTTTGGACGCTAGCGCAGCGCCAACACCCTTTAGCTCAGTGACCTTTCGATGGGCTACCTGAGAAGACACGGCCAGTTAACTATCCAACGCTCGGCACTTAGCGATGGCATCAACCAACACATCAATCGCCTGTGGACGAGGGAAGCTGGCACGCCAAGCAACAGCAACCGATCGCATCGGTTTGGGATCATTGAACGGCACAATATCAACCAACGAATTGGAGGGGTGATTCGCTAAAGCCGACTCTGGTAACACGCTGGTTCCTAAGCCAGAGGCGACCATCATACGAATGGTCTCTAGTGAACTGCCTTCAGTGACTCTGTGTTGATCATGGAACGACTGATTCAAGCTTGGGCAGGCCTCCAGTACCTGATCCCTGAAACAGTGCCCCTCACCCAGCAGCAGCATATCCAGCTCGTTCAACTTCTGAGAGTCCACTGAGCCCGCTTTGCTCAGCTCATGCCCTTTTGGAGTAATTAAACTGAAGGTCTCATCATAAACCGCCCGAGTCAGCACATCGGGCTCATGGAAAGGCAACGCGATGATGATCGCATCCAACTCACCAGTGCGTATTTTGCTTCGAAGAACTTCGGTCAAATTCTCCTCGATGTAGAGAGGCATTTGCGGTGCAATCTGCTGAACTTCGGGAATTAGACGAGGGAAAAGGTAGGGACCGATGGTGTAAATTGCACCCACACGTAACGGGGTAGCCAGCTGATCTTTACCTTCACGGGAGAGCTCTTTAATCGCTTCAGCCTGCTCTAATACGCGCTGTGCTTGACGCACTACTTTGTCACCTATGGGCGTCACGCGTACGGCGTTTTTACTGCGTTCAAACAACGCGACACCGAGCTCATCTTCCAGCTTTTTAACGGCGATAGAGAGCGTCGGCTGACTGACAAAGCATTTTTCGGCGGCATGGCCGAAGTGCTGTTCACGAGCTAGCGTGACGATGTAGCGAAGTTCTGTAAGCGTCATTTTCGATCCTCTGGTAATCTTTAACGACTAAAGGGAGAACACTACCGTGTCGAAACGTTTTCTAATCATTGGCTGTGGTGACTTGGGCAATACCATTGCAACCAAGCTCATCAGTAAACAACATAAGGTCTATGGTCTTAGACGTAATATAGACCAGCTATCGGAAGGCGTACAACCAATAGCGTGCGACTTTTATGAAATTGAAAATCTCCCGCCCCTTCCAGAAGTCGATTACGTCATCTTCTCGGCCGCCGCAAAATCACGCGATATTGAGCACTACCGACAGATATACGTCGATGCCCCGGCTGCCATATTAAAAGCACTGCCAACTGCACCGATACGCTCTTTTGTGGTTAGCTCAACCGGCGTCTATGCTCAAAACCGTGGTGAGTGGATTGATGAATTCAGCGCTGCTGAACCTAACACGGCGCACTCCGTTCTACTTTTGGAAGGCGAATCACAGTTTAAACAGCGATCAGCTTGCACCCTGATCCGCAGCAGCGGCATATACGGCCCTGGCCGTACCCACCTTCTAAAACGCATCCTCAGTGGAACCATTGCGTTAGAGACGCCGACTCATTTTAGCAATCGTATACACAGTGACGACTTGGCCCATTTTGTTGTGCACTTAATTGGCAAAGCGATCGACCAACAACCACTGAAAGAACTCTATTTAGCCAGCGACGGTCACCCAGCACCGATTCATGAGATTACCAAGTGGCTTGCAGAGCAACTGGGCGTGGCAGCCCATCATCAGGAGCCGATACAGCGTGGCGGGAATAAACGCATCGCTAACAGAGCGATGAGGGAGAGTGGCTTTGTCTGTCGATACCAGGACTACAAAGCCGGATTTGCGCCTCTGCTGGATGATTTCAAATCGCAACAGAGGCAGATCACTTAACAGCGGTTAAGCCTTCGATTTAAGCAGGCGTGCCGCTTTAACGGCAAAGTAGGTCAAGATGCCATCGGCACCTGCTCGTTTGAATGCCAGCAGTGACTCCATCATCACCGACTCCTCATCCAACCAGCCATTTTGAAACGCCGCCATGTGCATCGCATATTCGCCGCTCACTTGGTAAGCATAGGTAGGCACACGTAGCTCAGTTTTCACACGGCGCACGATATCAAGATAGGGCATACCCGGTTTTACCATCACCATATCAGCACCCTCAGCTAGATCGAGAGCAACCTCGTGCAGGGCTTCATCGCTGTTAGCAGGGTCCATCTGGTAGCTGTATTTATTGCCTTTGCCAAGATTACCGGCAGAGCCTACTGCGTCACGGAAAGGACCGTAGTAAGCACTTGCATACTTGGCAGAGTAGGCAAGGATGCGAGTATTGACATGACCACCGGCCTCTAGCGCTTCACGGATCGCCTGAATACGGCCATCCATCATATCACTCGGGGCCACCACATCAGCGCCCGCTTCAGCGTGTGAGAGCGCCTGCTTCACCAATACATCAACAGTGATGTCATTGAGTACGTAACCCTCTTCATCGATGATGCCGTCCTGTCCATGGGTAGTAAATGGATCCAACGCAACGTCAGTAATCACACCCAGTTCTGGTAATTTTGCTTTGATCGCTCGCACGGCACGCTGTGCCAAACCCTCTGGATTGAATGCCTCTTCGGCCATTTCAGACTTAGCGGATGCAGGTGTGACTGGGAATAGAGCCACGGCAGGAATACCTAGTTCATAAGCTTCCTGACAGGCATCAACAAGCAGATCAATGCTGAGTCGCTCAACACCCGGCATAGAGGGGACCGTTTCACGCTCACCTTCGCCCTCAATCACAAACATTGGGTAGATCAGATCTGGGGCTGTCAGCTGGTTCTCACGCATCAAATCACGAGAGAAAGTGCTAGCACGCATACGACGCATGCGAGTGAGTGGAAAAATGCGTTGGCTAGGATCGAATGCCACGAGACACCTCATTAGTAGATGATTTTTAACAAGTATAACGCTCAAGATGGCGGCAAGACTAACCCGCCGACCAACAAATCGACACAAAAATGGCTTTGGTTATTTACATATAACTAAATAATATCTAAATAACCTCTTTTTAGCTGTTATGACTATATACAAACCCTATCTCAATCCCTAAAGTACGCACCACGGAATAACTGAGGTCATGGATTGACCCGGTGAGACCAAGGATTGGTTTCAATGGAAGTAAAGCAACACAGGGACATCGCAGGACGCGACTAGGTTGCAAGGAAAGTCTTCCAACAGGGCGTGCCATGGAGTGGCCGCCCTATTTTTTTGCCTGCTATTTGCCCAACAGCAATGCGATGCGATGCGCCAGATCCTCGGGATCATCCCAGGGCATCATATGCCCAGCCCCTTCAATGAACTCCAAATGCATCGGCTGCTTAATCCTATTAGCCACACGTAGCGCATACTCTTTGGATAACACCTCATCATGATCACCTTGCAGATTGATCAATGTAAATGGGAACACCGAATCAGCAATCCCAGCTTGATGGGTAAACAGTGAAGCAAGCGTTGCCAGAGGGTAGTCAAAGATAATCAATGGATCGTCATTGATGTAGGGCCCTGCGGGGTGATCACCCAGAAGCGACTCAAAATCGATAAAGCTCTTAAGTGGCAGGCGCATATTGGGAAACCACAGAGCGCTGAAGCGAGTCCAGCTCCAACCCAAGGCATACATCATATCGGGAGGCTCTTGCCCTAACAGCAGCGTGGTACAGAGCACCGATTGAATGCGCTGATCTAGCTCAGCCAACGCAACCGCCGTGACAGCCCCTATCGAGTAACCATAGACGGACCATGGACCGGTAAAGCGGGATTCAAGGGCATTCAGCACATGGGAAAGGTGATGCTGGAACTGTTCAACAGTATATCGACCGCGATTACCTGCAGAGTAGCCGTGTCCCGGAGGATCGACCGCAATCACATTAAAACCCTGCTGATTAAGGGCTACAGCTAATTCAGCATAGAGCTCGACATAGGTGCCGATCCCTGCGAGAAACAGAATATTGGGGGCGCTGTGCGAGACAGGGTAGATCTCGACATTAATGCTGGCATCCAATCGCCACACTTCACGATGTGTCAGCGCATCCGAAATACCCAACCCCTGACGACGAGCCTTCTGCTCTACCGTCTCAACGGGGAACGCCTGCCTAAAGCTCATTAACGCTGACACCTAGGACAAAATACCGTCGCCCGTTGACCCTGACGAATCTCTTTAAGCGTCGAGCCACAGGATTTACAGGCCTCACCGCCTCGACCGTAGACCGAGAGCTCTTGCGCAAAATAACCTGGCTTGCCGTCACTGGAGAGGAAATCCCTTAAGGTAGTACCACCGCGCGTGATGGCGTACTCAAGCACGCTCTTAATCTCGCCGACCAAACGCTCATAACGCTGTTTTGACACCTTACCCGCCGGCTTACGCGGATCGATACCCGCTCTAAAGAGAGACTCATTAGCATAAATGTTGCCAACACCGACGACGACTTCAGAGGTCATGATGAACTGCTTGATGGCTAGAGAGCGATTACGTGACGCCTTAAACAGATAATCCACGTTAAATGCATCGGACAGAGGCTCTGGGCCTAGCTTCTCCAATAACTTGTGCGTCTCACCTTTGGGTTGCCAGAGCACAGAACCGAAACGGCGAGGATCGGTTAGGCGCACCAACAAGCCATTTTCCATCACGAGATCCACATGATCATGTTTGGCCGGTTCTGTTCCTTTGGGAAGAACTCTCAAGCTACCTGACATACCCAAGTGCACCATGAGATCGCCCTCATCAAAACGTATCAGGATATATTTTCCTCGACGTTCGACGCTATTAACCTTTTTTTCAACGATGTTTTTAGGAATTTCACTAGGCACAGACCAACGCAAACGAGGCTCACGCACCACAAAATCGGCCACACGCTGCTGATCAATGTGCGGCTCTATGCCTCGTCGTGTTGTCTCTACTTCGGGTAACTCTGGCACTTAACTCACCTTAGCCGCACGTTGGGTTAAAAAGACACCTAGCACCGTCACAGCCACACCCACCAAGGTTAGCATCGACAGACGCTCATCAAACAGATACCAAGCTTCTAGCGCTGTTGCGGGCGGAACAAGATAGAAATAGCTGGCTACTTTGGCTGACTCACCTTCACGAATCATCAACATCAATAGCAAAATAGCAGAGAGCGACAGACCAAGCACCAACCAGGTCAACGCGCCAATTAACTCAATGTGCCAAACCACCTCTTGAGTCTCAAAAGCGAAGGTTAAAGCGCCCATGATAATCGCCGTCATCACGTATTGAATGAACGATCCAGTAAGAAGATCCGCCCCCCCACCAAAACGTTTCTGATAGAGGGTGCCAATAGAGATCGCAAAGAGTGCCACCAAGGCGGCCGTGATCGCTCCCGCCGTAAGGGTAATCTCCTCATCCGCCACACCTGACCAGAGCACTGTCACGACGCCGATCAAGCCAAGCCACAACCCAACCCAACCCATAGGGCTCAACTTCGACTTGAGCCATATCTGTGAGATAAAGGCGGTCAGTAGCGGCTGCAGACCGACAATAATCGCCGTTACACCGGCCGGCATATCCAACTTGATGGCTGCAAATACGCCACCCAAATAGCCTGCATGAATCAACGATCCCGTAACCAACTGATGTTTAGCGACATCCCAGCTCGGCCAACGTCCACGGAAGATCTGAATCAATAAAAAGAAGACCGCCAACGTGAACAGCATACGGATAAATAGGTAGTTAAACGGTTCAATATAGGGCAAACCGTATCGAGCACCGATAAAGCCGGTGCTCCAAAGCAGAACAAATGCAAAAGGTACAACACTCATCCATGATCTTGTCATCTATTAATCCCAATCCAACAAATTGCACTCTGATAGTAGCTTGGGTGACTGGCTTCAGCCTGTCATCCTCTTTTGTTTTACACTACTAAGACTGGAATACGCTGATATAGCGGATGACAGGCTGAAGCCAGTCACCGGCGCTGCGTAGCCAGTTTATAGCAGGCAAAAAAATACCCGCATCAGTGTAACCGAATGCGGGTATCTTTGGGATGCTGTATCAATTACTTGATCTTAGCTTCCTTGTAGATAACGTGCTTACGAACAACCGGATCGTATTTCTTGAATTCGAATTTGTCCGGAGTGTTACGCTTGTTCTTATCTGTAGTGTAGAAGTGACCAGTACCTGCAGAAGAGACTAGTCGGATCTTTTCGCGTGCGCCTTTAGCCATGACTTAGCTCCTTATGCTTAGACTTTGTTGCCATTTTTACGAACGTCAACAAGAACAGCGTCGATGCCTTTCTTGTCGATGATGCGCATACCTTTAGAAGATACGCGTAGACGAACGAATTTGTTTTCGCTCTCTACCCAAAAACGGTGCCAGTGCAGGTTTGGTAGGAAGCGACGACGTGTTTTACGTTGTGAGTGGGAAACGTTGTTTCCTGTTACTGGGGATTTGCCAGTAACCATACATACTCGAGACATTTTAAAACCTCAGTTAATAGTGTTTTCTTTTACTCTGTCAGATATTTATTGAATGCCACTTTCATAACGAAAACCTTGGCAATCTCAGGCGGAGCGTCCGAAAACGAGACAGAAATCCCGTACCAATGAGACAGAGGCGCGTGATATTACAGAAGAACCACCCCAAACGCCACCTTTTTGTCTGTTTTTTGTTCAATCTTAGGAGTGATGTGAGATCGTGGTTTTGCGGTTTTGTTCGCGGTTTTTAGATTTCGCGGTTTTTCGCTTCGCTCAAATTCGCTCCTACAACGCCACCCCGTAAGAACGAATTACCGCAGGTAAACCGTGACACATGATCGCAACCCCCACCCCGCAAGAACGAATTACCGCAGGTAAACCGTGACAAATCATCGTAACCCACACCCCGTAGGAACGAATTGCCACAGGCAAACCGTGACAAATGATCGTAACCCACACCCCGTAGGAACGTATTACCGCAGGTAAACCGTGACACATCATCGTAACCCACACCCCGTAGGAACGAATTGCCGCAGGTAAACCGTGACACCCAATCGAAACCTCCACCCTGTAGGAACGAATTGCCGCAGGCAAACCGTGACACATCATCGTAACCCACACCCCGAAGAAACAAATTGCCGTAGGCAAACCGTGACACGTCTAATCAAGCCATATGGCATCCCAATGCGGATATTCTCTGACTGTTGTTACCAAACCCGCTCTTACTGGGTTCATCACAATGTATCTAGCAATACTCTCAATATCATCCGATCGCCTAATCGCTCGATCATAAAAGCCTTTTTCCCAGCTGATACCCTGACCTTTAACCAAACTCAGCTTAACTTTTCTCATCACATGTGAAATTGAACCTGAGTGTTCATTGAGTTGAATTAGCCAATGGAAATGATCGGGCATTATGACATAGGCCAGACTCTCAATCTGTTGACTGTGCAGGCATTTAACTAGAGATCGAGCCACATGAAAATCTTCAAAAAAGCACTGGCGCCCCAGCGTCACCGTGGTTAGATGATAAATCTGCCCTGGAATCGAAACACGGCCTTTTCTTAACGAACTGTAACCTGGTTTTTTAATCATGACTCATCCTTGAGTTATGTAATTTATGTTTGCGGTATTTGTTTGTGTTTTGCGATTTTATGCGCGGTTTTTTATTTTCGCGGTTTTTCGCTTCGCTCAAATTCGCTCCTACAACGCCACCCTGTAGGAACGAATTGCCGCAGGCAAACCGCGACACATCATCGCAACCCCCACCCTGTAGGAACGAATTGCCGCAGGTAAACCGTGACACATCATCACATCCCACACCCCGTAGGAACAAATTGCCACAGGCAAACCGCGACGCATCATCGCAACCCCCACCCCGTAAGAACGAATTACCGCAGGTAAACCGTGACCTATAGCAGCCCCCTCTCTGCAAAACTCATTGATTGGCTGCCCGCTATGATCAGATGATCGAGCACTTTGATGTCGATCAGAGCTAGCGCTTCTGAGATTTTTTGGGTAATGGTTTGATCGGCCATCGAGGGCTCGCAGACACCTGAGGGGTGGTTATGGGCGAGAATAACGGCTGAGGCGTTGAGCGACAGCGCCGCTTCAACGATGACTCTGGGGTAGACCGCAGCCGCATTTAACGTGCCAGAAAAGAGTATCTGCCATTTAATCACTCGATGCTGTGCATCCAGAAACAGACAACCGAAGTGCTCTCGGCTGGCGCCGGCCAGCTCATGGCTAAGATAGGCCTTAACCGATTCCGGACTCTCGATCACCGAACGTTGTGCTATTTCACTGGCTAGGTAGCGTTTCCCCAGCTCCAGAGCTGCCTGAAGCAGAACGTACCGAGCAACACCGGCGCCGGCCAAATCGATAAAGCGTTCACACTCTCTATTGAGCAGTGCATTTAAGCTACCCGCTTGATCCAACCACTGGCGGCCCAGATCGACGGCATTGCAGCCCGGCAACCCCTGCCCTACAAAAAGAGCCAGCAGCTCAGCATCACTCAGCGCCGATGCGCCCTGTTGCAATAGTCTCTCACGCGGCCTCTCTGAACTTGGCCAATCCAAAATTTTCATATCACCTCCCTGTGATGAACGATATTTCGCTATACTCTGATCCCAGTATAGAAGATAATTCAATTTAAACATTGTCACTGTTTATAAGGCTTTCGAGGTATGCATAGACTTACTAACCGCCACATTTTGATCGGTATCACTGGCGGTATTGCAGCGTATAAAGCAGCTGAATTGACGCGTCTATTCAAAGGAGTCGGCGCGGAGGTACGCGTTGTTCTAACGGATGCAGGTGCTGAGTTCATCACCCCGCTGACCCTACAAGCGCTATCGGGCAACCCTGTGCATCAGTCTCTGCTCGATCCGGAAGCTGAACAGGGCATGGGGCATATTGAGCTGGCCCGTTGGGCGGATCTCATCATCGTAGCGCCAGCGACGGCTGACTTTATGGCTCGATTTGCAGGCGGCATGGCAAACGACTTGCTGACAACCCTCTGTCTAGCGACGGACGCGCCTATCGCGTTAGCGCCAGCCATGAACCAGGCTATGTGGCGTGACCCTCGCACCCAGCAGAACTTAGAGACGTTGCTATCTCAAGGCGTCAATATCTTTGGACCTGGTTCGGGTGAACAGGCCTGTGGTGATACGGGGCCTGGTCGCATGATTGAGCCCACTGATATCCTAGCCAGTTGCGCCAATCTAATTGCGAACGGTCCGCTCAATGAGAAGAGCGTTGTGATTACCGCTGGTCCTACCCGTGAAGCGATCGACCCTGTTCGTTTCATCTCGAATCACAGCTCAGGCAAAATGGGATTCGAACTGGCTTCAGCAGCCGCTAAAGCGGGTGCCAATGTCACCTTGATCGCAGGGCCTGTATCACTGCCAACGCCTAAAGGGGTTCGACGAGTTGATGTCGAGTCAGCAGAGCAGATGCTTGGAGCCGCTTTGATTGCGTCAGAACAAGCTGACATCTTCATTGGCGCCGCTGCTGTGGCCGATTACCGTCCGCAACTGGTCGCAGAGCAGAAGATCAAGAAAGGGGCCGAAGAGGTGATGGAGATTCTATTAACCAAGAATCCAGACATCATCGCTACCATTGCCGCGCAACCTGAGCGCCCACTGATGATTGGCTTCGCTGCTGAGACTGAAAATCTCGTTGAGTACGCTCGCAGCAAACTGGTTCGCAAAGGGCTGGATCTGGTGATTGCTAACGACGTCTCGCAAGCCGATATTGGATTTAATGCTGATCAGAATGAAGTCATTCTGGTTGGACCTAACGGCGAACTCCCTCTTCCCAAAGCCGGTAAGAGCGAATTGGCCGAACAACTCATTTCACACATTTCACAATTGATGGATTGATATGCAAAAGCTACAAGTAAAAATCCTAGATAAGCGCCTAGGTGACTCGATTCCCATGCCAACTTACGCCACCACTGGATCAGCGGGTCTGGATCTTCGTGCCTGTGTTGAAGCGCCGCTGACTCTAGAGCCAGGCCAAACCGAACTGATTCCAACCGGCATGTCGATCTTTATTGAAGACCCTAGCCTCTGCGCAATGATTCTTCCACGTTCTGGCCTGGGGCATAAGCATGGCATCGTGCTTGGCAACCTGGTTGGCTTGATCGATTCTGACTACCAGGGCCAGCTATTTGTCTCGTGCTGGAACCGTGGTCAAACCACTTTCACAGTTGAGCCAGGCGAGCGCATCGCACAGTTAGTTTTGGTTCCTGTGGTTCAAGCTGATTTTGAATTTGTCGAAGAGTTTACTGAGACGGATCGCGGCGAAGGCGGCTTTGGCTCTTCGGGTCGTCACTAATTTTTACATTTGATTTAGAGGTTTTTTCACCATGCCATTAACACGCCAACAAGCGATCTCGACCGCCACCGTCCTTTCTGAAGCGCTTCCCTATATTCAACGCTTCGTCGGTAAAACCATCGTCGTTAAATACGGCGGCAACGCCATGACCGATGAGAAGCTAAAAGCCAGCTTTGCACGCGACATCGTTATGCTGAAATTGATTGGACTAAATCCCATTGTTGTGCACGGGGGCGGCCCACAGATTGGTGATCTACTCGACAAATTGAAGATCGAATCTCACTTCATTAATGGTATGCGTGTCACCGATACGGCAACCATGGACGTGGTTGAGATGGTGCTGGGCGGCATGGTCAACAAAGAGATTGTCGGCCTCATCAACTCCGCTGGCGGTAAAGCGATCGGCCTGACCGGTAAAGATGGCGACCTGCTTCGTGCACGCAAGTTGAAAGTAAAACACAAGACGCCAGAGATGGAAGCACCCGAGATCATCGATATCGGCCACGTCGGTGAAGTTGAGCGTGTTAACGTCAGCGTTCTAGAGATGCTAGTAGATTCGGACATCATCCCAGTCATCGCCCCTATTGGGGTTGGTACAGACGGTGCCTCATACAACATCAACGCGGACCTAGTCGCGGGTAAAATTGCAGAAGTTCTTCAGGCAGAGAAGCTGATCCTACTGACCAACATTGCGGGATTGATGGACAAAGAGGGCGAGGTGTTAACAGGCCTCTCAACCCAACAGGTCGATGCTCTGATTGCCGACGGCACGATCTACGGCGGCATGTTGCCTAAAATCGACTGTGCATTGAGTGCGGTAAAATCAGGCGTGACTTCAGCGCACATCATCGACGGTCGTGTCGAGCACTCCTGCATGCTGGAGATCTTCACTGACGAAGGTGTCGGCACCCTGATCTCTAACAAATCGTTGAAGGTGGAAGCATGAGCGAGACCAAAATTTCACGACGCGACCAAATTCTCCAAGCACTCGTCCAGATGCTGGAGGTCAATCCAGGACAACGTATTACCACGGCGGCCCTTGCAAAAGATGTTGGGGTATCAGAAGCGGCACTCTACCGCCACTTCCCAAGTAAAGCGCGCATGTTTGAAGGGCTAATCGAATTTATCGAACAGGCCCTATTCACACGCATTAAGACCATCACACAATCCGATGTCAGCGCTGTTCGTCAGGTTGAGCAGATCATTACCCTGCTACTCGCCTTTTCAGAGCGCAATCCAGGGATGTGCCGACTGCTTGGTGGTGATGCTCTTTCGGGCGAAAATGAGCGTCTGCGCGGTCAAATTAATCAACTGTTCGAGCGTATCGAGACGCAAATCAAGCAGACCTTACGCGAAGCCGAATTGAAAGAGGGTATTCGCACCCAGCTGCCAGCCGGCTCTACCGCCAACTTGATTTTGGCAACGGCTGAAGGTCGCATTCGCCAGTACGTTAGAACGGACTTCAAGAAACGCCCCACGGAGTTCTGGCCAGAACAGTGGTCCCGCATGTCAATCGGTCTGTTCAGAAGCCCATCGAACTGATGGGTAATAACTACTTCAAAGATCGCCTCAGTTTTTTTGCGGCGATCTTTGCCTTGATGCTGGCCGCAGCCAACCTTCGCGGCGGCCTAGTCGTTATCGGCCCGCTGGTCGAGGATATTCGGTCGGACCTGGGGATTTCAGCAGCTGCGTTCGGCTTCTTGATGACACTGCCACTGCTCTGTTTTGCCTCATTCTCTCTGGTCGTGCCCTGGGTTGCTAACCGTTTAGCACCGATGAAAGTCGTGGCACTTGCTCTGCTGACTCTTGGCATAGGAGCAGCGGCGCGCCTCTTTGGCGACTATGGGATGATGGTCTCTGGCACGCTAGCACTGGGGGCCGGCATCGCCATTTTGAATGTACTGATTCCATCATTGGTTAAGGGACTCTTCCCAGAGAACGCGAGCTCACTGACCGGTGTCTATACACTGGTGCTAACCACAGGGGCCGCGTTTAGCTTCTACTCCGCGATCCCGATGCGAGATGCCTTTAATGATTGGCATGTGCCTATGATCGTTTGGGCCATCTTGCCGATCATTGCTCTATTGGTCTGGCTGCCGATGTTGCGGGTTAAGTTTAAACCGGCTGCACCGAACAGTGTCAGCAGCAGCGTTTGGCGTTTACCACGAGCTTGGTCTTTGGCCTCTTTCATGGGACTGCAGTCTATTCAGTTCTATGTATTAGCGACTTGGCTTCCACGCATCTTTATGGATGCAGGGTTAAGTGATGCAGAAGCAGGGCTGATGACCGCCATCTTCACCATGATCGGTATACCGGCGGCACTCCTAACCCCGATGATAGCGGCTAAGTTGCCAACGCAACGCAGCATTGTCGCGATCATCACCTTAATCGGCTTGGTGGGCGTTTTTGGAATATGGCTAGCGCCCATTGAAGGTCGCTACTTGTGGGTCGCTTGTTTAGGTACCTATGGTGGGGCTTCGCTCTCACTTGCGTTGGCTCTGATCGCGATGAAGTCGCATGATATGCGCCAAGCAACCGCTCTGTCAGCCATGGTCCAAGGGGTCGGTTATCTGCTCGCAAGCATCGCACCGAGTCTGATCGGCGCTCTTTACGACTGGCAACAAGCTTGGACACTGCCGATGCTCACGCTTGTCTTGCTGCTGATTGCACAAGCGGTGGCCGGTTGGCCAATCAGTGGCACCGGCAAGGTCGATGCAACGCGTTAAATATTGAAGGTTTCGATCTCATGGCAGAGATCGAAGCTATGAGGCAGTGATTTAGACTGGTCAGAAAACTCTGCAATGATTTGATCTTCCGCCCCCGGTTTTAGATGCATGATGTGCACCTTGCTGGCCTCGTCTAATCTGGCCAAATCCTCAGCCAAAGTAACCGATGTATAGTGCTTACTGATTCCAGCCAGTTCGGCAGAGTCATTTCGGTAGGAGAGTTCTATGAAGATATCTGAGACCGGCTGCTGGTTCAGGGTTTGCCACACCAACTCGGTCGGTCCGGTATCACCAAAAAAGCAGAAAGCACCCTCTCCTTTGCTGATCCGGTAGGCAAAACTCGGCACCGTATGCGACAGAGGAATCGGCATCACCTGATAGCCGTTTAACTCCAATCTTTGTAAGGGCTCTAGCTCAAGATATTCAAGAACCGGGGTCTGCTCGTTGGGTATTTTTGAAAAGTCTGGCCAGATCACCCAGTTCAATATGTGCGCCTTAACCGCCTCTAACACCTCTTTAGGTGCCGCTAAGATAATTGGCTTGTGACGATGCTCAGAAAGAGAAGCGAGCATCATGGCGACGCCCGCTATGTGATCCATGTGGGCATGGGTCAGCAGCACCGTTTCGATTTGGTTCATCTGCGCTAAGCTAAGGAGACCAACCCCAGTGCCCCCATCTAAGAGTGTGCGCTCATCCAATAGAAAGCTGGTGGTGAACAGCCCCTCTGCCAAGCCTCCTGAACAACCTAAATTTCGAACCTTCATCACTGATCAATCATCGATTAAGGATGTTCAACGCTTTGAGCATAGTCAGCGCTTGATAGAGCTGGAAGTCATCACCGGCTAAATCGGACTGCACTGAGGATTGAACTGTCTCTTCTGACTCGTTCTCAAGGTGACCTGCCAAATCCACTTCGCGTACCTGATCTAGATTAGGGGCTTTGCGATCCAGCTGTAGGTCTTCGACCACCACATCAGGACTGATACCCTGCGCCTGAATGGATCGTCCATTGGGTGTAAAGTAGCGTGCCGTCGTAATTTTAACAGCACGATCTTCTGACAGCGGAACAACCGTTTGTACCGAGCCTTTACCAAAACTCTGGGTTCCCATAATTACGGCACGTTTTTGATCCTGCAGAGCCCCTGCGACGATCTCTGACGCCGATGCGGACCCACCATTAATCAGCACGATTAACGGTACATTACCGATCGCCACATCATCTGTGGCATTAAACTCCAACTCAGATCGAGCAATGCGGCCCTCTGTATAGACAATCAGACCTTCATCCAAGAATGCATCCGACACCGCAACAGCCGCCTGAAGCACGCCACCAGGGTTATTTCGCAGATCCAAGACAAGCCCTTTAAGCGCCTCATCTTTTTGCAGCTTAGCCAGAGCATCTAACAGATCCTGACCTGTATTAGCTTGAAACTCACTGATTCGCACATACCCAAAGCCAGGCTCTAACAGGCGACTTCTGACGCTTCGAATCTTGATTGCTGCACGAACCAACTCAACTTCAAAGGGGGCATCGACGCCTTCACGCATGATGGTGATGCGAATCGACTCACCAATTTTGCCGCGCATCAATTTCACTGCGTCACTGAGAGACATACCTTGAACCGGCGTATCACCCAATTTAGTGATGAGGTCACCCGCTTTGATACCGGCCTCTTGAGCAGGGGTATCGTCCAGCGGCGTAATGACATGTACAAAGCCATCCTTCATACCGACTTCGATGCCCAATCCACCGAACTCGCCGTTCGTGTGTTCTTGCAGGTTATCGAACGCCTCTTTAATCAAGTAGTCCGAGTGCGGATCTAAGCCACGTACCATGCCGGCAATGGCATCTTCTAATAACTGCTGATCAGTAACCGGTTCGACGTAACTCTTTTTGATACTGCTAAATACCTCCGCAAAACGGCGCAGCTCATCGAGTGGCAACTGATTCTCGGAGGACTCTTCACTGGTCTGTTCTATCGGGTAGGCAAAGACGTTCAATGATAAGAGGCTTGAAAGGAGCAGAAAGCTAACGGAACGGAACAACATAAAACCACCTATCACTGATTCGAATTATCTCTTTTTATTTAGCCAGGGAACCGGGTTAAAACTCTTACCATTATGACGTAATGAGAAGTAGAGGCCAGTCTGATCATAGCCACCACTGCTACCGGTGAGTGATATGGTCTCGCCCGCTTGCACCCAATCACCTGTGTTACGCAACAGACTCTGATTGTGACCATAGAGGCTGAGGTAGTCATCCCCATGGTCCACTATGATCAAAAGCCCATAGCCTCTTAACCATTCAGAAAAGACAACACGACCTGGATGGATCACTCTAACAGCCTTACCTGGATCGGAACTGATGAAGATACCATCGGTCGATAGCGTGCTCTTTTTACTGCCATATTTAAGAGCCAACTTACCCGACACCGGCCAATCTAACTTCCCTTTGCGTTTGGCAATCTGCGGCGTATCGATATCGACGAAGTTATCTTTCAGCGACTGCTCTATCTCAACGAGGAGAGACTCAAGCTGTTTGCGATCTTGCTCAAGTTTGACCAACTGATTTTTCTCGCTGCCAATGTCTCGCTTGATTTCATCCAAGGTTTTTAAGCGCTGCTGGTAGGCTTGTTTTAAGCGATTTTCCTGCTCAACTAGCGCCTGCTTTTCAGACACTAGTTGCGACTCTGTCGCACTGAGGTCTGCGCGATTCTGATCAAAGTCACTTAATAGCCTTTGGTAGCTAGTCACTCGCGTTTTTAAAACATCGCTGAGGTGATCGTAGTAGCGCAGCATGCGATCAACCGTCTGTGGCTCTGTACCACTCAAAATCATTTTCAGTCTTGGCTGACGACCTTTACGGTACTGCTCTTGCAGCAAAGAGATTAACAATGCGCGCTCTTTTTCGACCGCCTGTTTTAGACGAGTCTGATCACTGGTTAGCGTATTCGCTCGACCAGTTAGTTTATTGATAGATAGGGACACTTCGCGCTTTTTAGAGGAAATTTCAGCAATTTTACGCTCATCTTCACGAAGTTTTTTCTGGAGCGCTTGCTGGTCGCCCTGTTTTTTAGCGACACTTTTTTGCAGTGACTGCATCTGTGCAGTCAGCTGTTTGATTTTCTGCTCAGTCTCTTCAGCCGTTCCCGCTAATGCTGGGGAGCAACAGAAGAGACCTAGAAGGAGCCAGTGGCGCAACACGGATTAGCGTGAAGCCAGGCTAGAGCCGGTCATTTCAGACGGCTTATCAATATCCATTAGATCCAGCAGCGTCGGTGCCAGATCACATAGCGCGCCATCCGCTAGGGTTAGCGACGCTTTACGAGGACCATCGTAGATCAAAGCGACTGGCCAGTTGGTATGAGATGTATGAGGCTGTCCTGAGTTTGGATCGACCATCAACTCAACGTTACCGTGATCGGCTGTGATCAGTGTCTCACCGTCCACTTCTGCCATCGCCGCCAGCACCTTAGCAAGCGCTTCGTCGACCGCTTCACAGGCTTTAACCGCTGCATCAAATTTACCGGTATGACCGACCATATCACCATTGGCGAAGTTGCAGACAATCAGATCGTATTGACGGCTTCGTATAGCCTCACAGAGTTTCTCACTCACCTCTGGTAAGCTCATTTCAGGTTTCAAATCGTAAGTAGCCACATCGGGAGAGGGCACCAAGATGCGCTCTTCACCTGGGTAGACCTCTTCCTGACCACCGTTAAAGAAGAAGGTGACGTGTGCATACTTCTCGGTTTCAGAGATACGCAACTGAGTTTTACCCATACCCGAAAGGTACTCACCCAAATCATTACTGATCTTTTGAGGAGGGTAGGCACAAGAGGCCGGGATATCCGCTGCATATTCGGTCAGCATGACAAAGTCAGCAAGTGCTGGGCGTTTAGCGCGTTCAAAACCATCGAATGAATCATCCAGAACAAAGGCACGCGTAATTTCACGAGCACGGTCCGGGCGGAAATTAGCACAGATTAGAGTATCACCATCATTGATCGTACCCACTGGCGCACCCGATGCGTCAGTAATCACGGTGGCCGCGACAAACTCATCGTTCTCATCACGAGCGTAAGCAGCAGAGAGCGCCTCTTGAGCGGACGCAGCCGTTTGAACACCTTTACCCATTGTCATGGCATCGTATGCCGTCTGCACACGATCCCAACGGTTATCACGATCCATTGCGTAGTAACGACCGACAACGGTAGCGATGGCGCCTACGCCCAGATCTGCAAACGCCTTCTCAGCAGCGGCAATAGACGGCTCTGCAGAGCGAGGCGGCATATCACGACCATCCAAAATAGCGTGTAGGTAAACCTGCTTCGCACCGCGTTGAACGGCCATTTTAGCCAACGCAACAATATGATCTTCGTGGCTGTGAACACCGCCAGGGGATAACAAGCCAGTAATATGCACCGCATTACCCTTTGCAATCGCGGCATCCATCGCGTTAACCAGCGCGCTGTTCTCGAAGAAGTCACCATCGGCAATCGCTTTGGAAATACGTGTCAGGTTTTGGTAAACCGTTCGGCCTGCACCGATATTCATGTGCCCTACTTCGGAGTTGCCCATCTGACCATCTGGAAGGCCCACGGCCATGCCCGATGTTTGAATACGTGAGTTTGGATTATTGGCCAATAGACCATCCCAAACAGGCGTATTAGCAGCGGCTACAGCTGATGATTCAGTGGCTTCGACTCCGTACCCATCTAGGATAAGAAGCGCTCTTGGGGTGCGCATATCACTCATAGTTATGAATATTCCGGTTATAAGACTTTAGATTGATAGAGATTTTAACCGTTGAGGCCCGTTAAAACCATTAAACATTGGTGATTTTTCAGTCAGCCCCCTTATCCCTTGAGGCTCTGCAATGTATACTTTCGCGCATTAATTTTTATTGCATACACAGGTCTGAAATGGAAAACGTAATCGAATTTATCGGCAATCACACCATGATGGTTGTTGCTTGGGCATTTACCCTAGCCATGCTGATCTTTACTGAGCGTATGAAAGGCGGTAAATCAGTGACGGCGGCTGAAGCAACGCGCCTAATCAATAAAGAAGATGCTGTTGTTCTTGATATCCGAGCGCACAAAGATTTCAGCACTGGCCACCTGACTAACTCGATCAACATTCCACTGGCTGATTTCGATCGCCGCATGACTGAGTTGGATCAGTACAAAGAGAAGCCGATCATTGTAGTGTGTAACATGGGTCAGACAGCGGGCACCGCGTGTCGCAAAATGAAATCGGCTGGATTCACACAGGCGATGCGTCTTACCGGAGGCATCTCTGAGTGGCGCCACCAAAGCATGCCAGTGGTAACAAAATGACAGTAGAAATTTACAGCTCAGCTCTATGCGGTTTTTGCACTCGTGCAAAGATGTTACTTGATCACAAAGGTGTTTCATTTAACGAGATCAGCGTAGATCAGGATCCAACAAAACGCGCTGAAATGATGGAACGCAGTGGTCGACGTACCGTTCCTCAAATCTTTATCGGCGAGCACCACGTTGGCGGATGCGACGATCTGTTCGCACTTGAGCGCAATGGTGAACTGGACGGACTGCTGGCAAACAACGCCGGCGAATAATTAGAACGATTAAAAGTAAGGAAGCAACATGTCTGAAGAGAATCAGCAACCAGCACCACAGTTTGGTATGAAACGTGTCTACCTAAAAGACGCATCACTTGAAACACCTGCTGGCCCAGAAATTTTCAACAAAGCTTGGCAGCCACAGGTTGGTCTAGATGTTAATTCGGCTAGCCGTGTACTGGGCGATGATCACTACGAAGTGAACCTAACACTGACTGTGACCGTTAAGACAGAAGATGAAACAGCCTTTCTGATCGAAGTACAGCAAGCAGCTATCTTCCAGATCAGCGGCTTTGAGCCAGCACAGCTGCACCACACTCTAGGTGCATACTGCCCAACGCTTCTATTCCCATACGCACGTGAAGCAGTAGACAACCTAGCGACTAAAGCTAGCTTCCCTGCACTGATGCTTGCACAGGTGAACTTCGATGCTTTGTACGCACAGAAAGTTCAGCAAGTAATGGAACAGCAGAAAGCAGAGCAAGGCGAAGCTGAAGCGGCTGAATAAGCACGCACTGCACACAATATAAAAAGGAGGCGAATGCCTCCTTTTTTGTTGTCTAAAGATCGGTGTTTTACGATCGATGCTCCACCCAATACTCGAACATATCATTCATCGTTTCAGAGAGTGGACGATACTCAATACCTAATACCTCCCGACTCTTACTGTTGTCCGCTCGCCATTCGATGTTGACGTTGTTAGCAATAAACTTTCGATCCAATTTAATGAACGGAGCAAGCAACCAAACCAACCATTTAGGTGCAGCTCTCTTGGGAAGTTTGTAGTCCTTTCCGAATCGCGCTTGCAGTGTCAGTAGTGCGGTTAGTAGGTCGCTACAGTGTCCAGAAAGAATAAAGCGCCCTACTGCCTCAGGGGTGAAGGCTGCACGTAGATGAGCTTCTGCGACCTCTCGAACATCAACAAAACCAATACCTAAACGTGGCGCACCCTGTTTGAACTCACCCGAACCCACACGTTCGATGATCGAGAAACTCTCTGACGTTGGAATGCCACCTATCGCTGGCCCCATCACTAAACAGGGATTGATCGTCACCAAGTCAAACGATGCATCCTCAGCGATGCGCCAGGCTTCACGTTCGGCCAGAGTTTTTGAATACGAATAGGGCTGATAGTCTATGGATGCGGTTTCATTCCAGTTTGCTTCCGTTAGCACGCCGCCCTCGACCGAGTCACACTCTGTCGCATCAGTATAGATTGCAGCACAAGAACTGGTGACCACCACCCGCTTAACGGTTTCGAAGGATTTAGCCGTCTCGAGCACATTGCGGGTACCGATCAACGCAGGATCAATAAGTTCCCGCTGCGGGTCTTTAAAATTTGAGGTAAAAGGCGATGCGGTATGAAATACAACACCACACCCCTCGATCGCATCGGCAAACCCCTCTTTGGAGAGCAGATCGGTTTTGAAGAATTTAAGCGTACCCGGGCTTCCATCAGCTAAGGCGTTCAACGCTTTAAGTTTATCGGTGGCCTCGGGATCACGCACCGTGGCATGTATAGTTAACCCCTCTTCCAATAAGCGCTTAATAATCCAACCAGCAACATAGCCTGTAGCACCCGTCACTGCGACGGAAAGAGAACGATCTATGTTCATATAAAGGACTCTTCTAAATTTTAATTAATGTATCACGTACGCTAGTGTTTTAGACCTAGACCGCTTTAATCCTATTAACTGCCATCAATCATTGATAAGCTGTTTCTAATATAAACTAAACATTAGGAGAGCAACATGGCGGTTATTGAGCTAAACCAAGAGAATTTTGAATCGACCATTACGCAAAACAACTTTGTGATTGTCGATTACTGGGCGCCTTGGTGTGGTCCTTGTAAAGCCTTTGGCCCAACCTTTGATACCGTCTCTGAAGAGTTCCCAGACGTTGTCTTTGGTAAGGTGAATACTGAGGTTGAACAGCAAATTGCAGCAGAGTTCCGCATTCGCTCGATTCCAACACTGATGATCTTCCGCGACAACATTCTGATCTACAACGAAGGCGGTGCACTGCAAGCGGGACAGCTTCGCGAACTGCTGACCAAAGCGGCTGAACTTGATATGGATACCGTTCGTGCAGAGATTGAGCAACAAGCCGCAGCTAAAGCTGAATAGTCTTCAGGCTCAACAGGCGTCCAATTTGGGCGCCAGTTCTTTCTAAATTTTCAGCGCCATTAGCAAGCGCCTCTTCCAAGCTACAAACACCTGGAACCACTGAGAAAAGTGCATCTATCCCCACGTCATGCACGCCCTCTGCACCCTCACCAATAGAGCCACAGAGTGCAATTACAGGCAAGTCGTGCTGTTTAGCCCAACGTGCAACGCCAACCGGGGTTTTACCGCTTAGACTTTGACCGTCCATGCGTCCCTCACCGGTAATCACCAGATCGGCACCCTCAAGCGTTTTATGGAAATCGACCGCCTCCAGCACCAGATCGATACCTGGTGCTAAGCGAGCATCTAAAAACTGAACCAACGCGTAGCCAAGGCCACCCGCTGCGCCAGCGCCGGCACGATCTCGTAAATCCTTACCCAACAAGTCAGCACTCACGTCGGCCAATCGAGTTAGGGCGTCATCCAACTGTTGAACCTGTTCAGGTGTCGCCCCCTTTTGCGGACCAAAAATAGCAGAAGCCCCCCGCTCACCTAACAGCGGATTATCAACATCACAGGCGACTAAGAACTCTGTCTCGGCTAAACGTGGGTCAAATCCGGTTAGATCTATACGATCCAGATCAGCCAGTGCCGCACCCCCTTCGGCAAGTTCATGACCTGCCGCATCAAGAAACTTAGCACCCAGAGCCCTTAACAATCCCGTTCCACCATCATTGGTGGCACTGCCTCCTAAGCCCATAATGATGCGACGCGCGCCTTGATCCAGGGCTTTAAGGATCAGCTCACCCGTACCATAGGTTGAAGCTGTTAGGGCATCACGCTGTTCAGGCAGTATCTTATCCAATCCTGAGGCTGCCGCTGTTTCGACCACCGCTGTCAGTGGCACACCCTCTTGGTGACCCAGTACGCCCCAGATAGCATTGAGGGAGCCCCCTAATGGCCCCGTCACTTCGGCCGTGTGTTGCTTCCCAGAGGTTGCTGCAATCAGCGCTTCCGTCGTTCCCTCGCCACCGTCCGCCACAGGTACGCAGTGAATGTCGACATCCGTTAGCGTTGACTCAATGCCTTTGGCAATCGCACGTGCGACGCCTTCTGCATCTAGGCTCTCTTTGAACGAATCAGGGGCAATGACTAGCTTCATCAACAAGGCTCCAGAAGTTGGGACTCACCCAACTATCGCATTGTGCACTGCATCAAGCAATAAAAAACCCAGCACATGGCTGGGTCTTATTACAGAACCGGTCTTAAGAGGGCTGCTTAGTGGTGCGTAGGTAAGGCAGCTTGATGTCTACATCGCCAAAACGCTCTTTAGCCTCTTCATCGTTAAGTGATAGAGCTACGATTACGTCCTCACCAGGCACCCAGTTAGCTGGCATCGCAATTGGCACACCGTAAGAAGCTTGAAGTGCGTCAAGCGCACGCAGTACTTCAGCAAAATTGCGACCAACAGACATCGGATATGTCATCGAAAGCTGAAGCTTTTTATCTGGGCTAAAAATGAATACAACTCGAACACTAGCAGAATCAGCTGCTGTTCTGCCATCAGGAAGGTATGCTTCCGCTGGCAACATATCGAGTGCTTTAGAAACCTCTAGCGACTCATCAGCAATGATTGGGAAATTAGCCTTTGCATTGGCAAAGCTCTCGATATCGCACTTCCACTCTTTGTGCTCATCAACACCGTCAACCGATAGACCGATCACTTTGGTATTGCGCTTCGCCCATTCATCGGCCAGTTGAGCAACTGCGCCAAATTCAGTTGTACATACTGGAGTAAAGTCTTTCGGATGGCTGAAAAGGATTGTCCAGCTATCACCAATGAAATCATGAAGCTTGAATTCACCCTGATCAGTGACAAGATCAAGATTTGGGACAGTATCATTAATACGTAAAGCCATGGTTTATCTCCATTGTTAATTTAATTTCGACTTATCTTCAGTCGATATGGTTATAGTTACATAACAAAAATACATAATAAATTTTATTATGTTTATGGCCTTGATAAATTATATCTATGTTGGTCATCGAAGAGCTTGGCGAAAAAAGAACTTAAACTAGTTCGCCTGTGTCACGATCACGCTTGGCTAATCGACCACGACTAGCGACGTAGTGCTGATTAAAGCGTTTGAAATAGGCATTGAGGTGGTTCGAGGCAGGTTCATCGCCTAACTGTTCAAGCAGTGCGATGGCAACTTCGGCGGTGCAGAGTTGTCCTTCATGAATCGCTTTGCGCAATCCATAACTCGACTCGCGCACTTCATCCAGACTGATCACTGGTAGATGTTGTAGGTAGTCAGAGTGGCGGAAGATCCTGCGCGCTTGTCGCCAGGTACCATCCAGCAGAATTAAAAGTGGCTTACCCGAACGTTGTTGGACCTCAACGGGCGTTGTCATTCGCTCGAGGTAGTCCTCTGCGGGTGGGAAGACAATGATAGGCTGATAAGAGGGATCGTTCAGTAAAGCTGTTAACTCGTCACCTGGCTCTTTGCGACCTTGCCACTCTATGACGCGGGTTTTAGCGATACTGTCGGCGATTAGCCTACCGGTATTGGTGGGTTTATAGGTTTCGTAGCGATGCATCAGCACCACAAACTCAACCTGTGATTCAACCTCAGATCGGTACTCACAGATACAGGCGGTGATTGGCAGACGGCAATGTTCACAGCGCTTTACATTAGCACCACGCGTAACAAAGGGTTTACGAGGGGGGTTGTCGATCTGAGGCATTGAGCAGCGTTAAAACTTAGCTTTTAGCGCTGCTATCAGTCTCTTCTGAGTCTGAACGGTTTGCATCGTCTTCGGCTTCGGCCGCGGCGAACTCATCTTCAAACTCCTCTTCATCCGTGTTGCGAACAAAGATACG
This sequence comes from Marinobacterium sp. xm-m-312, assembly GCF_013283295.1. Classification (NCBI taxonomy): domain Bacteria; kingdom Pseudomonadati; phylum Pseudomonadota; class Gammaproteobacteria; order Oceanospirillales; family Oceanospirillaceae; genus Marinobacterium; species Marinobacterium sp. xm-m-312. The sequence continues at coordinate 37,997 of NZ_WBYS01000003.1, read as the reverse complement.
GCCCATGATCAGACCTACTTCGAACAGCAGCCACATTGGCAGCGCGAGTAGTGATTGAGAGATGATATCTGGCGGTGTCAGCAGCATGCCGACAACAAAACAGCCAACGATCACATAGGCACGTTTTTCACCCAGTGACTGTGCAGTTGTCGCGCCTGACCAGATCAGTAACAGCGTTGCGATAGGGATCTCGAAGACCACACCGAAAGCGAAGAACAGTTTTAGAACGAAGTTCAAATAGCTGCTGATGTCCGTCATCACCGCAACGTTCTCTGGACCTACGCTGGTAAAGAAGCCAAATACCAGTGGGAAGACCACGAAGTAGGCAAAGGCAATACCGGCGTAGAAGAGGAAGATCGATGAGATCAGAAGAGGCACGGCAAGGTGCTTCTCATTTTCGTATAGACCCGGTGCGATGAAGCTCCAGATCTGATGCAAAATGTAAGGAATACCGATGAATACCGCTAACACCAATGCCAATTTAAAGGGCGCAAAGAACGGCGACGTAACGTCCGTCGCGATCATGCTGGTCCCTTCAGGCAGCAGCGCAGTCAGCGGTGCCGATAGGTAGGCATAAAGATCATTCGCGAAGTAGAAAAGCCCCGCAAAAATCACCAACACGAACAACACGATGCGCATGACGCGCTGGCGTAACTCGATTAGGTGGGCAATTAATGGCTGCTCTTTATCAGCTGTGTTTGTTTGGCTCATTCTGCTCTGTATTGTCCGCTAGCTGCTCAGCTGGTTCAGCAGTTACCGGCTCGGCAACATCTGATTCAGCGACTTGGGCAGCGCTCTCTTCTTGAGCGTTCTCTTCGGCTACGGCGGTTGGCTTGTAAGCTTCGTGAACGGAAGGGTCACTGGTAAATGAAGTTGGGTCAAAGTCGGTTTTGGGGGCGTCAGGTGCCGCTTTTTCTGCAGGCGAATCCTCACCAAAAGGACGCTGGAAAGATTCGGTAACATCACCAAGCTCTTTCTCTAGCTGATCTTTGCTCATCGCCGTGGTGCGTTTTAGCTCGTCAACGCGCAACTCTTCATTGATCTCGCGTTGAATCGAACCGATAGAGCGGCGAATACGACCTACCCATAGGCCAACCGTGCGAGCTGCTGTCGGCAGTTTCTCTGGACCAAGTACGACCAGACCTACTACACCAACGATGAGCAGCTCGGCAAAACCGATATCAAACATCTTAAATTAAGACTTAGATTCGGTTTTATCTTCAGTTTTTTCAGCGTCTGCAGCTTTGAACTCTGCATCACTCTCTTGAGCGATTGATTTAGGCTCTTCTTTTGCGCCTTCATCAGACATTGCTTTTTTGAAGCCTTTTACAGCTGAACCTACGTCACCACCCAGGTTACGAAGTTTCTTAGTACCGAACAGCAGAATGATAATGCCGAGTACGATAACCAATTGCCAAATGCTGATACCACCAAAACCCATTACAGTTCTCCTAACGCGTTGTTGTTCTGTTTTAGTTTGTTATACACCTATTATTTGGTGCGATTTGCTTTTTCTTCAAGGCCTGACAGACCAAAACGTCGTGCCAGTTCCTCTAAAACCTGTTCCGGTGACACATCTAAGTGCTTTAACGCCACCATGGTATGGAACCAAAGATCAGCAGTTTCGTAGATTAGCTCCGAATTGTCACCACTCTTTTCTGCATCTTTAGCCGCAAGGATGGTTTCAGTCGCCTCTTCACCCACTTTCTCTAAGATTTTATTTAACCCTTTAGAGTAAAGACTGGCTACATAACTCGAGTCAGCTGACGCCCCTTTACGTTCTTCAAGAATAGCGGACAGTTCGCCAATAACGTTATTCACCTTTGGTATCCTCTTTCGCATACAGCAGCGCTGGATCCTTCAGCACGTCCGTTTCAACTTGCCATTCGCCGGTCTCACTATTGAGCTTACGGTAAAAACAGCTACGACGACCTGTATGACAAGCCACTTCGCCAATTTGTTCAACGCTCAACTGAATGACATCTGCATCACAGTCCAAACGGATCGCGTGCAGCTGCTGAACATTACCCGACTCTTCACCTTTACGCCAAAGCTTTTGACGCGAACGCGACCAATAAATGGCACGCCCTTCGGCCACACTCAACTCTAATGACTCGCGGTTCATCCAAGCGACCATTAGGTTTTCACCGGTTTTGTAATCTTGAGCGATCGCCGGTACTAAACCACGATCATCCCACTTAATTTCATCTAACCAAGACATCTCTCTTTCCTATGCCCGCCACACAAGCAGCCAAGCCAAACCGGCTGGCAGCCAAGCATAACCGGGTAGGGATTCTACCCAAGCCAATACGGCCGGCTCTGCCAATGCTGTCGCAGCTGCTAAAGTGGCTGCCAACAGTAGGGTACGGCGTGTATTACGTGATCGCTGCTCTTGCGCTTGCTGCAAAGCCAGCATGCGTTGGTACTCTAACTCACCCGCTTGACGGTTTTGTTGCAAGTTATCAAATACCAGTTGTGGAATTTGCGGTAACTTCTCAATCCAATCCGGTGCCTGCTGCTTGATATTCTTGATCATCGCTTTGACACCCATACGCTCTTTCATCCAGTTCTCTAGATAGGGTTTACCCGTTTTCCAAAGATCCAATTCTGGATAGAGCTGCCGACCCAGCCCTTCAATATTGAGCAAGGTTTTTTGTAGAAGAATCAGCTGAGGTTGCACGACCATATTAAAGCGACGCGCCGTCTGAAACAGTCCTAACAGCACCATTCCAAAGGATATGTCCTTCAATGGCTTTTCAAAAATCGGCTCACAAACACTGCGAATAGCGGTCTCGAAAGCGTGAACATTGGTATCAGCAGGTACCCAACCGGAGTCGATGTGTAGCTGTGCCACCAAACGGTAGTCGCGCTGGAAGAAGGCCAAAATATTACGGGCCAGGTAGCTCTGATCTTCAGGTGAAAGCGATCCCACAATACCAAAATCAACGGCAATGTATTGTGGGTCGTCAGGATTTTCACGCGACACAAAGATATTGCCTGGGTGCATATCAGCATGGAAAAAACTGTCACGGAAGACTTGGGTAAAGAAGATCTCTACGCCACGTTCAGCCAGCTTCTCCATATTGGTACCCTGAGCTTGCAAAGCGTCGACATCCGCTACAGGAATACCGGATATACGCTCCATCACCATGACGCTTTGACGCGTGAAGTCCCAATAAACTTCGGGCACGTAAAGAATATCTGAGTCGGCAAAGTTACGTCTTAGCTGAGTCGCATTGGCCGCCTCTTTACGCAGATCGAGCTCATCAAAGATGGTCTGCTCGTACTCTTCAACCACCTCAACGGGGCGCAGGCGCTTACCCTCGGACCAAAGATTCTGCACCATACGAGCCATGACATAGAGCAGCGCAACATCTTGGCGGATCACACGCTCAATACCAGGGCGAATCACCTTAACAACGACAGCACGGCCATCTTTCAGTCGGGCTGGATGAACTTGGGCAACGGATGCCGAGGCTAGGGGTTCGGCATCGAACTCTGCAAAAAGCTCATCGACACTGGCACCCAGTTGTTTCTCTATCAACTTACGCGCTTGTGCGCCTTCGAACGGAGGCACTCGATCCTGCAGAAGTGCCAACTCATTGGCGAGATCTGGCGGCAGCAAGTCACGTCGGGTTGATAGGGTCTGTCCAAACTTAATAAATACAGGACCTAAAGCGATCAATGCGCCGCGTAAACGCGCCTCAGAGCTGCCGTTGGCACGGAAGAAGAGACGCCAAGGCAAAAGCGTAACCACAAGGCGAAGGTACCAAGGCAAGCGGGTCGTGTTGATGAAGGTATCAAGACGAAAACGGGCGATAACCCAATAAATTTTGATGATTCTAAGAATGCTTTGCACGAAACGGCCGCCAGCACTGATCGATAATGAAGCGGCTATTATGCCACCTTAGAGGAGTATAAAAAAACAACTGCTCCAAAAGGAGCAGTTGTTAGAAGGTTATTGTGCCTTTATTGAGCGTTGCGCTCTTTCTCGATTAGGTGTTCTGCCACTTTCAACATGTTGGCGTGTGAGCCCGTTAGAGTAGAGGTGACTAAGTATTTACCGTTAACGATGATGCTGGGTACACCCTGAATCTGGTATCCACGGACACGCGCATCACTCTGCTTCAACTGCATGCCAACCGCAAAGGAATTGTAGGTCTTAAGGAAGTCCTGTTTCGACACGCCATGCTCTTCAAATACTTCAGCGATATCTTCTGGGCTGCGGAAACGACGACGTTCAACATGAATCGCATCAAACATCGCTTGGTGAACCTTATCTTTAACGCCCAATAGCTTACCTACGTAATATGCACGAGCGAGCGGCTCCCAACTGCGGCCAAACACAACCGGCATATTTTCAAACGTCACATCGTCTGCAAGCTTCTGGCTCCAAGCGTGAAGCATCGGCTCAAAGGCATTACAGTGCGGACAAGAGTAACCAAAGGCCTCAACCACCTCGATTTTGCTCGCATCCGCTGTCGGTACAGGCTGCTTAAGAACGGTGTAGTGCTCACCCGCTTTCCACTCTGTCGCATGAGCAAGTGTGGCGCCAAGCGACAAAACGGCAACAGCAAACAGATTGAATGAACGTCTTAACATGATTTAGTTCCTTGGAATTTATCTTTAATAACTAAAGTAATGGTCATGGCTGAATTGAAGCTGAAATCAAAAAAGGCAGCCGAAGCTGCCTCTTTATAGAAGTCTACGATTACTCGTATAGACCCTGGATGTAAGCGGCTACCGCTTTCATTTCGTTCTCTTTCATGTTCGCAGCGATCGTACGCATCATCGCGTTTGGATCGTTGTTACGCTCACCTGAGTAGAACTTCTTAAGCGTGCTCTCAGTGTATTGAGCGTGCTGACCCGCTAGAGCTGGGTAGCCTGCAGACGTAATGCCTTTACCTGCAGGACCGTGACAGGCAGTACACGCTGCAACGCCACTCTCTGGGTTACCTGCGCGGTAGATCTTCTGACCAAGCTCAACCAGTGCTGGATCTGCCTGACCACCAACCATCGTTTTACCCGCGTAGTGAGCGGCAATCGCAGCAAGCTCATCATCGCTCATCGCATCAAGAAGACCGGTCATTTCAGGAATAGCACGTGCACCTGACTTGATCTCTTTAAGCTGCTTTAGCAGGTATGGCTGGCCTTGGCCGGCAATCTTAGGAAAGTTACCCACCATACTGTTACCATCAGCACCGTGACAGCCAGCACATACAGCCGTTAATTGAGCGACATCTGCCGCATTCGATCCGCTAACCAGACCAACGCTGATCAACATTCCGAGTAATACTTTTTTCATGGCTCTCTACCCACATTTCATCTTTGAAAAGTTTGAAACCAGTGGTGCTGGCTTCGTCGAATCCGTTCAACGCGCTCGTTTTTTTCACTTTTGGTGGTTACGAGTTGACGACAGCGCTAAAATTGCGGTGCATTATAAACCTAATCATCTATAACGAAAACCGATAAACCCCGTACTTATATAGTACTAAAGGCCAGATATGACTGAAGAGTTAGAACAAATTCATTACAACACAGCACGTTTTCTTATAAGCGCAGCAAAACTCAGTCAGTGTCCAGAGGATGTCGGTGCAGAAGTTGCTTTCGCTGGGCGCTCCAATGCCGGCAAGTCGAGTGCCATTAACTCGCTAACCAATCAAAACAGTTTAGCGCGCACCTCAAAAACACCAGGTCGCACCCAGCTGATCAACTTTTTCGATCTGAATGTCGAAGGTGTGCGCATTGTCGACCTTCCTGGTTATGGCTATGCGAAAGTGCCGATCGCAATGAAAGAGCACTGGCAAAAGCATCTCGATGACTACCTACAGCGCCGTCAATGTCTGCGCGGGGTGGTACTGGTGATGGATATCCGCCATCCGATGAAAGAGTTCGATGAGATGATGATCGACTGGTGTGAATCTACGGGCGTGCCACTGCACATTCTGCTCACCAAAGCCGACAAGCTAAAACGCGGCCCAGCTCAGGCTACGTTGTTGAAAATTAAGAAAGAGACCAAAGAGCGTCTGGCCGACAAAGTCAGCGTACAGGTCTTTTCAGCACTGAAGAAAACGGGCGTTGATCAGCTACGTAACCGTTTAGACAGCTGGCTATTGCCAGAGCCGTTCGACGCAGAATAGAGCTAATTGTGTGAATGGGGGCAAGCTTAGTGCGCTTGCTCCCAGTTATCCCCGACACCCACTTCGACCAACAGCGGCACACTCAATTCAGCGGCCGACTCCATTAGACGTTTAATCTCAGCATTAAATGCATCAACCTGATCTACAGCCACTTCAAAGACCAATTCATCGTGCACCTGCATGATCATTCTGGCATCAAAGCCGCTTTCTGTTAGCCAAGCATCTACCGCCAACATAGCGCGCTTAATGATATCGGCGGCGGTACCCTGCATCGGAGCGTTGATCGCAGTCCGTTCAGCCCCTTGGCGCAACATTGGGTTACGGGCGTTGATCTCTGGCAAGTAGAGACGGCGACCAAAGATGGTCTCAACGTACCCCTGCTCGCGCGCCATGTCGCGGGTGCTCTCCATGTAGTTTTGGACACCTGGGTAGGTTTCGAAATAGTGCTCAATGTAGGTCTGCGCCTCTTTACGCGACGTACCCAACTGCTTGGCCAAACCAAACGCAGACATACCGTAGATCAAGCCGAAGTTGATCGCTTTGGCACTGCGGCGCTGATCGGTGCTGACCTCATCCGGTGAGACCTTAAAGACCTCGGCAGCCGTCGCTTTGTGAATGTCATCGCCATTGGCAAAGGCATTGACCAATCCCGCATCGCCAGAGAGGTGCGCCATAATGCGCAGTTCGATCTGTGAATAGTCGGCCGCCACCATGCGGTAGCCCTCTGGAGCGACAAAGGCGTGTCGGATGCGTCGACCTTCGGCCGTTCTAACCGGAATATTCTGCAGGTTCGGGTCAGTCGAAGAGAGACGTCCTGTAGCCGTCACCGCTTGATGGTATGAGGTATGCAGACGACCCGTATTGGGATCAACCATCGTCGGCAGCTTGTCCGTGTAGGTCGATTTCAATTTGGTTAGACCGCGGTGCTCAATAATCAGCTTGGGCAGTGGGTACTCCAGCGCCAACTCTTGCAGCACCTCTTCTGCCGTCGACGGGGCGCCTTTCGGAGTCTTCTTAATCACCGGCAGCCCCTGCTTTTCAAACAGAATGGTCTGCAGTTGTTTAGGTGAGGATAGATTAAACGGCTCGCCCGCCGCTTCAAACGCGTCGTTCTCTAACACCTTAAGGCGCTGCTCGATCTCAGCACTCTGTTGCGCCAGCAGTACCGATTTAATCAGCGCACCGTTGCGTTCAATGCGTGACAGAACCGGAATCAGTGGAATCTCGATCTCGTCTAGAATCGGTTTCACCGAAGGCACTTCATTTAGAGCTTGCTGCAAGGTCTCATGCAGACGCCACGTAATATCGGCATCTTCAGCGGCATAAGGGGCGGCCTGCTCTATCTCGATCTGATTAAAGGTCAGTTGCTTCTTGCCTTTACCGGCCAAGGATTCAAAGCTGATGGTACTCTCATCTAGATAGAACTTAGCCAAACTGTCCATATCATGGCGTGTCGCGGTGCTGTTCAGTACATAGGATTCCAGCATGGTATCGGCTGATACGCCCTGAACATTGATGCCATATCGCGCCAGCACATTCATATCGTACTTAATGTGCTGACCCACTTTATTGAGGGAGGCATCCTCGAGCAGCGTTTTAAGCTCAGCTAACGCCCAATCAAAATTAACTTGCTCCGGCACGCCGACGTAATCATGGCCCAGTGGCAAGTAGGCCGCTTTGCCCTCTTCACAACAGAATGAGACACCCACTAACTGAGCTTGCATGTAGTTTAGGCTGGTCGTCTCGGTATCAAAGGCAAAGGTGCCCGCAGCGCGCAGTTTGGCAAACCACGCAGAGGCCGTCGCCTGATCCAAAATGGTTTCGTAGTGGCGTTCAACACTGGGCTTAGGAGCAACGGGCTCGTTTGAAGGCGCAGAGTCTTCAACAGCTTGCCCATCGGGGCCCTCTAATAGCGCCACCCATGAGCGGAACTCGTAATCCTTAAACAGCTCAATCAACGAAGCGTTATCAGGTTGCGGAAGGTGCACATCCGATAGAGAGATCGACAGTTCAACATCCGTTTTAATAGTCGCTAACAGATAAGAGAGCTCAGCCGCTTCACGATGCTCTTCAAGTTTCTTGGCCATGGTTTTAGAGCCACGGAAGGTTAGATCGGCAATCTTATCGAGATTTTGGTAGAGGTCACTGATACCGCCAATACCTTGCAGAAGCGCCAGTGCTGTCTTCTCGCCCACGCCAGGCACACCTGGAATGTTATCGACCTTATCGCCCATCAGAGCCAGATAATCGATGATCAATTCTGGGGGAATACCAAACTTTTCGACCACCCCGTCGCGATCCATCTTAGTGTCAGTCATGGTGTTGATTAGGGTGACCTTATCATCGACCAACTGCGCCATATCTTTATCGCCCGTTGAGATCACAACCTCTAAATTGTGCGCTTCGGCCTGGCGCGCCAGTGTACCGATCACATCATCCGCTTCGACGCCCTCTTCCACCAACAGTGGCAATCCCATTGCCTTAATAATGTTGTGAACCGGCTCAATTTGCTCACGCAGATCATCGGGCATCGGAGGACGCTGTGCTTTGTATTCAGGATAGATCTCATCACGGAAGGTTTTACCCTTAGCATCGAAGATGACCGCCACAGGAGAGTTTGGATAACTCTTTAGCAGACTGCGCATCATTGAGGTGACCAGTCGCACCGCACCGCTTGGACGTCCGTCGGATGTTCTTAAATCAGCCTGTTGTGACGCAAAGAAGGCGCGGAACAGATAAGAGGAGCCATCAACGAGAACTACGGGGGCTTTTGTGTCGGTCATAATAAGATATCTATTGTATTTTTAAGCAAGGCACACAATCATAGACAAAAGCGCTGCTGCACCCAAGCTTTAGCAGCAGATAGCCCCTGATCATTGAGAACCAACCATGGCTGTATACACTCAGGTGTCTGACACCGACCTCGACAAACTGCTCGCTGATTTTGATATTGGCCAGGCCGTGGCACTTAAAGGCATTGACGGTGGTATTGAAAACACCAACTTTTTCTTAACAACAGAAAAGAGCGGCCAGCAGGCGGAGTATGTACTCACTCTCTTTGAAGAGCTTGACAGAGATGAGGCACCTTTCTTTGTTGAACTGGGCAGCTGGCTAGCGAAACGTAATGTTCCCGTCTCTTATGCCATCGAAGATCGCAATGGCATTGGTCTGAAACAGATCTCAAAAAAACCGGCCATTATTCAACCGCGATACCCCGGTGCACACCTAAAACGCGAGCTTATGACGGCCAATCATTGTGCTCAAATCGGCACAGCCCTTGCACACTACCACCAAGCCTCTAAGGATTTTTATCTAAAGCGTCAGGCACACCGTGGGGTATTTTGGTGGCGCAGAGAGAGTGAACGACTCGCGCCTTTTATCGATTCAGAGTCTCGTGATCTGCTATCCGAAGAGGTCGCTCGGTTTGATGAGCTACGCGACACCTACACCAACCTGCCGATGGGCATTACCCATGGCGATCTTTTCCATGACAACGCGCTGTTCCATGAGGATAAGCTGACGGCAATTCTGGATATCTACAATGCGGCAACCGCCTACTGGCTCTATGACCTTGCGATTGTCGCCAATGATTGGTGTCTGGATGAGAATCTGCAGATTGATCCGGTGAGAGAGCAAGCGCTGTTAAAAGCCTATTCAGCGATTCGCCCCTTTAGTGCAGAAGAGCATGAGGTTTGGCCGCAGCTGACTCGTACCGCCGCGATGCGTTTTTGGCTATCACGCCTTGAGCCTTGGGTTGATGCCCAGCAAGGCAACGGCAGCGATAAGACACTGAAAGACCCTGATGAGTTTAAACAGGTGCTGATGCACCGAATTAAATCGCCGAGTCAGCTGTAGGAACGAATTTCTACATTTAAAAGATAGTGGTGTCAGACCGGAGGTCAGACACCTGTGAGGAACCGGTGGGTCTGACCTCTGGTCTGACCCATCTATCTATGCCAGTGATAATAAAGCTTCCGCCAACTTAATCTCGTCGTAGCGATCTGTGCGTTCAGGATTAGCCAGATCAACATCCAAAAGCTGAATGCCACGCTTACCAAGCCAGTTTAGAAACTCTGCATCAATGCCACTCAACAGTGTGGAATCGGTCAGCAGAATATCGATACAGCGCTCCGATCCACCTTGAAAACCACCGCCTGCATCTCGAGCAACAAATCGTTCCAACTGCTCAACCTGCTCCTGCAAGGTCATACCAAACTGCTCAGGATCCATACCTAAATTTGGGACATACACTTTGCTGGCAGGGTTATCCATGATCGCTTTACCCACCCCTTTGGGGAGTAGGTTAGCCAGAATACTGCTATAGAAACTACCGGGCGGGAAGACGACCAGATCTGCTGAATTGATCCAACCTCTCTCTTGATCAGCCAAATGCGATTCCGTGCCCTGCGGCAAATGCAGATCAAGTAAGGCGATACGCTCATTTAATGGCTGGGACTCTTTTCCTGTCATCCGATGCTGCCCGATGATCTCTCGCCCACTCTCTGTCGTCACTTTCAGTTCACCGCACTCGTCCGTAACAGTGCGTACTTGGCCTCTAACATGAACCAGACGACTAAACAGCAGAGCAATAGGATCTAATGATCGATTATGGCTCAGGTAGCCCCCCGCCAATATCAGATTACCAATACTGGCTCGCCTGAAGTCAAAATCCTTGGGGGCTGACTCAAGAAAGTAGTTTAAAAAATCACAAATAATGCTCTGAACTGGCTCGGGAATGGACTGAACGCGCCTGTCGTTGCGTTGTTGCATCGCCTCGACCCTTGCACGTAATAACGACTGTGATTCATCGGTCGGCAGGCGGTACGCAAACAGCTCGATCACTTCAGGGTGACCGGCGAGTGAAGCGTCAGCTAACGCCATCATGCGGGAGCGCAAATCGCCAACAGCAGGCATATCAAATGCGTTTCGCAACACAGCGGAGCTGCCGCCAGAGTCATAGGGAGTCACTAAATGAATAGAGTTATGGGTATAGCGTTTGAGAATCTGCGAAAAGCCATTCAACGCAGTGCCACCGCTAAAAAAAAGCAACTTAGGCCCGGTATCAGGGTTGGCTTGATACTCAGCCAAACGGGCAGTCGTATGGTCAGCAGATAAGGGCATTCACTACTCAATAAAGGTGGATATGTCATCCCAGTGTAAGTTTGCTGCGTAGGAATGCCAAGACTCCCATAATAATTATGCGTATACTGTACGCCCATTCAGTAATTTCTCTTTTTGAGCAGTGCGGCACTATGGATGTAACTCACATTATCGACTCCCTCAACGATGCGCAGCGTGAAGCGGTTACCGCGGATATCAGCAACCTTCTGGTGCTGGCCGGTGCAGGATCAGGCAAGACGCGTGTCTTGGTTCACCGAATCGCTTGGTTGATAGAAGCCGAGCAGATTTCACCCTATTCGATATTGGCGGTTACCTTTACCAATAAAGCGGCTAAAGAGATGCGTGGACGTATCGAGAGCCTGCTCAACGTCAATGTGCATGGCATGTGGGTCGGTACTTTCCACGGCTTGGCGCACCGACTGCTTCGCTCGCACTGGCAAGAGGCCGGGCTGCGTGAGAACTTCCAGATCATGGACTCCGATGACCAGTTACGTTTGGTTAAACGCATCTCTAAGGAGATGGGATTAGACGATTCACGCTGGCCGCCGAAACAGATTCAGTGGTACATCAATGCACAGAAAGATGAAGGGCTACGCAGTAAACATCTAGAGCGCACCGGTGACCTGGTACAAGACACCTTAATACGTGTCTATGAGGCGTATGAACAAGCCTGTGATCGCGGCGGCATGATCGATTTTGGTGAACTCCTGCTGCGCTGCCTTGAACTGCTGCGTGATAAGAACCCACAACTGCTGCAGCACTACAAAGAGCGCTTCCGTTACGTCTTAGTAGACGAGTTCCAAGACACCAACGCCATTCAGTACGCTTGGTTGCGCCTGCTCTGTCAGGGTGAACACAAACTGATGGCCGTGGGCGATGACGATCAGTCGATTTACGGCTGGCGTGGCGCACGTATTGAGAACATTCAAAACCTTGAGGCACACTTTGGTGGGCTTAAGACCATCAAGTTAGAGCAGAACTACCGCTCGACAGACAACATTCTGTCTGCGGCCAATGCCGTCATTCGCAACAACTTTGGACGACTGGGTAAGGAGCTGTGGACCGAGGGCAATCAAGGCGATCCTATCAGCCTCTACGCAGCCTTTAATGAACAGGATGAAGCGCGATTCATTGTCGATCGCATCGCACAGTGGGTATCGGATGGTAATCGTCGTGACGAGAGCGCCATTCTCTACCGTTCCAACGCACAATCCCGTGTGCTTGAGGAGATGCTGATCCGTGCCGCAATTCCCTATCGCATCTATGGCGGCCAACGATTCTATGAGCGTTTAGAGATTAAAAATGCCCTCGCCTACCTGCGCCTAATAGCCAACCGCGATGACGATACGGCGATGGAGCGCGTCATTAACGTGCCAACCCGAGGCATCGGCACCCGCACCATTGAAGAGGTACGCGATTACGCGCGAAGCCAAGGCATATCAATGTGGCGAGCCTCGAACGAGATTATCGAGCATAAGAAACTACCTGCACGTGCCGGCAATGCACTGCAGGCCTTCTTAGATCTGGTCAATCAGTTGACGGTTGATACAGAAGAGGCATCCCTGCAGGAGCGGACAGAACATACCATTCGCTTCTCTGGACTGATTGCTCACCATGAAAAAGAGAAAGGTGAAAAAGCTCAATCACGCATCGAAAACTTAGAAGAGCTAGTGACCGCAGCGCGCCAGTTTGAGCAGCAGTGGTCCCAGGAGGAGAACCCTGAGTTCCCTTCCGTGCTGGCAGCCTTTCTTGATCAAGCTGCACTGGATGCCGGTGAATCACAGGCGGATCCCAATACCGACAGCGTTCAACTGATGACACTGCACTCAGCGAAAGGCTTGGAGTTCCCGCTGGTCTTCCTATGCGGTATGGAAGAAGGCTTGTTCCCACACAGCATGTCGGCCGAAGAGCCCGGACGTTTAGAAGAGGAGCGCCGCCTCTGTTATGTAGGCATTACGCGTGCCATGCAGAAACTCTACATGACCTATGCTGAGTCCCGCCGACTTCATGGCCAAGACAACTACAACCGCCCTTCACGCTTCATTCAGGAGATTCCATTGGAGTTGATAGAAGAGGTGCGCCTGAATGCTAGCGTTCGCCGACCGCTTTCGAGTGGCTCGGATATGGAGGTCAGCTTCACACCACAATCCGCTTTTGCCAGCGAAGTGCCCGACACTCAACTCAGTCTAGGCCAGAGGGTCAACCACCCTAAATTTGGTGATGGCATGGTCATAAACTTCGAGGGGTCCGGACCGAAAGCCCGAGTACAGGTGAACTTCGACTATGAAGGCACCAAATGGCTGGTCGTTGGTTTTGCTAATCTTACGACGCTGTGAGCAAAACATTTCAGTTTGTTTAAAGAAAAATTACACCTGTGTAACATTCTTGTAACAAAAGTGTATTTAAATAGCGTCAACTTAAATTAGCGACTACTTTAAGTAGTGGTAAATCAATGAACCAAGCAAGAGGAGCTTCTCTTGGAAATCAAAGATATGAATAAGCTTGATAAAGCGACAGCATCTAACCGTGGCGATGTTATGCGCATCGGTTACGCCCTACTCTTCCTAGTAGGTATTGTTCTCTTTATCTCAGCACAAGTTGGGGATATCCCAGGAAGTTACATCCTTGTCATTGCCGCAATGATCGGTGGTTACATGGCAATGAACATCGGCGCTAACGACGTAGCCAATAACGTCGGCCCAGCAGTAGGTTCAAAGGCGCTTACCCTAACAGGCGCTATTATTATCGCGGCTATCTTTGAAGCATCTGGTGCTTTAATTGCAGGCGGTGACGTAGTCAGCACAATTAAAAAAGGGATCATCAACCCTGAAGTGATTGGCGATGCCGATACTTTTATCTGGTTGATGTTAGCCGCACTACTCGCCGGTGCGTTATGGCTTAACCTAGCAACGGCTGTTGGTGCTCCTGTCTCTACTACTCACTCTATTGTTGGTGGTGTATTGGGTGCTGGTATCGCTGCAGGCGGTTTTGGTATTGCTAACTGGGACAAGATGGGCGCGATCGCAGCAAGCTGGGTGATCTCACCTGTACTTGGCGGTCTGATTGCAGCTGGTTTCCTATACCTAATCAAACGCACCATTACTTATAAGTCGGACATGCGTGTTGCAGCTAAGAAGATGGTACCTCTGCTGATCATGTTGATGGCTTGGGCATTCTCGACTTACCTAGCACTTAAAGGCGTTAAGAAGCTGATCAAACTCGATTTTGTGACAGCTCTTCTAATCGGTCTAGCCATTGCGGTTGTTATCTACTTCATTGTTAAAGGTCTGGTTGCTAAAGCAGCTGACCGCTTGGATAACGACAAAGCGGGTGTTAACAAACTGTTCACCATTCCTCTAATCTTCGCTGCAGCACTTCTAAGTTTCGCACACGGTGCAAACGACGTTGCAAACGCCATTGGTCCACTAGCGGCGATCAACGATGCGATCGTTAACCACGGCATTTCAACGAAAGCAGCAATCCCACTTTGGGTCATGATGATCGGTGCTCTAGGTATCGCGTTGGGTCTAGCACTATTTGGTCCAAAACTGATCAAAACTGTTGGTTCTGAGATTACTGAGTTGGATCAGACACGTGCATTCTCTATCGCTATGGCGGCAGCGATCACGGTTATCATCGCTTCTCAGCTAGGTCTTCCAGTCTCTTCAACTCACATTGCTGTGGGCGGTGTATTCGGTGTGGGCTTCCTTCGTGAGTACTTGAAATCAAGCCACGCACGCATGATCAACGAGATCAAATCGCACCACCAAGGCGCCGATCAAGAGGAAGTAGAAGAGTTTCTTGCTAAGTTTGAAAGTGCATCAATCGATGACAAAGCTAAAATGCTTAAGCAACTTAAGAAGAAAACAGCCTCTGCAGAGCTGAGCAAAAAAGAGCGCAAGCAGCTTAAGAAAGCTTACAAACAGGAGTTGGTTAAGCGTTCAGCTGTTTACAAAATTGCCGCTGCATGGATTATTACAGTTCCAGCATCAGGTACATTGGCTGCGATTCTGTTCTACGTAATCCGTGGAATCATGGTCTAATAAACGCCAAACTATCCATCAAAAAGCCCCTTCGTGGGGCTTTTTTGCGTCTTATATTTATCATTAAATTGTCATAAACGCTTCACAGAGTTGTAACAAAGCAAGCGCCTAATAGTTATCAAAGAGGTAAGCGACAGCCTACCGACTGATTTAGAAACTAAGGAGTTTGAAATGTTCCTACGACTCGCAACAACAGCTGCTACTTTAACCGCTCTAATGAGCACTCCAGCAATGGCCCGAGATAACGTGAGCATCGCTGGTTCATCTACCGTTCTTCCATTCGCAACAATCGTTGCTGAGCGTCTAGGTCGTAACCCAGCGTTCAACACACCTGTTGTTGAATCAGGCGGTTCTTCTGTTGGTAAAAAAGGCGTTTGTGACGGCATCGGTACTGAGTTCATCGATATCGGTAACGCTTCTTCACGCATGAAGAGTGGCGAACTAGAGTACTGTGATGCAAACGGCGTGAAGATCACTGAGATCAAAGTCGGCTACGACGGTATCGTATTTGCTAACTCTAAAGACGCTGCTCAACTAGAGATCTCTCGCTCAGACCTTGGTAAAGCCTTAACAGCTAAAGTGGCCGTTAACGGTGAGCTAGTTGATAACCCATTCAAAACTTGGAAAGACGTTAACCCAGCGCTTCCAAATGTTGCAATCCGTGTCTACGGTCCACCAACGACTTCTGGTACTCGTGCATCATTCGCTGAAATCATCAACGAAAAAGCGTTCTGTAAAAAAGACGACGAGATGAAAGCAGCACTAAAAGCAGCAGGCAAAAAAGCAAAGTCTTGTCGTGCGATGCGTACTGACGGTGCGTACATCGAAGCTGGCGAGCAGGACAACCTGATCGTTCAAAAGCTGCAAGAAGACTCAGAAACTTTCGGTATTTTCGGTTTCTCTTACCTTGATCAGAACTCTGACACTCTACAGGGTGCGAAACTGGATGGCGTAGCACCAACATTCGAAGCGATTGCTGACGGTTCTTACAAAGCATCACGCGCACTGTTCATGTACGTTAAACACCAGCACGTTGGTGTTGTACCAGGCATTGCTGAGTACATGACTGAGTGGACTAAACACTGGGACGAAGATGGCATCCTAGCGGACGCAGGCATGATCCCAATGCCAACTGCAGAACGTGAAGAGATGGCTGCTCGCATGACAGCACTGCCAGTTCTTACTGCTGATGCTCTTAAGTAACCCAATCCTAGATTGAAATTAATCCGGCCTGTATTACAGGCCGGATTTTGCAGCATTTGAGATACTGAAATGACACTGACTTCGTTGCTAATTATTTTAACAGTCATCAGTCTCGCCTTTTACTTCATAGCTAAAAGGACGGTTCTTATCGCTCGATCAAATGGGCAGGTATTCCACTCACTTCCGAACTACTATGGCCTTTGGGCTGGCTCTTTAGCCTTCTTCCCAGCGGTTGTTGTATTGATTCTCTGGTCTATCATCGATATTCAGCTGTTCCAGAGCTGGGTGCGTGATTTCTATCCTCCTGAAATCCTTGCTGCCGGTGGCTCACAAGCCATTGTGGCGCTCGCCAAGGTAGAAAACATAGTCGCAGGCATCCGTTTTGGTGAACCTGAAGCATGGGTTCTGCAAGCAGGAGATGCTTGGATTGGCTGGGCTGCAACCTCTACGATGCTGAAATCAGCCGTGGTATTAGGCCTAGCAACTGTGTGTGGTCTAATCGCTTACCGTCAGATCGATTCCGATTTTCGTGCACGTAACGGTGTAGAAAAGCTGATCTCATACGGTCTGATTGCAGCATCGACTATCGCGATACTAACAACCATTGGTATCGTACTGTCTGTACTGTTTGAAACCATTCGATTCTTCCAACTGGTACCGCCAACTGATTTCATCTTTGGTACCGAGTGGAACCCTCAATTCGAAGGCGCAGAGCGCGCTGGATCGGGTGGAGGTGAAGCTAAATACGGTATGCTTCCGATGTTTGCCGGCACCTTATTAATCTCATCTATCGCGATCATCGTTGCAGTGCCTGTCGGTCTAGCCAGTGCGGTCTATCTAGCAGAGTATGCATCACCCAAAGTACGCTCTACTGTTAAACCGCTTCTTGAGATTCTTGCCGGCGTACCCACTGTGGTTTATGGCTTCTTCGCAGCCTTAACTGTTGCACCTGCTATCAAAGGGTTGGGGGAATCATTAGGTCTTACTGTTGCGTCTGAATCAGCACTCGCGGCAGGTCTCGTCATGGGCGTTATGATCATTCCATTCGTCTCATCACTTTCAGATGACGTGATTAACGCTGTACCTCAATCACTTCGTGATGCAGCTTACGGACTGGGCTCAACAAAAAGCGAGACGACTCGCCAAGTAGTTCTTCCTGCGGCCCTACCGGGTATTGTTGCGGCCGTCATTCTTGCGGTGTCTCGTGCAGTCGGTGAGACCATGATCGTAGTAATGGCTGCGGGCCTAGCGGCTAACCTTTCGTTCAACCCTCTCGATGCTGTCACAACGGTGACATCTCAGATCGTTACAATTCTGGTCGGTGACCAAGAGTTTGAGTCGGCGAAAACACTATCAGCATTTGCGCTATCTACGATGCTGATTATTTTGACCTTGGGTCTAAACTTCTTCGCCCTTCAAATTGTTAAGAAGTACAGGGAACAATATGACTAACAAGGCATTCAAAGGCCTCTCACCTCAAGAGGCGACTGCGCGCGTTGAAGCGTCACTTAAACAACGTCGCAAGAAAGAGAAGCGCTTTCGTCTGATGGGCTTATCGGCTGTTGGCTTAGCGTTAACATTCCTAGTCATTCTGTTCTCGGGCATCTTAACGAAAGGCTTGCCAGGTATGTTCCAGCACTACGTTCAGCTGGATGTGGTATTGGACAAAGCGCGTCTTGACCCACAAGGTGATATGTCAGATGCCTCGCTTTTCTCGGGCGATGCCGACAAAATTATTTTGGAAGCCTCACTGGCCTCTATTGGTGAAGAGGGAGGCCGAAAAACCAAGAAGGCCCTTCGTAAGATGGTCTCTTCGGGTGGCTCACAGCGCCTGATCGATTTCGTAAAGGCGAACCCTGAACTGATGGGGACAACCCAAACGATTAAGTTTGCTGTGGATGATGATATCGACTCGTTCCTGCGTGGATTCATTAAACGTGAGACCCCAGAAAAGGATCGTCGAATCAACGACTTCACCATTGAGATCGTAGATAAGTGGCAAGAAGCCGGTTTAATCAGCTACGAGTTAAGTGACTACCTGTTCTTCGGTTCTGCATCGCGTGATGCAGAGATGGCAGGCATCAAAGGAGCGCTTTTTGGATCGCTCCTGACCCTGGCTATCTGTGTCAGCATCGCCTTCCCTCTTGGGGTTGCAGCAGCCGTCTATCTTGAAGAGATTGCTCCGAAAAACCGCTGGACTGAGATCATTGAGATCAATATCAACAACCTAGCGGCAGTGCCTTCAGTGGTGTTCGGTATCATGGGCTTGGCGATCTTCATCGTCACCTTTGGTATGCCACGATCTATTCCGCTAGTGGGCGGTATCGTACTGGCACTGATGACTCTGCCGACGATTATCATCTCCTCGCGCGCGGCGATTCGTGCAGTACCGCCGAGTATTCGTGATGCCGCACTGGGTATTGGCGCGTCGAAAATGCAGACCATTTTCCACCATGTCATCCCATTGGCGATGCCGGGTATGCTGACGGGTACCATCATTGGTATGGCGCAAGCTCTAGGTGAGACCGCACCACTGTTGATGATTGGTATGGTCGCCTTCATTGTTGATATTCCTGGTGGCTTTACCGACCCTGCGACAGTATTACCGGTTCAAATCTTTATGTGGGCTGACTTTGCAGAGCGAATGTTTATTCAGAAAACCAGTGCTGCAATCATCGTACTACTGGCCTTCCTTATCACGATGAATGCTGCTGCAATCTTGCTTCGTAAGAAGCTAGAGCGTCGTTGGTAAGCGAAAAAATGAACGAATCTAAAGACTTAAACAATTCAACGGACAAGAAGATGGAAAACAGTAATATCAAAACGACGGGTAATGTGTTTGTTGAAAACCCGCGCATGACTGCTCGTAATGTTGACGTTTACTACGGCGACAAACATGCCATCAATGATGTCACCATCGATATTGGTGAGCAGGAAGTCATTGCTTTCATCGGCCCATCCGGCTGTGGTAAATCAACCTTCCTTCGTACCTTGAACCGTATGAACGATACCATCGATATCTGTCGAGTAGAGGGTACTATCGCATTGGATGGCCAGGATATTTACGCGCCATCCGTGGACGTTGTACCACTTCGTGCGCGTGTCGGCATGGTTTTCCAAAAGCCAAACCCATTCCCTAAATCGATCTACGACAACATTGCTTACGGTCCTCGTATTCATGGCTTAACGAAAAGCAAAAGTGAATTGGACGACATCGTAGAGTCAGCACTAGAGAAAGCGGGCCTTTGGAACGAAGTTAAAGATCGTCTAGATCAACCGGGTACAGGCCTATCGGGCGGTCAACAGCAGCGTCTATGCATCGCACGCGCTATTGCGGTAAGCCCAGAGGTCATTCTTATGGATGAGCCTTGTTCCGCACTGGACCCTATTGCGACAGCAAAGGTTGAAGAGTTGATCGAAGAGCTTAAAAGTCAGTACACCATCGTTATCGTCACGCACTCAATGCAACAGGCAGCGCGTGTCTCTGATCGTACAGCCTACTTCCACCTGGGTGATCTGATTGAGGTGGGTAATACTGAACAGATCTTCACCAACCCATCACACCAGCTAACGCAGGATTACATTACAGGCCGTTTTGGTTAGAGCAGAAATTCAATTCGCATATCGATGCCGTACTGTTTACAGAAAGACTCTTCCCGCTCCAGATCCGCAATCAGGAGTGGATATTCATCACTGACCTCTGCATCTAATGAGAGGGTGAGTCGTTCGCCATCGAATTCAATTTTAGGTACTTCAGGGTACTCGCTGCTTCGACTTAGGTGCCAGATAACAGAGATACGTAAAATCAGAATCAACGCGATGGCATGTTTTTTGGATAGCATGCCAAGGTTGGTCACTAGGGACTTTTTAATCTTTTTACGATGCAATCGAACCATTAGCGCGACCAGCTTTTGCTGGTCGAAACTAAAACCGGCTAGGTTTGAATGCTCTAAAATATAGGCTGAATGCTTCTGCAAACCACTTGAATTTAGGTTTAGTCCTACCTCATGTGTCAGTGCCGCATATTGCAGGTAACGACGAGTAAAAACCGGAAGTCGTAATTCTGGAGCTAACTGCCGCCAAAGTTTCGTTGCGGTATCACTGACTCGCTCCGCATGCTTGGTATCAACGTGGTAACGTGCCATCAATGAGCGAATCGCACGCGTTCTAGTATCCTGCTGATCACCCGATGACGCCGTAAACTCTCCCAGCAAACCTTCACGTAACGCACCAGAGGAAAACTTGGCTTGCTCAATCTCGAGGCTAGAGAAAACGGCATCTAGAATCGCCAAACCACCAGCGAAAATCTGCAATCGTTGCTCACTAATGCCTTTTACAACTTTACTGGATAACTCATTTTTGACGACTAATTTACGTAAGGCTTTTATCGATTTAGCGGAAATCTCTTTCGGATCATAGCCCAAGTTTTCACTGGCTGTCGCTATCGCTTGTGCTGAACCTGAAGTACACCGGACTTGATTCCAACCGATGGATGCAAAGAGGGCAGAAAAGCGTTCCAGCTGCTGTTGCGCATAGAGCTTCGCTTTTTTATAAGAGGCCTTATCAACGCCTTTACTGAAGAAGGCCTCGGTAAAACTCACCGAACCCATAGTATGAGAGCGACCTAATTCCAAGCTATTCTCACGACCGAGTGCAACCTCAGTGGACCCGCCACCAATATCAATGACCAAGGTGTTACCCGCTAAGTGCTCTGAACTTGAAACACCCAAATGAACCAGGCGAGCCTCTTCTTGACCACTGATAATCTCGATGGGGTATGGAAAGACTTGTCTAGCAGAGGCAAGAAATTCACTGCGATTCTTAGCAATTCGCAAGGTGTGTGTACCGACCACGCGCACAGTACAGTTTGGAAAGGGCGTTAGTTGTTCAGCAAATGTCTTGAGTACTGCGACTCCTCGTTCGATAGCCTCTTCAGAGAGGTTATTTTTAGCGTCTAAACCCTCAGCCAAGCGAACACGCTCTTTGTGTTTAAAAAGGGGCTGCACATCATCGTGAAGTTGACGCACGACCAACATGTGAAAACTATTAGAACCTAGATCAATCGCTGCAAAGTGTCGTGATTCAGATTCAGAGTTATGCTTGTCGTTCACGAGAGCGCTCCAGCTGTTTTAAGTAGTCGTAAATCGCCATCTGTGAGCGTATTTTCTTACGATTGCCACGAGTTACATAATGATTGGCCTGCTCCGGGTCTAAGGCTCTAGCCTTAGTGTTATCTCGCCATTGTAGGTCGAGCTGGTCCTTAATGAGCTTACGAACATTTTTATCCAAAATTGGGCAACCGACTTCAATTCGGTGGTCGATGTTGCGAGTCAT
This sequence comes from Marinobacterium sp. xm-m-312, assembly GCF_013283295.1. NCBI lineage: Bacteria > Pseudomonadati > Pseudomonadota > Gammaproteobacteria > Oceanospirillales > Oceanospirillaceae > Marinobacterium > Marinobacterium sp. xm-m-312. The sequence continues at coordinate 16,156 of NZ_WBYS01000003.1, read as the reverse complement.
CCAGTCAGCAGAAGTTAAAAACATCTTTCGTTTACCACCAGCATAAAACAGTGACACACGAGCATGCTCAAGATAGCGATCGACAATACTGATGATTTTGATATTGTCACTCACGCCTGGTATACCGGCTAAAATGTTACACATTCCGCGAACAATTAGACGTATTTTGACTCCCGCCTGGCTCGCTTCATAAAGTTTATTAGAGAGTCCTTCGTCGACTAGATTATTCACTTTCAAAAAGATCTCGGCACGGTTGCCATTGCGTGCCGCTTCAATCTCATCATCAATCAATTGATTGATTGGGTCACGGCTGTAATTTGGACTAACTTGAAGATGTTTGAACTTGAAATTTTTGTAAGGATTGATAATAAAATCAAAGACTTTATCGAGCTCTTCTGTAATCTCAGGTCGTTTAGTAAACAGACCAAAATCAGTGTAAATTCGAGCAGTTTTCTCGTTCAAGTTACCCGTACTGATGTAACCATAAGCAACCTCTTCACCCTCCTCTTCTCGGACGACGTGAATTATTTTTGCATGACACTTAAGTGAGGCAACACCAAACTCAACAACAACCCCTGCCTCAGTAAGTTCACGTGCCCATTCAATATTCGCCTCTTCATCAAATCGTGCACTGAGTTCGACAATGACAATCACTTTTTTACCGTTCTTAACAGCCTCGATCAGTGATTTGAGAATCTGACTATTGTTCGCTACTCGATAAACCGTTACCTGTATCTGCTTAACAGCGGGATCGAACGACGCCGCACGCACAAAATCAGTCAAATAACGAAATTTATAGTAGGGGTAGTGGAGCAGAATGTCCTCTTTAGAGATCGCTTCGAATACATTCGATGCACTATCAAATTGATGACTATTCAGAGCCGAGAGCTTTTCGTTCTCTAGATAGCGAGGACCAACATTTGGAAAATTAATAAAGTCTTTAAAGTTTCGATAACGTCCGCTCGCAGTGGTTTCCGCATCGGGTTGTAGCCCCAAATTCTCACACATGAAGTCAAACATGTAATCAGGCATCATTTCGTCATAGACCAGTCGCACAGGCCTATTCGTATCACGCTGTTTGATGCCTTGAGACATTTTCTCTAGTAGGGATAACTCAACATCACGCTCTAAGTCATAATCCGCATCTCGCGTCACCTTAACGGCAAACATTTCGGTCGAGTCAAAATCGATAAATCCATCAAAGATATCGTCAACGCAATAGCGAATGGCGTTATCGAGCACGATGATTGGCTTTCGCCGCTGACCTTTGATTCGAGGCAGTTGGATAAATCGGTTGGTTTTATCAGAAGGAATTTCAAGAAGTGCATACTGAACTGAAGTCCCTTTTTTTAGGGCACACATCAGGTACGCATCTTCGTCATTCATGACGCTAGCAAGCTTGGTGTTCTCATTCACTAAGATGGGTGTGATGTGGTGCAGGACCTCATCTCGGAAGTATTTCCGTAACCAGCCACCCTCTTTCTCGTTCAACTGATCGTTATTGATCAGAAAGATATTGCGACGGGCGAGTCCCTTGATGACATCAATGTGGATGTCATTAAAACGATCTGCGAGAGTTTGTACCTTCTCATTCACTAGATGTAACAGATTTTCAGCCGACATCCCTTTGGGTTCGACCTTGCCTAGTTGCTCAAGACGTAGGCGACGGTGCAAGTCTGCAACCCGAACTCTGAAAAACTCATCTAAATTGCTGGAGTAAATACCCAAAAAACGGACACGCTCAATGATGGGTACGTTTACATCCGCAGCTTCCTGCAGTACGCGTTCATTGAACGATAACCAACTTAACTCTTTTTCAATTAACTGCATTGCGTGTCCATTGGGCTTATCTCAACAGCCTAAAAAGCTGATTTCTTTGATAATCATAAGTTTTATCGCAAGGTAAGCCTACCCTTTAGAGATATATTTTCCTTTAACCAAATCGACACGAAACTGTCACAAATCTCTAACATTCTTTTGAAATACTAAAGGTAATTAGACCTAGTTGACCTAAAAAGAGGGTTTGTAATGCGCGACAGTGGCGAGATCTATTCGCAACACACATCAAATAAGTTCAACGAAGAGCTTGAGAGGCTTCGTTCCGAATTTTTAGAGATGGGCAGAACCGTTAAGCAGCAAGTCACTGACTCTTTGCATGCACTGCTCAATCAAGATATCTCACTGGCTGAATCAACTCGTGAGCTGGATCGAGAGACCAATCGCTTCGAAAATCAGATAGATAAAGCGTGTGAACAGATCATTGCGCTTCGCCAGCCAGCAGCCGTTGATTTAAGGCTGGTTCTGTCAATCAACCGTGCCATTGTTGATCTGGAGCGTATCGGAGATGAAGCCTCTCGCGTTGCCAAACAGGCCATCGATCTGTCAAATAATGAATCGAGTAGCAAAAGTCTTCATGAGGTCAGCCACATTGGTGAGATGGTCACAGACATGCTCAACTCAGTATTAATCGCTTTTGAAAATCGTGACATCGAATTAGCGTACAAAGTGGTCAAGAGTGATAAACATGTTGATCGTGAATACCAGTCGACCATGCGAGCTTTAATCACTTTCATGATGGAAGACTCACGCTCTATCAGTGGTGTGCTAAATATTATCTGGATTCTTCGTGCACTAGAACGAATCGGTGACCATGCCTGCAATTTGGCTGAGCAAGTCATCTACCAAGTCAGCGGTACCGATGTTCGTCACATGAAGACTAAAGAGATCAAAAAGATCGTTCGAGAGTAAGCTTGCGACTCTGCTTCTAACAAAGCCACCTTCAGGTGGCTTTGTTGTTTTAAGCACTCCCTCACTTCATACTACCACCTTAATTTAAAGATACTTGAGTCACTTGTGATCACTGCAGATAAACTCCATGCCGCATGGCAATTGATGCGAGCAGACAAACCGATTGGCACCTATCTCTTGTTATGGCCAACTCTCTGGGCTTTATGGATCGCCGCAAGTGGCTTACCCAGTTGGGATCTACTGTTTATCTTTACCTTTGGGGTATGGGTGACTCGTTCAGCCGGCTGTGTCATCAACGACTTTGCAGACCGCAAAGTGGATGGCCATGTAAAGCGCACCTCAGAACGCCCACTCCCAACGGGACGCATCACTAGCAAAGAAGCCATTGGCTTGTTCGTCGGATTAATGCTGATCGCGTTTATCTTAGTGCTGTTCACGAACAAAGCCGCGATCTTGCTATCGCCCATCGCTCTGTTATTAGCCTTCAGCTACCCCTTTATGAAGCGCTACACCCACTTCCCCCAAGTCGTTTTGGGTATGGCGTTTGGTTGGGGAATTCCGATGGCCTTTGCTGCAACCTTAGGCGAAGTGCCATTAGTCGGCTGGTTAGTCTTCCTTGCTAAAATTTTATGGACGGTCGCTTATGACACCATGTACGCCATGGTCGATCGGGATGATGATTTAAAGATAGGCATCAAATCGACAGCTGTATTTTTTGGCCAATACGATCGCATGGCTATAGCCGGCCTACAGATTGCTGCTCTTGCTGTACTGGTTTGGATTGGAATACTGGAATCCCTTGGAATCTATTTCTATCTTGGACTGATAGGTGCTGTAGGGTTCTTTATCTACCAGCACTGGCTGATAAAAGATCGTGAACGCATGCCCTGTTTCAAAGCATTTTTAAATAATCACTATGCTGAACTAGTTGTTTTGGTGGGATTAGCTGCTGATTACGCACTGTAAAACGTCATTGTCATCTTTTTGTAACGAAAGCATCATTTAATGAGGTCAATGAAACAGATGAGAGAGTTACCATGAGTCGTTCCAGACGCATACTGATCGTTGATGATGAATCCGCTATTCGTGAAATGATTGTAATGGCACTAGAGCTCGCCGGCTTTGAGACACTAGAGGCCTGTGATGCAAAAACAGCCCATGCCATGGTCATTGATGAAAAGCCTGACATGATGCTGCTCGATTGGATGATGCCTGGTACCAGCGGAATAGAGCTAGCCAAACGCCTTCGCAGCGACCCTACCACCAAAGACCTACCGATCATCATGCTGACGGCGAAAGCTGATGAAGACAATAAAATTCAGGGCCTTGAAGCGGGTATAGATGATTACATTACTAAGCCTTTTTCACCCAAAGAGCTGATCGCTCGCTTAAAAGCGGTTCTTAGAAGAAGCCTTCCCGAGAGTGATGAGGGCGCCATCTCAATCGGTGGGATTATTTTAGATCCAGTCTCACATCGGGTTTCGGATGCTTCCGGCCAGTCGCTCAATCTAGGTCCAACAGAGTTCAAACTGCTTCATCTGTTTATGACACATCAAGATAGAGCCTATTCCCGGGGCCAATTATTAGATATGGTTTGGGGCGGGAATGTCTATGTGGAGGAGCGAACAGTGGATGTGCACATTCGACGTCTTCGCAAAGCACTAGGGCCAGACCTTGGTAATTTAATCCAAACAGTTCGTGGTACAGGATACCGTTTTTCAACCAAACTCTAGGATAGATTTGTGACCGAATCGATAGCACGCCAACTACTTGGCCTTCTCAGCTTTACTCTTGCTGGTGCAGTTCTCGGTTTTTTTACAAGTCACAACCTAATACTGGGTGCATTATTTGGCTCTTTGCTTTGGTCGATATTGAGTTCGCTGCTGAACGCAAAGTTAGTCACTTGGCTAGACCAAAATCTCAGCTCGCCAGATCCTAAATTACCCTTTGAACAGGGGCGTATTGTTCGCTCGATAGCCAACTATCGGAATAAGACGGAAGCAGAATACGATGAGATCCATGCCGATATGGATCAGTTTCAAGCAGCCACCTCTGCCATGAAAGACGCCATCGTCATCATTGATAATCAAGACAATATTGAGTGGTGGAATAATGCCGCTGAAGAGATATTAGAGATAACCATTGAGCAGAAACATAAAAGGGTACAGGAGGTCTTTTCTGAACCTAATTTTTTAGAATTTTACTCTCAATCGTCTCATATCGCTTCATTCAAAGCAGACTCAGCAGACCAGAAAAGAGTGCTTGAGTACCGTGTAGAGTCCTTTGGTGAAGGTGACAAAGTTCTAATTGTTAGGGATATCTCTGAGAGCGAAAAAATTGGCCTTATGCGTCATACCTTCTTAGCCAATGCGTCACACGAACTGAGAACTCCAATCACAGTTATTCATGGGTATCTGGAGACATTACAAGAGCAAGAGCTGCCCAAACCAATACAAAAAGCGATCCACTCTATGCAGTCTCAGAGCAGTCGTATGGCTGCTCTGATTGCTGACCTTCTAACCCTTTCTCGCTTGGAAACCAGCTCAGAAAATAAGAGCCGAAAGCCCATTTTCATTAGAGAAATGCTAGAAAGGATCACAGAAGAAGCAAAAGAGGTGTCAGGGCCAAAACAGCATCAAATCTCGCTCAAAATGGACCAAGGCTTTGAGATTCTTGGTAATGAGGGTGAGGTACGTAGCGCCCTCTCCAACCTTGTGTTCAATGCGGTTCGATATACACCGGCTAACGGAGTCATTGATATAGCACTGGAGAAACTGGACAACGGCGTACAGTTTTCAGTGACCGATACCGGTGTCGGTATACCAGCAGAGCACATTCCAAGAATCACAGAACGTTTCTACCGAGTGGATGAGGGTCGATCACGCGACAGTGGTGGTACTGGTCTTGGGCTGGCCATAGTGAAACACGTGTTGGTTCGGCACAATGCTAAGTTGGGAGTAACTAGCAAACCGGGTGAAGGTAGTCGCTTCAGTGTGACCTTCCCTGAAAGTCGAGTGGTTAAGATTTAGCAGCGCTTACTTTAAACGCCCCTGCTCACCATCAGCTTCATACTCTTCCACCCAAAAGATCGTTGCGCCAATCACTGCCGCCGGCATCAAAATCAGATTCAGCAGGGGTACCAACATGCCAAGCTGTATCACCGAGCCTAGACTTAACGCAGACCAACGACGCTCTTTCAATAACCCCTTCATTCGCTTGAAGGTCAGGCCGTTGTTATCCATCGGGTAGTCGATGTATTGAATCGCCATCATCCACGCACTGAAGATGAACCAAAGCACTGGGGTCGCTAGGTTTATGAGCGGGATAAAGCCTAGAATCAACAAGAGCAAAACCCTTGGAATAAAGTACGCCAACTTAGCTAACTCACGCGCGAGGGTGCCGGGAATCATCTGCAATAGGCTGAGTTCATTGCTGATCGCATCGCCTCGCAGACGCTGCTCGACCCGTTCTGAAAGGATGCCGTTGAATGGCGCGGCTATAAAGTTCGCAACAACCGAGAAGCCGTAATAGACCATCAGCACCAAGACCAACGCGAAGATAGGCCATAAGAAGTAGATTAGATAATCCAACCACCCCCAATCGGGTAACCAAAGGGCGATTAGAGCATCAACCCAAGCAGAGAAGTTGGTCACCAGAAGATAGATCGCCCCAACAAAGATGACTGTATTGATCAGCAAAGGTACCAATACAAAGGCGCGAAGACCGGGCTCCGACAGCATTTTGAAACCGCGGCCTAGATAGGCCAACCCTGAGAAAGGCGAGTTCGTGCGCATGGTGAATTACGCTAGGAAGTTTAGGTAGACTCGAATCACAACCGCCAGAATCATGCCGCTCAGACCGATGCGGTTGATACGAAACTCGGTTGGGTTAAGTTTGAGTAGCGGCTCCCAAAAGCGAATGATCGCTTTCCAATCGCCACTGCGAGTTCCATACATGGCCAGAGAGATGATGTAGATGCCCAAGCCACCCCAGAATAGGAAGGGCTCCATCGCTGCTAAATAGTAGTTCATTCAATTGTCCTTATTGTGTTGCGCAGTGCTGCTGCTTTTGACGCATCAGAAGACGGCAGCCATCGCCGCGACTGTTCAGATCGTAGCAGGCAAAACGAGCCCACTCTTTCTCATCTTCAGTCTTCTCTTCTTGGAACTCAGGCACCCCATCACAGAAGCTCTCTGCACGTTCGGCAACGCCCCAACAACCGCGTAGATACTGACCGGCATCGACCGTACACGAGATGCTTAAGCACTCAGCAATCTGACCAATAGCATCATCAAAACAAGCTGCGTCCGTTTTTACCCTACCCTGCTCTTCACCTTTAGCAAAGAACTCGGCAGCCGCCTGTTGTCGCTCTGAGTTAAACGCTTCTAGCCAATCATCACCGGCAAACTCTGCCCAGAGGTAGAAGCCGATGCCTGACATTAAAATAAGAGCCCAGATGATCTTTTTAATCACGCAACGTCTCGCTTATTGGGTTTATAGAGGCCAACGATGGTTAACAGAAGACCCAACACACTCAACAGCATGCCGCCGTTCACCAACAGTGGGTAGCGCACCATAAAAGGAATGAAAGGTTGTTCTGTCTGTGGATTACACTCTGAGAGAGCATAGTCGTAGAAGCCACCGGTCGCCGTGCAGCTCTCGATCAAGTGCTGCTCGTACATGTAAGCCCCCATCAGTGCGAGGCTTGGAACAATCAGAAGAATAAGACCCAGTCTAAGCATTACTCTTCGTCGCTGATCCCTATGTTTGAAATGCCTTGGTTTTCACCAAGTTCACGCAGAGCTGAAATGGTTGCAGCATTCTGTTTAGCGCCGTTTAGCTGTTCCAGAACTTCGCTCTGAAACGCATCTTCATCCAGCATCATGTCGTGAGAGTTGATCATGCGGATCAGCTCTTCATCAGACATCTGATCGTCCGCTTCAGCAAACTCAATGTAAGCCGATACGGTCTCGTAAGAGAGGTTCGATACCGCAACCGCGTCGCTCGCCTCTTTCTCTAGCTTACACATCAGCGTTGAGTAGAGCGCCAGCATTGCATCGCGGGCAGGAATGGCACCAAAGGTGTCGAACTCATCGAGATCCACCAGGTTATCGTCAACATGGCCAAGCTGAACGTCGTAGTTTAGCTTGCTGCCGTTTTGAGCCAATTCACCCCATACGCCATCAAGCACTGTGCGCATGCGATCTAAATCGCCAAACTCCATCAACTTGGAGAACAGCGCGAAGTTATTGAACATACGCTCGGTCAGCGCAGCAGAGAAGGCAACCTGCTGCCAGTGCTCAAGGTTACGAATCTCAGTTTCTAGTTCATTGGGATCTAGCATCGATGCCTACCTTTGCCGTTGATTAAAGACGTACTTCAATACCGCGCTCACGCATGTACGCTTTCGCTTCGGGTACTGTGTATTCGTTAAAGTGGAAAATAGAGGCGGCCAGCACTGCGTCGGCTTTGCCTTCGATGCAGCCATCAACCAAATGATCTAAGTTACCAACGCCACCTGATGCGATGACGGGAATGGTCACCGCTTCAGACACTGCTCGAGTCACGCCTAAATCATAACCACTTTTCACACCGTCTTGGTCCATGGAGGTCAGTAGAATCTCACCTGCACCAAGCTCTTCCATCTTTTGCGCCCATTCAACAGCGTCTAGGCCGGTTGGCTTACGGCCACCGTGGGTAAAGATCTCCCAGCGGCCCTCTTCATCTGGAGCAGAGACTCGTTTTGCATCAATCGCCACGACAATACACTGACTACCAAAACGATCCGCTGCCTCTTTCACAAACTCGGGGTTAAATACGGCTGCCGTATTAATAGAGACCTTATCAGCGCCAGCATTTAACAGCGTACGAATATCGTCACAGGTACGAACACCACCGCCAACGGTCAACGGGATAAACACTTGCGACGCCATACGCTCAACCGTATGCACCATCGTGTCACGGCCTTCATGGCTGGCTGTGATATCCAAAAAGGTGATCTCATCAGCCCCCTGTTCGTCGTATCGACGGGCGACCTCAACTGGATCACCAGCATCACGAATATCGAGGAACTTAACGCCTTTAACGACGCGTCCGTTTTCGACGTCCAGACAAGGGATAATGCGCTTCGCTAGTGCCATCTATAAATCCTTACTTAGCCGTCAGCTGATCGCTAAGAGCCTGTGCTTCAGCCACATCCAGTGTGCCTTCATAAATAGCTCGGCCAGTAATCGCACCCAAAATGCCTTGGTCAGCCACTTCCGCCAATGCACGGATATCGTCGATGTTCGTGACACCGCCTGAAGCGACAACAGGAATACCGCCCTGTACCGCCAGATCAACGGTAGCCTCTACGTTAACGCCCTGCATCATGCCGTCACGAGCGATATCGGTGTAGACAATTGAAGAGACACCGTCATCACGGAAACGTTTAGCCAGATCAACCGCCATTACATCAGTCACTTCCGCCCAACCATCAATCGCAACGCGGCCATCTTGCGCATCAAGACCCACAATTATTTTGCCTGGGAAGGCTTTACACATCTCGGTAACAAACTCAGGCTCTTTAACCGCTTTAGTACCGATAATCACGTAAGAGACGCCGGCATCTAGGTAGGCTTCAATGGTCTCTGCAGAACGGATACCGCCACCGATCTGAATCGGTAGATCAGGGTATGCTTTAGCGATCTCACGAACGATACCACCATTGACTGGCTCGCCTGCGAACGCGCCATTCAAATCGACAAGGTGCAAACGTCGACATCCCGCATCGACCCACTTTGCCGCCATATCAACGGGGTTGTCAGAGAATACGGTTGAGTCATCCATACGGCCCTGACGCAGGCGCACACATTTACCGTCTTTAAGATCAATCGCAGGGATAATTAACATTGAAGCTTTTCCTATGGGTGAACGACTTAAACTTGGCCGTTCCAATTTACAAAATTCTTTAGAAGCTGAAGGCCCGCTTTCGAGCTCTTCTCTGGGTGGAACTGCGTAGCAAAGACATTGTCTTTTGCCAAAGCCACATCAAAGTCGACACCGTAATTTGCGGTACCGGCAACCAATGCTTGTTCCGCCAACTTAACGTAGTAGCTGTGCACAAAGTAGAAACGTGTGTCGTTTTCTATGCCCTGCCAAAGTGGGTGATCAATACTCTGCTGAACCTGATTCCAACCCATGTGCGGCACTTTAAGCTTGTCGCCGTTGTCGTCTTTAAGATCTTTACCAAAGAAGTTAACACGGCCTTCAAACTCGCCTAAACACTCCACACCGCCATTCTCTTCAGAGAAGTTAGTCAGTGCTTGGTAACCCACACAGATACCTAGGAAGGGCTTTCCAGAGCTGATCGCTTCGCTCACCTCTTGATCCACACCAAGACGGCGCATCTCTGCTACACAATCGCGAATAGCGCCAACACCTGGCAGAAGGACGCGATCCGCATCGCGAACCTTCTGTGGATCAGCCGTCAACACGACCTGAGTGCCGTCGTCGGAAACCAGTTCAAGCGCTTTGGCAACCGAGTGCAGGTTACCCATACCGTAATCAATAACGGCAATCGTGCTCATAACTTATAGACACCCTTTAGTTGAAGGCATCATGCCGGCAGCACGATCGTCAAACTCCAATGCCATACGTAGAGCGCGGCCAAAGGCTTTGAAAACAGTCTCTGCTTGGTGATGAGTGTTCTTACCGCGCAGGTTGTCAATGTGCAGCGTAACGCCCGCGTGATTCACAAAACCGTGGAAGAATTCGCCAAACAGATCGACATCAAAACCACCCACAGAACCACGCACGAAATCGACGTGCATCTCTAGACCTGGACGACCCGAAAAGTCGATCACGACACGTGACAATGCCTCATCAAGTGGCACGTAAGCGTGGCCGTAACGACGAATGCCTTTTTTATCACCAACTGCCTGCTTAAACGCTTGGCCCAGTGTAATGCCGATATCTTCGACTGTGTGGTGATCATCGATGTGTGTATCGCCATTCGCTTTGACGTTGATATCAATCAAGCCGTGACGCGAAATTTGGTCCATCATGTGCTCAAGAAAAGGGACGCCAGTATCGGCTTTAAACTCGCCGGTACCGTCCAAATTGATCTCAACACTGATCTGAGTTTCTAGCGTATCGCGTGATACGTTTGCTGTGCGTGCAGCCATGTTTCTCTCCGCTAGTCATGCGCAAAGCGCAAGTATAGCGAAATCGCGCTGGAAACGGCAGGTTAACTGGCTTTTTTTAATTTTCGACTACACTGAATGTAAATCCCTAATTTGGAACACACTATGAAAGTCGCTATTCGAATAATCGTCGCTCTACTTTTGCTGGCTGTTTTAATGGTTGGTGCACTGGCAGGCTACATGGCCTACCTGTTTGATCCCAACGAATACAAAGCCGAAATCGAGCAGCAAGCCAAAGAAAAAGCTGGCATTGAACTGGCAATAAATGGCCCGATCGGCTGGTCGCTCTACCCTACGCTTGCGGTGGAGCTGAGCGATATCTCTGCACAAACGAACGACTCTAAACAACAGGCCACCCTCGAAAACGCACGAGCCGTTATTAGTATCTCAGCACTGTTGGGCGGCAAAATTGAAGCGGACAGCATTCAAATCAAAGGGCTGATGCTCTCTATGCCCAATCAAGACCAGGGCAACCTCGATCTAGCCATCGATCTGACAACAGCTCTGCAATTCGATACCGAGAAGCAGATTCTGACTCTCTCCAACATCGATCTACAATTTGATGAAAGCCGCTTTAAAGGGTCAACAACCGTCGATCTGAACAGCCTTGCCATGCAAGTGAATTTAGCAGGGGACCGCATAGATCTGGATCGCTACCTACCCTCAAGCGACACTGAAGCAAATAGTAGTTCTTCCGAAAAAGGCTGGCCAACAGATCCAATCGAGATATCACTACCCATTGCTGATAACTCTACCTACCAGCTATCGCTCGACACCCTTATCCTCAAAAAGCAGACCATTTCTGACATAAAACTCAGCGCCAAAACCAAAGGGGGCGTGCTGACCGTCGATCAGTTAGATGCTAAAGCCTTTGGTGGCTCTTTAAATGCCACTGCCGAGATTCGAGCAGATAACAAAGCGCCAACCTTAACGTTCAATCCAAGGTTTAAAGACATTGCCGCTGAACAACTGATGGCACTGGCTATGGAAGATCCCATACTCTCGGCCAAAGTCGACCTAGCAGGAACGCTGAGCACTAAGGGGACATCCGTTAAGGCATTCATCGAAAACCTCAACGGCAAAATGACACTGACCGCTGACGAAGGGGTAATCAAAGGGATCGATATGGCACAAGAGCTTTGCCAAAAGATCGAGAACATCACTTCGTTCGGCTTCAACCCTGACCAGGTCGACAAAACCACCCCGATTGCTAACCTGAGCAGCGATTTCATTATTAAAAATGGCGTTGTGACCAATCCTGAACTTCTAGCTAGTGTCGATGCCGCCAACCTAGATGCCAACGGGACCGTTAACCTGCCCAAACAGTCACTGGATTACACCCTTGGGCTTACCATAAAAGAGGACCTCTTCCAGAAGAGCTGTGGCATCAATCCAGCACTGCGTGGCACCCGTATCCCCGTCAATTGCAGAGGCACATTCGACACCGACCCTGTTAAACTCTGCAAACTGGATACCCGCTTTGTTGGTGACATGCTGAAGAAAGTAGCTGGCGAGAAGCTGCAAGCAGAGATCGACAAGAAAAAAGAAGCACTCGAACAGCAAGCCAAAGAGAAGCTACAAGACTCTCTTAAAGATAAATTGGGCGAACAGCTGAAAAGCCAAGACGCCGGATCTCTGATTAAAGGGCTGTTCGGTAATTAATAAAGAGACCGAATGGATAACAGTCACTTCTCTGCGATCGTGTTGAAATGGTTTGATCAACACGGTCGCAAGCACCTCCCTTGGCAACAGACAAAAAGCGCATACAACACTTGGATCTCTGAAATCATGTTGCAGCAGACCCAAGTAGCGACTGTGATTCCTTACTACAACGCCTTTATGGAGCGTTTCCCCACAGTCGAAGCCTTAGCCAAAGCACCGATTGATGAAGTTTTGCATCACTGGACCGGTCTGGGTTACTACGCCCGCGCCAGAAACCTGCACAAAGCCGCCAACATGGTCGTTAATGAGTTTAAAGGTCACTTCCCGCAAGACCCCCACCTGCTCGAGCAACTTCCAGGTGTAGGACGATCAACCGCTGCCGCAGTGAGTTCCATTGCTTATGGCACCAAAGCAGCCATTCTGGATGGCAATGTAAAACGCGTCTTAGCACGATACTTTGCTGTCGAAGGTTGGCCCGGCAATACTCAAGTCGCTAATCGGCTTTGGGATCATGCCGATTCATTGACCCCGAATAGCCGCAATGCCGACTACACCCAAGCGATGATGGATCTTGGTGCGACACTCTGCACTCGCTCCAAACCCCGTTGTGCAGATTGCCCAATTAGCGACGGTTGTTTAGCTCTAAAAGCAGATCGCGTTACAGATTTTCCTGGATCAAAACCCAAAAAAGAGAAGCCCACAAAACAGACCTTTATGTTGTTGATAAAAGAGGGTGAAAAGTTCCTTCTCGAGCAACGGCCTGCGGCAGGCATATGGGGTGGACTGTGGAGTTTTCCAGAAGTCACAGACCTACGGGATATAGAGATGCACTGGGCAGTTGATCAAAACAACCTAGAGATCCTAGAGCCGTTTAGACACACCTTCTCGCACTACCACCTAGAGATCACACCCGTCGTCATCAATGCAGACTACCTGCAAGTCGAACACGTCATGGAAGAGCGAACCACACTCTGGTATAACAGCGTACAACCTAGCGAAGTTGGCTTAGCGGCGCCTGTTAAGACACTGATTGATACACTCAGCGCCGCACACAAGGAGAGTTAAATGTCACGCACTGTATTTTGTCGTAAGTACCAAGAAGAACTAGAAGGCCTAGAGCGCGCACCCTACCCCGGCCCAATCGGCCAAGATGTGTTCGACAACATCTCTAAAAAAGCATGGCAAGAGTGGACCGATCACCAAACCATGTTGATCAATGAAAAGCACCTCAACATGATGGATGCAGAATCGCGCAAATTCTTACAAGGCGAAATGCAAAAGTTCTTCGCTGGAGAAGATTTCGAGAAAGCCGAAGGCTACGTACCCACTAAATAAAGATTTTTTAAATCAGACTGTTGACACCCAAAGCAGATCTCGGTTTAATACGCGCCTCCAATGAGTTGCCTCGATAGCTCAGTTGGTAGAGCAGAGGATTGAAAATCCTCGTGTCGGTGGTTCGATTCCGCCTCGAGGCACCATTCTTTAAGGCTTGCAGATGTTGCAGGCCTTTTTTGTTTGTGCCCCGTACACCCTTAAAATTACTAAGCCGAATAACCTCAAAGGTAATAATCGCAAGGTATTCAGCGTAGGTAACTTTCTAGGGATACCCTCCACGTAACACCTCAAAGTAGTCATTCCTAAGCGTGCGTCCTAAGAACTGTTTTAAGGCGTGGGGTACAAATTTTGGTACAAAAGAGGCAATCGAACTACATAGAAAGTAAACACGGCTATTTCTATTACTGCCGGAGGGTTCCGAAGAGGGTTCTTCAGCACTACCGTCTAGACCGGATACGCACATCCCTTCACACACGCCATCCTGAGATTGCACGCCGCCGCGCTCAGAAGATTAGCTATGAATTAGAGCGTGAGTGGGAAGTTCTCACCTTCTCCGCCTTGGGTAACTGGGCTAATAAGTTCAGGCAGGATTATTCTCCTGCTCTCACCACAGCATTAGTCAGCCCAACAGAGTCATTTTCAAACAGCCCACTTCTTACTGAAGCCGCAGAATATTACCTAAGCCAGAAAGGAACTAATCGGCCTGAAGAGTTTTATGGTTCAGTAAGGCGTGCAGTTAGATATATAGAGGAATCGGTTGGCATTCATCCAATCAATGCGTACAACCGAGAACTAGCGAATGCTTTTAGAGATTACCTAATCCAAGAGAGAGGGCTATCTACAGCAAGTGCGAAGCGAATAATTACTACCATTAAAGCCATTGTCACCTTCACTGCTAGGGAGAAGGACTTACCAACCGTATCAGCATTCTCAGCCATTCACTTTGCTGAACCAAATAAAGGGAGCATTCTGCGCAAACCAATACCAGTTGCTCACATAAGGAAAGTACAAACGGAATGCTTAGCGATTGCGGATGACCCAAGGCTCACCATAGCTCTCATATCAAACACTGGGCTTCGCTTAGCTGAAGCCCTTGGTCTTCAAGCGTCTGATGTTGTACTGACAGACAACCCACATATTATTGTTCAGCCACATCCATGGCGAAGGCTAAAGACAGCTGAGAGTGAGCGTATTGTTCCTCTCGTGGGGGCGTCACTGTCAGCGGCCAAATTACTCATAAGCCGATGCAGGGCTCTCTCGGCACCGTTAATACCAAAATTCTGTGATGGGAAATCTACCAAGGCTAATTCAGCCAGTGGTGCATTGAATAAATGGCTTAAACCAAGAGTACCTGATGGATGTGTAGTGCATTCATTCAGGCATAGCCTCAGGGACAGGTTGAGGAATGTTGAGTGCCCTACTGAGCTAATAGACGAGCTTGGTGGGTGGGCAAAAGCCTCAGTAGGACAGCACTATGGAGAAGGCCATTCAATTGAAATGAAGAGTCAGTGGATGCTAAAGATCAGCGAGGATTGAGAAGAACAGCAGATACCCAATACGTATGTTTTCTGAGAATGCCAACAACAGCATGGGTAGCTGGAGTAAAACCATTAGCGCACCAACTAACTTGCGCCACTTTCGTTTATCAAGGAAGTAGCGCCAAGTGCCTCTAAAGGCTATCAGTACATAAACAACAAGTAGCGCAGTAAATATACATGCTTTAACGAAGAAGCGTGCCTGCAATCTCGTGGTATCGGGATCGCCTATGTAGTAACTAGCGTTTTGCGCATTCCCTCCAGAGTAGAGAACTAAAATCGGCAGAATGACAAAAACCGCTATTAGGTATATCGGTAGAGCACTTCTACCCTTCGGAGCGTTATAAATGCAAGTCCACAAAGTAAGTTTTACCACGCCTTAAAACAGTTCTTAGGACGCACGCTTAGGAATGACTACTTTGAGGTGTTACGTGGAGGGTATCCCTAGAAAGTTACCTACGCTGAATACCTTGCGATTATTACCTTTGAGGTTATTCGGCTTAGTAATTTTAAGGGTGTACGGGGCACAAACAAAAAAGGCCTGCAACATCTGCAAGCCTTAAAGAATGGTGCCTCGAGGCTTCTATGTTGCCTTCCACGAGCACTTTAATAGCTAACAAGCGTACTGATTACGCCAGTCTACGGTACTTTAAGGTTCGATGTACAGGGCGGAAATGTACCGAAAAATGAGCC